>NZ_JBSGJZ010000020.1:0-152423 GCF_053605825.1 Saccharopolyspora sp. NPDC003752 | reverse complement strand
GCCCGCTTCTCGGCCATCTGCTCCAGCCGGGTCAGCACCTCCACCTCGCGCTTGACGTCGGTGAGCCCGACCAGCGCGTCCAGCTCGCCGAGCAGGTCGCCGAGCGGCCCTTCGGAGCTCCGCTTGGCCGGCGCGTCCGCGGTGGACGCCGGCTTCTCCGGCCCGGGCGGTTCCTGCGGTGTCCGCGAGCTGCCGAAGTGCTGCGGCTCGGTGGGCTCGGCGGGTCCGGCCGCGGCCGGGTCGTCGCTCTCCGGGTCCCCGTTCTGCCTGCTGGTGAGGCCGTTGATCCGCAGGTTGTCCCGGCGGACGAGCACCCGGACCCCGGCGCCGCCGTTGTCCCGGGTGACGCAGTTGCGGATGGTGATGGACTCGGTGGACCCGACCGTGAGGCCGTCGCCGCCGTTGCCGAAGATCTCGCAGCTGTCCAGCACGCCCGAGGAACGGGCCGACCATTCCAGGCCGCCGCCTTCGGAATCCCGGATCCTGCTCCGCTCCAAGGCGATTGAGGAAGCACCGGAGGCCAGCAGCCCCTGCTGCCCCGCCTCCGAGAGCTCGCAGCCGCGCAGGACGGCCTGGCCGTCGGACACCAGCACGTTGGCCTCGCCGCTGCCGGACACGGTGACGTTGCGCAGATCCGCCGACGCCTCCGCCGAGATCTTGACGCCGGTCCCCTCGGCGCCCGACACGACGACGTCTTCGACTTCCAGGCGCGCCTTCTCCAGCAGCAGCACACCTTCGGCCGCCGGTCCGGTCACGGTACCGCCGTTGACGATCGCCGTCGCGGACCTGATCTCCACCGCGGCCCCGCCCGCCCGCAACAGGTTGATGTCGCGGAAGTTCGCCGTGCCGCCGTCGGTGACGACCACGGCCTGCTCGCCGGATCCGTTCACGGTCAGATCCGCGAAGGACGGGGCCGAGCCGGAGATCCACACGCCCACGTCGTGCGCCTCCGAGATCGAGCAGCCGGCGAAGGTTCCGCCCGACTGCTCCACCACGTGCACGCCGTACCCGCCGGGCCGGTGGACCTGCAGGCCGCGAATCTCGGGCTCGGCCTGCTGCATCAGCACCAAGCCCTGCGAGACGGGGGAATCGATGCGGCAGTCCTCGATCTGCGGCGTGGATCGCGATGCGACCAGCACCCCCACACCGGTGCTCTCGGCGATCGTGGTTCCGGTGAGCCGCAGTGCGCTGCCGCCCTCGACCACCACGGCCGGGCTTCCGGCACGCGTGATCCGGCAGTCGCGCACCGCGCCTTGCGCGCGCTCGGCGGCCAGCACGGCGCTGCCTTCGGTGTCGACGATCGTGCAGTCGACGAACTGCGGGCTCGCGCCCGTGCGGATCACCACCGCGGCGGACTTGAAGCCGCTCAGCTCGCAGCCGGTGAACTGCCCCTGCGCACCGTCCACCGCGATCACCCCGGCACCGGCCGGGTTGGTGAACTGGCAGCCCGTGGCGCTGCCTTCCGCCTGCCCGTGCGCGTAGAACGCCGCCGCGGACTCCGCCTCGACGCGGCACTCCTCCAGCCGCAGCCGCCCGGTGGACAGGTCGATCGCGGAGTTCTCGGGTCCACGGTGGACGATGGTGAGCCCGGACAGGACCGCCGCTTCGGCGGCCATCACGATCGTCGGGTCGCCGCTGGACTCGATCCGGACCGCGCCGGCCGCGCCCGCCGCCGACAACGTCACGTCCCGGCTCAGCACCACCGATTCGGGGTAGGTGCCCGGCTGGATCGAGATCACGTCGCCGTTGGTCGCCGCCGCGATGGCGTCGCCGATGGTGCGGAAGGAATCGGGGGCGGTCGGCGAGACCGAAAGCATCGTCCTGGTGTGGCTCATCGTTGCCCCGCTCGGGTTTCGGGTGTCGACAGGACATTTCGCGCGCAGTGCAGCTCGAGCCTGCTCAGCCCGGCAGGCATCGCCGGGGCGGCGGTCACGTGCGCGATCAGTTCGGGATCCGGCGCGAGCCGGTGCCGTTCGAGGTAGTAGCAGACGGCGTCGTTCCAGATCCACGTCCCGTCGGACCGGAAGTTCAGCCCGACGGCGGGCGACCGCCCCGAATCCAGCACGTCCCGCATCACGGCGTCGGTGCCGAGGACCACGGGCCCGGCGGACAGGTAGGCCAGCAGCCGCTGCTGGACCGCCGGTTCGACGTGACCGCGATCCGGCCGGAAGAACGGGTTCCCGGCCGCGTCGCGCCCGTCGAAGACCCGCGCGAGACGGGGTTGCGGCGGCGACTCCGGCCAGACCAGCTCGGCGACCGCCAAGGCAGCCTCGTGGTACGCGGGCAACTCGGCACCCACCGGGAAGACTTCCACGCGCGGAAGCTGACCGGCTTCCGTCAGCCGGTGCTGGATTTCGGCGGTCAGCTCGACGACATCGGCGTCCGGCCCGGCTTCACCGAGGTGGACCGTGCCGCCGTCCGAATCCCGGCGGGACCGCCACAACGCCCGCATTCCCCCGACCCGGCCGACCGCCTCGACAGCGCCCGCATCCCCGGCGGGGACCGCGCTGGTCGGGCGGGAGAACCGCCACTGCGGAGGTTCCCCGGACCGGTGCGGCGGCGGGTCGAACCCGTGCTCGGTGGCCAGCGCGGCGAGCACCCGCGACTCCTGTTCGGTGAACGACAACCGGTCCGCTGCGCAGGCGGTCACCAGCGCCTCCGCGATTTCGCTCAGCTCGCCGTCGGCGAGGCAGGTGCGCAGCACCGCCAGTTCGTCGTCGGGCAGCCGGCCCGCGAGGTGCAGCAGCAGACCGTGCACCGCGATCGCTGTCACGCTCACCGCACGCCCCCGATTTCCGGAATCGCGAAGGGGTTGGCAGGCGAGCCCGGCAGCACGGCATGCCGTGCCCGGTCCTCGTCGGAGAACTCACCGCCCGGCACGTCCTCCCGGTTCTCCGCCGCCTCGCGCAACCGAGCCAGGATCTTCGCGTCGTACCGCTGCTGCGCCTCCGGCGAACGCTGCCGCCCCAGCCCGATCTCGGTGAGCAGCACGCGCGGGCTCGCAGTGCCGGTCTCGACCGCGAGCACCCGAAACACGGTGGCGGGCAGGAACATCACGTCGGATGCGCGGGTCCCATCGGCGAGCCCGCCGATCCGGCGCCCGGTGACCGACCAGACCAGCACCTCGACACCACCCGGGACGGGAGCCGCCGCATCGGCCACACCCATCAGCGGCGCGGGCTCCAACAGGTCGGCGCCCACGGCGTAATCACCGGCCCCGGCCCCGATTTCCGGACCACCCCGGACGACGAGTCCCTGCACGGACGGCAGCCGCCGCAAACCCCCTGCCAGGCAGGAGATGAACGGGTAGTGCCGGGAAGCGGCACCGGACCGGAAGGCTTCGATGACCTCGGCCTGGTCCGACGTGGCGAACACGTGGATGGCGGCCAGCTCGGTCATCATGGCGTCGTCGATGGCCGCACCGCCACGCAGCCCGGGACGTTCGGCGAGCAACCGCGAAACCGATTGAGTCGCCGCGTCGTAGCGCCAGCCCAGCGACTTCCGGAACTGCAGCCGGTCCCCCTCCGTGCTGGCGTGATCGGTCAGCAACAGCGGCTGCCCCCGACGAGCCGCACCTTCGGCAGCCGCCCCGGCCGGTTCGGCCGCTGCAGCGCTAGGCCCGGCTGCGGCAGGAGCCAGCTCCGCGGCCTGCTGCGCGGGGTTCGCTGCGGCAGCCGGTTGCGCAGGACGCTGGGCGGCGACCTGCGGAGCCGGGCCCGGCTGGGCGGGCGCCGGTGCAGCAGCACTCGGTTCGGCCGCTGCCTGCGCGGGTTTTTCCGTTGCGGGAGCCGCATTCTCCGGTCGAGCGGGCGTTGTGGCCGGTGTGGCCTTCGGCGCCAGCTCGGTAGCCGTAGCGACCGACGCCACCGGTACCTGCGCCGCGCTGGTGGCCCGGACCGCACTGGCTGCCGATCGCGCAGTGCCCTCCGGACCTGCGGCGACGGGCTTGAGCCGTTGGGTAGGCGAGTCCACAGGCGCGGGAGCGGCGGCAGCCGGAGGCGGCGGAGGCGCGGCAAGTGCAGCGGGAGCGGCGGGAGCCGAAGGCACCGCAGGCGCGGCGGGAGCCAAAGGCGCCGGAGGCATCACAGCCGCCGCAGGAGCCAAAGGCGCGGCGTGCGCCGCAGGAGCCGGAGGCACCACAGCAGCCGCAGGAGCCAAAGGCGCGGCGGGAGCCGAAGGAGCCGGAGGCATCACAGCAGCCGGAGGAGCGGCAGGCGCAGCGGGAGCGGCGGGAGCCGGAGGCACCGCAGCCGCCGGAAGCACCGCAGGCGCGGCGGGTGCCGCAGCTGCCGGAGGCACCGCAGGAGCAGCAGGCATCGCAGGAGGCGTGACGGGGGCAGGAGGAGCCGGAGGCGTTGCAGGCGCGGCAGGAAGCGCGGCAGGAGCCGGAGGCGCGGGAGCGACAGGGAATGCGGGTGACGCAGACAGCTTCATCGTCTTCATCACGGCGGCGTCCGCGACCGGGACCGCAGGCTGCTCGGTGGCAGTCGGCGCAGCCCCTGCGGCAGGCGCGGCAGAAGCCGTGACCGGCTCGGGGAGTTTCGCCGTCGCCACAGCGGAACCACCACCGGGAGCAGCAGTCGATGCGACCGTCGGCACCCGCACCGAAGCCGACGTGACCGGCAGCGCGGCAGGGCGGGAGCCGCCCGGTGCCGCGTCACCCTTCACCGCAGGCGTTTTCGTGGCCGCCGCGTCGTCTCGGCGCCAGCCGTCACCGATCGGCCGCATCCGGCCCTCGGTGTCGACCTCCACCGGCGCCGGCGGCAGCGTCCGGGGCTCCGGTCCTGCTGGTGTCTGCTGGTCTGCGGGCGGCTGGACCGGGACGGGCGAGAGCCGATGCGTCGGCTGTTCCACCTCGCCGGATGGTGCCCCCGGCGAACGTGCTTCGCCGTTGCTCGGTGCTGGTGGGAAGACCGCCGGACCGGGCCCCGATACGCCGAGCACGTGCACTCCGACGTTCAGCCATTCTGCCAGCGGGGCGAGGATGCCCGGGTCCCAGTGCGGGGTTGCGACCAGGCGCAGTCGCGCGCGGACTTCCGGTGCCAGCGCCGTGGCCAGCCGTTCGATCGCCTTGAGCACCGGGGCGGGCGGCGGCCCGTCTGCTCCCGTGACGACCAGGTTCACCGCGTCCGGGTCGGGCACCAGCCGGACCGCGACCGGGTCGGCCGTTGTCCGCATCGGCCGGACGAGCATCCCGGACGGCAGCATGTCGAGCAGCCAGCCGTCCTGGAACCAGTAGGTGCCGGTTCCGACTTCGGTCATCCCGGAAACCGGTGGCACGTAGTTGCGCGGGATCGGTGGCGTGCCGGGCCGGTAGGTGCTCTCCAGCACGAACGGCCGCCAGGTCGGTTCCCCGGTGCCGTCCAGCGCCTGCCAGGTCTTGTTGCCGTCCGGCAGGTATTGCGGCAGCGCGTGGCAGCCGTTGACCGGAATCCCGAGGATGTCCGCGATCCGCTGCGCCCACGAGCTGGTGGCCACCGGTTCGGGCCCGTACCCGATCAGCGCGGAGGTCTCGCGCAGGCGCGGAGGCAGCGAGGCGATGAGCCCGGCGAGCGCCATCACTTCGGGCGGTTCCTCGCCGGGTGCGCCGACGACGATCGCGGGCCGGGAGCCGGAAACGGGCACGCGGAACGCCACGTCGGTCGCCGGGCGCGGCGGCTTCCCGGCGGAACGGACCCACAGGCCGGCCGGGATGGTGGCCACGGCTATGCGCGGGTCGGCCGGTGTTCTGCGCAGTGCTTCCGTCAGCTCGTCCTGCCAGACCGGGCCGGGATGCCGCGGACCGCTGTGGATCTTGTGCCGGCCCGGCCGGAATCCCACCCAGCCGGCGGCGTCCCCCTGGGAGAACAGCTCACCACCGGGCAGCATCAACAGGTTCCCGTCCGGCGCCACGACCTCGACGTTCAGACGTTCGGACAGGCGCGCCGCCAAGGGCGCCTGCCCGTTGACCCCGGCCAGCCCGGCGCGACCGGCCAGCAACCGGATATCCGGTATCCGGCTGCCCTGGCCGGGCCGGAGCTGCGCTTCCAGTTCGGCCAGGACCCGGCCGTCCAGCAGGTCGAACTCCCCCAGCGCCGCGTGGTCGACGAACACGCGGACCCGGCCATCATCCGCCGAGGTGATCTTGGCGGGCAGCCGCGGCGGCGGAACCCGTGAGTCCGCGGAGCGAACCACCACGCCCGCACCAGCCCGTTCGACGACCAACGCGCCCATCGACCAGTCTCCTTCCCGAGCACCCACGAATCACACGACTCGAGGACCGGAGACGGTTCAATCCAGACGCTCGGGCTTCGGTTCGGCCAGGTGGCCACTGCCGCCGGGATTCCGGGATTCCGAGTGGCATCACGCCGTGAAGTGGCCCACGTCTCACTGGACTTTTCCATCCTCTGCGCGGAATGCCCGTGCCTCGGGTCGTGAGTGGTCATGGCCGCTGTGGCGACCATAGGCACTCACGACTCTTGGACGTGACTTCTCCTCGGGAGAGCGTGACCCGTGCAGCTGGATTCGCGCGCTGGTCCCCGACGGCGTTTACCACTCCTCTTCGTCTTCGGAGTCCGTGTCGTCGGCGGTTTGCGGGACCTGCACCGCGGGCGCCGGGGCCGGCGGCACCGGGGCGGGGTCGTCGTCGACGTAGTCCACATCGGACTCCACGTCGGAGTCCGCTGGGACGTGCCTGGCGTAGATGGCGTGGCGTTTGGCTTCTTCGAAGGGGATTCCGTACCACTCGACGAGTTGCTGGGCCGACCAGGGTTCTCCGTTGCGTCGGGCCGCGCGGGCGTGCGCGAGGGCCGCCGCGGACAACTCGTGTCCGGCCACGTCGAGGCTGATGCCGAATCGCTCCGACAGCAGCTGCGCGTTGTAACGGCGGCTCCGGGAGTTCACCCCCTCGTGCACATCGGCTCGTGCGGCGGCCCTGATCACGCGGGCCGCCTCCTCGGTGCCCATGTCGTACTTGACGGCCAGGGAATGAGGTGTGAACTTCTCGCCGCGATTCGCGGATGCCTGCACGTCTTCTCGTGCGGCGGCGCTGATCAGGGGCAGCGCGTCGTCGGTGTCGACGTGGTACCTGTCCTGGACCTCCTGGGGCAGGTACGGGTGGCGACCGTCCGCGGCCGCACGGATTCCGGCCCGCGCCGCGGTGTGCTTGAGGCGCTCGGCCCACTCGGTGTCCTGGCCGAACCTCTCGACCAGCTGCACCGCCATGAACGGGCGTTTGACCTCCGCCGCGTCGGCGAGGTAGTCGAGCGCAGCGGTGTTGATCAGGTCGATCGCACGCGGGCGGGTCAGTCCGTACTTCTCGGCCAGTGCTTCGTCGGTGTGCGGCTCACGGCGATCCGCGGCATTGCGGACATCGGCGCGCACGACGGTGTCGAGGTGCTTCCCCACCGTCTCCGGACCGATGCCGTACTTCCCGGACGTCCGCTGCTCATCGGCGAGCGCCGCCGCGACGATCGCCGCTTCCGCCTCGTCGTGGCTGATTCCGTACATCCGGACGAGATCGTCGGCAGTGTGCGGGTCGCCGCGGTCCGCCGCCTCACGTGCGGCGGCTTGCGCGACGTCGGCGATCCGGTCCGCGCCCCACCGGTCGACGATGTGGTACCGCTCGGCGAGTTCCGCAGCCGTGTACGGCTCCCCGCGGTCCGCCGCCGCACGCACGTCCGCCCGTGCGGCGTCGTTGGTCAGCTCCAGCGCCCGGTCCCGGCCCACGTCGTGCTTCATGGCCAGGCGGTGCAAGCGATTCGCCGTGTACCGGGGTTCGTTTGGCGGTTGCTGAGCACCGTAGGAGCGCAGCCGGTCGAGGTAGGCGCGCTCGGCCTCGGTCGCCGTGGACTCAGGGCGGTCCACCTGGCCGGCATCGGGCGCGGTGTTGCCGGTCCGGTACTCGACCGACCTGCGGCTGACGCCGTACCTCGCGGCCAGTTCACCTGTCGTGAACTTCCCGCTCGCCGCGTCGGCACGCACCGCAGCGCCGATCTGGTCGAACGCCCACCTGCGGTTCTTGCCGTAACGGCCGGCCAGGTCCTGCGCGGGGTAGGGGACGCCTTGGACGGCCGCCACATTCGCCTCGGCGACCGCGACCGACGCCAGCAGGGCCTCCGCCTCCGCATCGCTCAGGCCGTACTCCTGGCCGACCTCACCGGACGTCCGCCGCAGGCCCTGCGCAGCGTTCTGCCACATGTCGGCGGCCACGGCGTTGCGGATCATTTCCCGCACCGATTCCGGGCTCCTGCGGAACTTCCTGACCAGTGCGCCCTCATCGGGAACCGCACCCTGGTGCGCTGCATCCCGGATGAACTTCTGCGCTGCGGCATCGAAGCGCGCCTCGGTCCACCTCCGGCCCATGCCGAGCCGGTGGACCGACCCGAATGCGTTGCGCAAGCTCAGGTCGTGGTTGAGGACCGACTTCACGTGGTCCTCGGCGGCTCGCTCGAACACGGCCGTGGCCGTCTTCTGCGAGATGCCGTGATCGCGGGCCAGCTCGTCGCGCTGGTACGGCCGGTCCACGTCGAGTTCCAGGCCGTCGGCGGCGTCGCGGGACTTCGCGCGCTCGATGGCGTGGGCCTGGGTGATCTGCTGCACCGCCCACGCCCTGCTCATGCCGTAATTCGCCGCCAGAGCCTCGGCGGCGTAACGCTTTCCGTGCGCCAAGGCGTCGTACACGTCGGCATGCGCCGCGGCATCGACCTGGTCGAGAGCCCACCGGTAGCTCTTGCCGAACCTGCGGCCCAGCTCCTCGGCGTTGATGGGCACACCGTTGTCGACGGCCGCACGGATCTCGGCGCGCGCCCTCAGCTCGTCCGCCCCGGCCGGACGGGCCGGCAGGATCGCCGGATCCGGCAGGAAGAACTCGGGGCTGTTGGCCGGACCCGCCCAGAACGGCTCTGCCGCGGTCTGCCCGTAGGCCCAGCTCCGGCTCTTGCCGTAGTTCCGGGCCAGCCTGGTGATGCTGAGGGGACGGCCCGAATCCGCAGCCTCCCGCGCATCCGCGAACGCGGCGTTGGAGATCGCGGCCTCGGCCTGGTCCGGGGTGATGCCGTACTTGTCGACCAGCCTCCCGGGCGCCAGCGGCGAACCGGCGGCCGCAGCCGCCCGCGCGTCCTGCACCGCAGCGGCATTGATCCAGGTGCGGATGTCCTGCGGGCTCACCCGGTACTTCGCGGCCCAGGAGAACACCGACCGGCGCGGACCGTTCTCCGGGCTTTCCCGCAGGTCGGCCACGGCGGCTGCCGCGATCACGTCGCGTCCGTTCACGTTGTACCGGGTGGCGACGGACTGCTCGTCGTAGCGACTGCGGGGCTCCGCGGCCGCCCGCACATCGGCCACCGCGACGGCCGTGATCAGGTCGAGGGCCTGCTGCTCGTTGATGCAGAACCTGTCGGGTAGTTCAATCGTGGTGAAAGGGACGGCCGGCCTCGGCCGCGGCTCGCACCTCCCCGGCCGCCACCTCTTCGATCAGCTCCCGGGCCCTGCCCGGCGTGATCTCGTACGACGCGGCCAGCGACTCGGCGGTCGTCGGCCCCGAACGGATGTCGGCGCGCACCGCGTCCTCGACCAGGTCCCGGGCCTGGTCCTCGTCGATGCCGGATTCCGGCATCAGGGCGTCCGCGGCGAGCGGCGGCGGTGGACGGTGCCAGACCACTTCCCCGGTCTCGTTGTTCCGGATCTCGACGATGTCCGCCGGCGGGATCGTGCCCGTGAAGGCGACCTCCTGCTCCCATTTGAACGAGTAGTTGACACCCCATCGCTGGAAGGTTTCGGCCACGTCGATGCCCGTCTCCGAAGGCACGATCTTGTAGCGGTACGGCCGTCGCTTGTAGTTGAGCTCGGAGTCGTAGGTCGTGGACACGAACTGGGTGCGTCCGGTGGTCCCGACGTGCGTCTCCAGGGGCCGGACGTTCTCGGGTTCCTTGGGCACGAGCCCGTCGGCGAGCGCCACGGCCGGCTCGGTGTCGAGGAAGCGGAACACCGCGCCCGGCTGCACCTCCACGATCCCCCGGTCCAGGTCCTCGGGCACGAGCAGGTCGTGCTTCACACCACCCAGCAGGCCACCCGCCGGTTTCGGATACCTGTCGGTGAACTCCTTCAACCCGCGGGCGAACTCCAGCGCCGCCCGATCGCCCTGCTCCCGGCGAACCCGGTCGATCATGGCGAGATCCCGCTCGTACTGCGCCCGGGCGGCGGCATCCTCCGGTCCGAGGCTCAGGTGCTTGACCCCGGCCTGGTGCGCGATCGCCCGGGCGAGCGGCAGGGGCACATCAGCGGTCTTCCCCTTCTCCGCCCAGCTCGACAGCCGGTCGTACTGCTCCCGCCACGACTCGTAGGACGGACCGGGCGAACCCTCGTCCTCCGGCGTGGTCGGGCCGCGCCGCTCGGAGTGGTCGAGCGCCACGGACGTGGCCGGGACGTCGGCCATCCCGTCCGCCGGAACCACCTGGGATCGTGACCCGTCCGGCGGGAAGGCACGCCACTGGTTGCGGCCACGGCCGTTGCCGACCAACGCCACGACTTCCTTGCCCAGGTCGGAGGCCAGTTTCGCGCCGCTTTCGGCGAAACTCGCCGGCTGCGTCTCCGGGGCCTGCGGCGAGAGCAGCACGATCCGCTCGGCAGCGGGATCGGCCAGGTTTCGCACCATGTCCGACGAAACCGGCTGCCCGTCCGGCAACGGCACCACAGCCACGCTCTCCGTGATCGCGGGCAGCCGGTGCGTCGGCACTGCCGTGTGCGTCTCGACAGGTTCGGGCCGGGTGGTGCTCGGCAGCAGCGATTCGGCGAGGACGGACGTCATCGCATCCGGCGGCACGACTCGCGAGCGCGAACCGTCGGCGGGGAAGCTGCGCCACTGCGTGCGGCCACGGCCGTTGTCGACCAGCGCCACGACCTCCCTGCCCAGATCGGCCGCCAGCCGCGACCCGGTCGTCTCGAACCGCACCGGCTGGGAACCCGGATCAAACGCCGAAACCAGCACCACGCGCCGGTCGCCGTTCGTGGGCACCGAATCGACCGAGACCGCCTGCCCGTCCTGAACCGGCACCACGACGGAATCCCGCGACGCCACCGCAGGTACCTGCACGGAGGAATCGTGCCCGGAAGTCCGGTTGTCGTGCTGCGACGTGTGCTCCGTCGCTTGCGGGGTATCGGCTTCGACTCGGCGGTCGTGGTTCAGGACGCGGGCTTCGAACTTGTCGGGGGTGTAGGCCTGTCCCTCGAACCAGAAGTACTTGAGCTCCAGGTGGTCTCGCCCGGTGTGGAACTTGATCTCGCCCGGGTTGGTCGGGTTGAGGATCGCGTCCACGCCCCGGCGGTAGTCCATGCCTTTGACGTCCCCGATCCAGGGAACCCATTCGGGGCGGAAACGGCCGCGCAGATCCTGCGTGGTCTCGTACTGGAGCGTGACCCTCCGATCGTCGTCCCAGACGTAGTTCTCCGCGGATTCCTTGCTCGTGTGCGTGTAGAAGCCGAGGCCGAGTTCGCCGCCGCCCCACTCGTTGCCCGCAACCCCGGCAGGGACCGCGGTCGGGTCGGGTGCGGACCGGATTCCGCTCTCGATGATGTAACCGGCGGAGTGGGCCGACGTGGCGTGGTAGACGGTGGTACCCGCCTTGACCTCGGCGGCGGGCCATGCCGCGACCACCGGGTGGAGACCATCACCGGTGTCCTGGTGGCGGTCGTCCCGCGGATCGTCCGTCTCGGCCCGCTCGACGTCCGCATCCGGCGGCCTTGGGGTGGAGTCGTCCCGGAAATCGTCGGATTCCAGGTCCGGCAGCTGCTCGGACTCCTCCGGGATCGTCGGCAGCGTCCGCCGCGGGTCCCGGTTCTGTCGCGAATCACCGGGCGTTTCCCGCCGGACACCGGTGTCTTCCTGCCGCGTATCCGTGTCTTCCCGCCGCGTGTCGGTGGTTTCCCGCTGAGTGCCGGTGTTCTCCTGTGCGGCCACCTCGTCGAAGGGAGCCGACTCGGCCTTCTTGACGTCGAACTCCATGCGCGAGCCGACCAGCGCGTCGTCGCCTTCCACGCGGTGTTCCGACCAGCCCGGGACGAAGTGCAGCTTCGACCGGATCACGAGGTCGAACTCCGGGACCGCGTCGTAGCGGCGCCAGGTGTCGTTCTTCGTCTTGGTCGAGTGGCCGCTCTGGGTGCCGTTGGACATGCCCTCGGACGTGGCGTCACCGCGGGCCAGGCCGGACTCGGGGCCGGCGTAGGTCACGGCGTTGGCGGCGAACACCGCGAAGCCCATTCCGGCGCTGCCGCCGCGGTCGTTGGTGTCGGCGTTGCTCTCGGAGACGTTCGCGCCGTCCTTGATCGTGTGCGTCTTCTCGTGCCATTCGTCCCGGAAGCGCGGGTCGGTCAGGCGTGGCTTCAGCTGCACCTCGTAGTCGACGGACAGGAATCGGTCGTGGATCTGGAACTTCGTCGTGTAGCCGTTCTCCTTGAGGTACGGCCGGTCGTGCCCGATGTTGGAGACCAGCATGTCCGGCGAGAACAGCGCGTCGACCTTCGCGCGGTTCGGGGTGCCCTCGCCGAACCAGCGACGCACCAGGTCCTTGTGGCCGCTGCGAGCATCGGCGATGGCGTCGATCAGACCGGTGGACATCCGATCGTTGCGCAACGCCTTGGATGCGTGGAAGGACTTCGTGTTCCGGGCCGCGTCGGTGATGTCGTTCTGCGTGCGGGGCCCCTCGGCGGTGGGGGATTGTTCGAGCAGGTATTCCGGGACGTTCAGGTCGACCGTTCCCCGCACGGATTTCAGCTCGGGCGGCAGGGCGACCTCGCGGCTTTCCGGGTGGCGGTACCTGGACGGTCCGGCCGAGCCCTCGGTGATCGTGGACAGCAGCAGCGGCGGGGTCTTGAACTTGTGGATCGTGAACTCGATCTCCACGGGCGCCCGCACGTCGGCGTGATCGGTGGTCTCCGAACGGTCCTGCCGGAATTCGCCGACGTCGTTGGTCTGCTGGCTGCCGCCGTCCTTGGAGTAGCCCAGCGGCACACCCGGCAGCAGCGTGGGGGCGGTCGGCACCTCCGGCGTGACGCTGAAACCCAGGCCGATGCCGACGCCGCGGGAGCTGCTCCCGCCGACGCTCTGCGAGCCTTCGGACTCCGTGTACCCCGAGGTCTTCCCGCCGTCGCCGTGGAGTCGCTGTGCGTTGCCGTCGGCTTTCTTGGCGCGCGCTGTGATCGAGTAGTAGTTCGTGCCGAACCACTGCGAGCGGTACAGGGTCCGGTCCCACTTGCCGTTGAGCACCTGGCGCAGGCCCGCCTCGTCGTCGAGCTGCTGCAGCACCTGCGTGCCGTCGTACAGCGGCGCCGGCTTGCCGGAACCGGGCGTCCAGCCGGGGAAGAGCTCGGGCGCGGCATGCGCCAGCGCGTTGATCGCCCGGTCGGACAGCTTGTCCGCCCCCGGTGTCCGCTGCGTGTCCGCGGTGAACTTGGCTACCGTGACCTTCTTGTCCAGGCCCTTCCCGATGTCCTGCAGCAGCGGCAGATCTTCCGGCAGCGTCTCGCCCGTCCGCTGCTGACCGGTGTTGTCCGGCGAGTTCCCGGTTCCGGTGCTTGGTCTGACGTACTTCGCCCCGCCCGGGATGACCAGCTCGATGCTCTCGCTGCTCGCGCCCATCTGGTACGGGCTGATCGCGTTCCACTTGCGGTTGGGCTGGCCGAACAGCTGCTGCCAGGCGTCGGCCCGGACCCGCACGACCAGGTCCCCGGTGAACAGCTCCAGCGGCGTCTGCCGGGCGGAACTCGACTTCGTGGTGCCGCCCAGCGTGGCTTCGCGGCCCTCGGAAGCCCGCGCACCGTAACCCGCCGTCACATCGCCGACGCCGTAGATGAACTGCGCCGATGCCTCACCGGAGAGGCCCGAGTTCTTCTCGTCGGACACCGACGGCTCGGTCTTGGTGGTGTTCTCCCAGAGACCGTCACCTTCGACCTGTCCCAGGGACCGCTCGTTGTGTACCTCCATTTCGACACCACCGCGCTGCATGCGGTCGAAGATCATGCCCGCACGACCGCCGTCGTCGCGCACCTGCGTCCGGTGGAACATCCCCGCCAGGTTGGTCTGCCACCACTCCGGGTCGAGGTCCATCTTGTACTTCGGGTCGTGGTTGCGGGGCTCCGGTCGCTGCCGGGTCTCGCCGGGCTCGCCGTAGGTGTGGCCGTGCCACATGCTCCGGAACGCGTCACCGGCCTTGTCGTAGTACCTGGCGAACGCGTCGCTGACCGCGTCCTTGGCTTCGGCCAGCTGCCGTCGTGCCCGCTCGTACCTGCCGTCCTTCGCGGCGAGCGCCGCGTTGCGCTGCACTTCGTGGAACGCCTCGTTGGCCTGGCTGTAGAGGTCGGGGATCGAGACGACCGCGGCGTCCCGCATGTCGACCCGGCTTTCGCCGGTGATCCGCGGTCGCCCAGTGTTGTTCTGATCGGTGCGGTTCTGGTCGCTGTCCAGGAGGAACCGGGCGACCCGGTAGTCGACCTCGCCGTCCACCCTGATCGGAGTCGGCTCGCTCTTGCTCTCCCGGAACACGCCGTGCCAGATGTCCCGCGGCGTGGTTTCGGTGACGTTCATGTCGAAGCTCACCGCGCGGCGCACCCGGTCGGCCTTGCCGGTGTACTTCAGCCGCACCTCGGATTCGGTGCCGGTGCCGTGCCCGCTGCCCTTGCCGTGCTCTCCTCGCACACCGGCACCGATGACGCCGCCCAGATAGGTGGAGGCGCCGTAGCCTCCGCTGGCCCGAGCGGTCGTGCGGGCCCAGACACTGGCGAAGGCGCCCCAGCCGAAGGTTCCCGACACACCGTTCTTCCAGCCACCGCCCCGAGAACGGGTCGCGCTGAACTGGACGTCCTTGTCCAGCCCGCGCCTGCCGGTCACATCGCCGAGCGCGTTGGTGACGTCGAAGTCGAACTTCCGGCCGCCGGCTTGGACCTCGACGTGGTGCGGCGTGCCGGTGTCCCGGCTGAGAGCGTCGAACTTGGTCAGCAGCTTGTGCGGCGCGAAACCCTTCAGCTGCTCGTCGACCTCGGCCCAGCCCGCGTCGTCGAGTTCGACACCGTCCTCGGCCAGCCGGCGCTGGATGTGCTGCCTGGCCTGTTCCCGGAGCTGCTCCGCACCGTGCAGCCGGACCGGGTCCTTGAACATGCCGTCGCCGTCGATGACACGACGGATCCGCCGGCGTTCCGCCGGGTCGGACACCGGATCGCGGTGCGCGGCCGGGGGCTGGACGCTGGGTGTGCCCAGGGCCTTGTTGAGCGCCGCCTCGAATTCGGCCGTGTCCTCATCGCGCACCCACACGTACGCGGCGCCGTCGCTGGGATCGACCTCCACCGGCGCAGGGGTGCCCTTCCCGCCCGGGCGTGCGGTGAACTCCGCGCCGAGCGACAGGTCGAGCCGGTACCGCTGCACGCCTTCCCGCTCGACCGACTTGTCCTTGGACTTGCCACCCGACCGGTTCGCGTAGGACTCCTGGCGCGTCGACGAGAACGAGAACTGCGCCAACGGCCCCACCCGGAACGGGCTCTTGTGCCCGTCCACCTCCAACTCGCCCACCTGGGGGAGGAAGCGCAGCCGGATCCCCGTTTCGGCGCCGGAGCTGGTGCTCTTGGACAGCTTGCCGTCCTTCGTGCGCCGCCAGGTCTCACCGGTGCCGACGTCGCCACGGACCCCGCCGACCCGCTCGAACCCGCGCAGCTTCGGGGTGACGTGCAGCTTGACCTCGGGGTGCTTCGACCAGCTCCGGGACGGCCGCGACAGCGCCTTCGGGTAGATCGTGCGGTGCGTGATGTCCACACCGTTGACCAGGCCTTCGGCGGTTTCCTCGACGAACAGCGGGGAATCGATGCTCGTCGAGATGTTGCCGCTGAGCGTCGCGTCCTGCCGCACCCAGTCCGGGAGGGTGGCCAGGACGTTGCGCTGCAGGCCGCCGACATTGGCGTAGCTGTCCACATTCGCGATCAGCTGCTGTGCTTCGACCGGCATCGAAACCGGGGTGCGCGTGGTGTTCGTGTCCGTGGTTTCGGCCCGGTTGTCCTGGCCGGGTGTTTCCAGCATCGACTCGGGGTAGGCCAGCCGGACCGTCGGGTCGAAGCGGGTGCTGCCGGGCTGCTGACCGCCGAGCTGGTAGCGCAGCTGGAAGTTCACGTCGAAGATCTGGTCGCGCTTGCCCAGCTTGGCCGTGCGCTCCCGCACCGCCCAGCGCCCGTCCTTGAGGGTCTGCGAACGGCTGCCGCTCCAGGCGACGAACGGCAGCGCCCGCATGTTGAGCATGGTCGCGCCCGCATCGATCGCCGCGTCCCAGAAACCGGCCACGATCCCGAACTTCATCTTCCGGGAGACCATGCCGCTGGAAGTCTGCTTGTTGGACGTCTCCTGCTTGGCACGCTGGTGCGGCTCGCGCCCCGGATCCTCCTGCCCGGGCCGGACCACGTCCCGGTCCAGCTGGAGGAACAGATCCCTGGGCCCGTCGCCGGTGTCGATCTGGAACGTCCGGCCACCGGACAGCGACTGCAGCAGGCCGAACACTCCACCGCGCTGTTCCGCGTGATCGCGCAACCGCTCGGCGACCTGAGCCCGCAGGTCGGCGGGAATCCCGATCTTGTCGGTGAGGTTGTCGATCAGGGCGTCGTCGACCTTGCCGTTCTCGCCGGACCACACGCCGTCACTGGGCAGCAGCCGCGCCTGCTGCGAAATGATGCCGTCACGCACCAACTCGGCCGGAAGCCGGGTGTCCTGGCGGTGTGATTGGATCTCCGAGGCGAACGAATCCGCTACGCGCGACGGCAACGGCAGACCGAAATCACGCGCGTTCGCCGGGGGATTCCCGGTCGCCTCGGGCTGCTCCTGCTGCTGCTCGGAAGGATCCACGGTGACGGCGTCGTCGACCGGAGACGTCTGCGACTCAGGAGAAGTGTCCGACGAAACCTCTGACGAATCCGGGAAGTTCCCCAGCATTTCCGCCACGAACGAATCCGCCGCACTCGGCGGCTCCGGCAGACCGAAATCACGCGTGTCCGCCGGAGGATTCCCGGTCTCCTCGGTCTGCTCATGCTGCGTCGTGGGTGGTCGGTCCGGCGGTGCTTCTGCCGGTGTGACGATGTCGGCCGGCTGGGTCGAGTCATTGCCCGACCGCCGGTCCGCGTACTCGGCCCGCGTTTCCAGGACGTCGCCCGCGTCACCGTTGTTGAGCAGTTCGTGGAGGCTCCGCCATTCCATCCACCCCAGGAACCGGAGGTGGTTCCACGCGTGGGTCAGCTGATCGGCCCGGCCACCGGGAACCTTGTTCGGCCCGCTGCCGGCCTGGAAGTGCCGCCCGGACTGGCCGGTCTTGTCGATCAGCCCCAGCTCGTCCAGCCGTTTGAAACCCGCGTCGGATTTGATGAGGTCCGGCAGGAACTCCCGCGTCATCCTGGGGCCGACGTCGTTGGAGGACGGCGGGACGCGACCCGGCCGCCGTCCGCTGGAGCCGCCCGGCTCGGGGTGGTGGCTCAGTTCGTCCAGCACCTTGAGCCGCACGGTCTGGCGGATCCGGTCCCAGTCGATCCTGATGTTCTCCGGGCCGTTCTTGGTCTGGACCTCGATGTCCGACACGTTGAGCTGCTTCATGACCGCCTCGCGCGTGGCGATCGTGGCTCGCAGCGCGGCGAGGTGGGCGACGAGCCGGCGCTGGTCCGCGTCACCGGGGTCGTACCGCCCGACGAGGTCGACGCTGCCCTCCATCCGGTTCGGCTGCCAGGAAGCGTCCTTCGGGAGGCCGGCGACCGCATCGATGATGCCGTCCAGCAGCGAATGGTCCGCCGAGATCTGATTCGTCGTGAGCCGGTACCACAGCACGTCCGGGACGCCGATGCCCCTGGTGTTGCGGATGTTCTGGGCGCCCCGGTCGAGGCTGTCGCGGTTCTCGGGGTCGCGGTTGTTGGTCCAGTCGCGGTCGACGTCGTAGCGTTCCTCGATGCCGTTGCCGAAGACGAACCTGTGCTGGGCTCCGTGCACGTAGTGGCTCAGTTCGAGCTTTCCCTGCCCGCCCTGGTCCACTGACCAGGTGGCGACGTGCTGCTCACCTGCCCAAGCCGCCGGCGGCCCCACTTCGGCGGGCGTCTGCACGGGGTTGCCGAGCGGATCTTCGCTGTTCGTGCGAGCGGGCCGGGGCGTGGGATCCGGCCGGTTCGCGGACGGGGCGTCGAGGGGGTGGTCGTGGAGCACCCCGCCGGACCGGCTGATCTCTTCGAGCCGGTCGAGGTTCTCGTCGGTCAGCACCGGGTTCTCCCGGAACCTCGGGCCCATCAGGCCCAGTGCCCGCTCGTCGTCCTCGGTGAACGCCTTCTGCTGCCGGCCGGCTTCCTTCTTCCCCTTCGTCTCCTCGCGGTCCAGCACCGTGTCGGGAGACTCGTAGGCGTCCTTGAGGCCGAGGAAGTGCATCAGCTCGTGCAGCAGGACCAGGCTGTCGTCTTCGGTGCCCCACCGCAGCTGGTTGGCGCCGCCCTTGGAGTCGTGGACCTCCACCGGCGGGCGCTGCTTGGAGTCGACGTCCCACGACTTGGAGCGGTCGTCCCACTTCGGTGTCCCGAAGTCCACGGTGAGGTGCAGCTGGTCGCCGCCGCGCAGCCGGTACTTCTGGTTGATGTAGGTGTCCACGACGTCGCGCAACCGGTCACCGACCTCGCGGCGCTGCTCCGCGCTCAGCGCGTCCTTCTTCGACACGAGATCGGCCTTGATGGTGTACTCGCGCACCCAATCGCCGTTGGGGGCCTGGAACCGGCGGATCTCGACGTTGATGTAGGTGTTGCGGCCCGGCAGGAGACCGAGGCCGTCGATGCCCCTGAGCCGGCCGCCCGCGAAGATGGGTTCCGCCGCCCTCCCCTTGCCGGCTCCCTCCTTGATCGGTTCGAAGCTGAACTCGTTGACGACGGCCTTGGGCGCGGTGTCGCGCCGGTCGCCCCACTCCTCCGGCGAGATGAACCGCTTCCCGCCGGGAGTGCTGGGCACGTTGCTCTTGTCCGGGACCGGTCCTGACTGCGGCGGGGCAGCTGCCGGGGTCTGCGCCTGGTCGTCGGTGTTCTCCCGCGACCGCTGCGAGTAGGCCCCCGGATCTTCGAGGACGTCGCCGGCGTCACCGCTGTTGAGCAGTTCGTGGAGGCTCCGCCATTCCATCCAGGCCAGGAACCGGAGGTGGTTCCACGCGTGGGTCAGCTGGTCGGCCCGGCCGTCGAGGATTTCGCCGCGGTTGTTGCTGGACTGGAAGAACTTCCCGGACTGGCCGGTCGTGTCCACCAGCTCCAGGTCGCCGAGTCGCTTGAAACCCGGGTCGGCCCGGAAGGCGTCCGGCAGGAACTCCCGCGTCATCCTGGGGCCGACATCCGGATGGGATGGCGGCGTGCGGCCCGGACGACGGCCGGGCGGCCCGCCAGGCTCCTGGTTGCGGCCGAGCTCATCGAGGACCCGGAGTCGCACGGCCTGGCGGATCTGGTTCCAGTCGATGTTGATCGTCTCGGTCTTCTGGTTCGGGCCCTTGCCCGTTCTCAGCTGGATCTGCTGCACGTTGAGCTGCTGCATGACCGCTTCTCGTGCGGCGATCGTGCCCCGCAGCGAGGTGAAGTGGGACACCACCCGGCGCTGGTCCGGGTCCTTGGCGTCGATCTTCCCGGCGAGGTCGACGCCCTCGCCGATCCGGTCCGGCCGCCAGGTGGAGTCCTTCGGCTTGTCGGCGACCGCGTCCATGATGCCGTCCAGCAACGACTGGTTCGCCGAGACGTCACGCGCCTTGAGCCGGTACCACAGGACGTCCGGGAGGCTGAGCCCCCTGCCGTTGCGGATCTTCTGCGCACCTCGCGCAAGGCTGTCACGGCCCTGCTGGTCACGGTTGTTCGTCCAGTCGTTGTCGACGTCGTAGCTCTCCTTGACGCCGTTGCCGAAGTCGAACTTGTGCTTGGCTCCGTGCACGTAATGGCTCAGGTCCAGCTTGCCCTGATCACCCTGGTCCACCGACCACGTGGCGACGTGGTTGTCACTGCTCCGGGATCCGGGAGTGTCCCGCGGAGCTTCGGCGGGCGTCTGCACCGGGTTGTTGTCCGGCGGGGCCTCGGCGGGCGTGATGATGTCGTCGATCGAGCTCGTGTCGTCGTTGTCGGGCGTTTCGCTCTTGGACTCCCCGGGCTCCGGGGTCTGCTTCTGGTCCACGGGGCGGCCATCGGAGCCCACCTGCGCCTCGACGTTCGCGGTCTCGGTGCCGGGGTTCGTCTTGGGCGGCGTCGAAGGGGCCTTCGTCGAGGCGGTGACCGAGATGTCGCCGAGCCGCTGCGGCCCCTTGCCCGGCGTGACCGTCGTGTCCGGTGATTTCGGCGTGCCACCTGGGGTGTTCGTCGTGGACTGCGGCGCCGGGGTGTTGCCGGTGGTCGAAGTCGTGGGCGTGTTCCCGGCCTGCGACGTGTTGCCGCCGGTCCCCGGCTGAGCGTTCGAGCCGGGTTGCTGCGTGTTCGTGCCTGGCTGGGCGCTGCCGCCCGGCTGGACGTTCCCACTCGGCTGGACGGTCGACCCGGGCTGGTGGTAGCTACCGCCTTGATCATTGGTGCCCGGCTGGTCGTTCGTTCCGGCTTGGTCGTTCGTGTTCGCATCAGGCCGGCTGTTGATTCCGGGCTGGTCGTTGGTGCCCGGCTGGGAGTTGGTGTCGGTGCCCGGCTGCTGGACCGTGTTCCCCGATCCGGGGGCCGGAGTCGTCGCGGGTGAATCGCTCGCCGGGGGGTTCGGGGCAGGCTGGTTTCCGTTGGGGGAACCGGGAACCGGGTTGACGTTCGTCGACGGTTGCTGCGTTCCGGAGTCGCCCGACTGCGTGGTGTTGGGCGTCCCGTCCACAGGTGCGGCGTCGTTGCCGCCCTGAGGGGTGGTCGACGGTGTCCCGCCCGAGTTCGGCGCAGTGGTGACCGATCCCGGCCCGTTCGTGGTGGGTGCGTCCTGAATGGACGGATTCGTGCCCGGCTGGTCGACGACCGTTCCGCCGGGGGAAACCTGGACCTCGGGCGAGTCGACCGGCCCGTTGCCCGGCGTCGGAGCCGGGCTGTCCGGAACCGAGGCGTCCGGCGTCCCGAGCCCGCCCGGACCGGTCGACGGCTGGCCGGAGCCCGGCCCCTGCCCCGGCGTGCCGGTCGAACCATCGGCGGGACCGCCCTGCTGGGAGCCGGGCCCGGACACCGGCTGTCCGGAAGCCGGGCCATCGTTCTGCGAACCCTGGCCGCTGGAGCCCGGCGACGAGCCCGCCGGCTGTCCGTCGCCCGTTCCCGGGTTGCCCCGGTCCCCACCGGGGGACGAGCCGCCGGGAACCGACGAATTCGGCGGTCCCCCAGCGGGATTCGACCCACCCGTACCTGTCGTCTGCCCGTTGGAGCCGACGGTGACCGTGCCGCCCCCACCGCCCGAATCCGCCTTCGGGCCATCGGTTCCGCCCGATGCCGGAGGCGACGTTTCGGGGGTGGTGATCGCCGTATCGACCGAAGCCTGATCGTCGGAATCCCCGAAGCCGGAATCCCCGTAGGACGTGGTGCTGTCGGAGTCTCCGCCCGAATCGCCGGAGATCGTGCTCGCACCGTCGGAATCGGAATCGGAGTCCTTCCCCGAGCCGTTGGCTTCCGCCAGGAACGGGTTCTCGCCGTCCCCTGGCTTGAGGTTGCCGTGGATCCCGTCGCCGATGAAGCTGCCGACCTTCTCCGAGATGCTCGACGCCGCACCGGCGGTCGCCGCGAACCCGCTGGCCTGGAAGCCCTGGCCCTGCGTGGCGTTGTAGGTGGCTTCGGTGAGCCACTCGTGCAGGCTCTCCTCCAAGACGTCGCCCAGGGCGCGGCCGGCCTTGTGCGCGTACATGCCCTTCAGCGACATTCCGGCGAAGTTGCCGGGGGTGTGCGCGCCGAGGTCCTTGCCGACGTGGGTGTTCATGTGGTCGCTGATCTTGGTGGCGAAATCGGCCAGCGACTTCGCGTTCGGCAGCTCCTTGGCGTACTTGTCCGCCGCCGCGTCGGCCGCCGCCTTGAGGATCTGCTTGTCGACCTGGTTGCCGAGCTTGTCGGTCAGGACCTTGCTGAAGATGTTGCCCAGTGCGCCGCCCAGCGCGCTCAGCGGCAGCGCCATCGCGCCGCCCAGCGCACCGACCTGGACGGCCTGCACCGTGGAGTTCTTGTCCCACTCGCTGAAGTCCTTGGACCCCTTGGCGATCTGGATGAGCTGTGCCCCGGCGTCGATGGCGACCTGGGCGAGGATGCCGAACACCTGCGCCTGGACGAGACGCATGATCAGCCTGCCCCAGATGTTCTTCATCAGGAACCGCATGATCGCGAACCGGCCCGCCAGCCAGGTCATGCTCGCCCCGAAGGTGGGCCCGGACATGGCGATGGCCCAGGCGATCTCGACGAGCAGCTCGATCAGCGACAGGATCGTCACGAGCTTGACGTACTCGGTCTGCAGCGACATCTGCCGCAGGAAGTCGGCCGAGCCCTGGAAGCTCTCGCCGACGGCGTCGAACGGGCTCGGCGAGTCCAGCAGCGGTGCCATCCGGTCGGCGAACCGGTTCGCGGCCTTTCCGCGGAATTCCTCGCGGAGCTTCTTGACCACGGCGGCGATTTCCGGGCGCAGTTCGTTCTGCAACCGGCCGGAGGCGCGTTTCCACGCCTCCCCCAGCCGCAGGAGTTCATCCTCGTCGATCTGCGGCCACTTTTCGCCGGTCAGGACCATGAAGAGGTTCCCGACCTCCGGCGGCACCATGATCGCCACGGGACCGCCTACTTCTTACCGGTGGACTTGGCCTGGTCGTTCGCCGTGCTGTCGGCGTCGTCGAACACCTTGGAGGTGTCGATGACGTTCTCCCCGTCGGTGCCGAGCGACACCCCGAGCTGCTTCAGGAACTCCAGTCCCGCCTTCTCCCCGGGCTTGTACTTCTCGCGCAGCGCCTTGCTGATGTCGTCATCGCCGTCGAAGGAGAAGCCGCAGGCCGACTGGAGTTCGGAAAGGATCGATCGAGCGGTGTCGCCGAGCTGGGAAAGGTTGACCCCGCCCTGGCGCAGCGCCTCGACATCGGCGGCGAACGAGTCCTCAGCCATTGCCGTCCTCCCCCTTCGCGTCGGCTCCCTTCATCTCGGCGTCGGCCGCCTCGGCCTCCCGGACCGCGTCGTCGAACATGCGGTCCAGGTCGATCTCGCCGTTGAGCACATCCGTGAGGCCGCCCCCGAAGCCGGACGGCATGAACTGGGTGAAGACGGCCATCGACTTGCCGGTGGCCTCCTCCTGCGCCTGCAGGACGACCTCGGTGATCCGGCTGGCCAGTTCCGCGGGGGCCATGTTCCGGTAGCGGGTACCGGTGAACTTCAGGCCGACCAGCCGCTGCCGGTGATCCACGGTGGCGCTGATCATCCGGTCCTTGCTGGTGGCGGTGGTGGTTTCCTTCTCCGCCTGCTCCGTCGCCTCGCGGATCCGGTCCTGCTGGGCACGGAGTTCTTGCAGCGCCGTTTCCATTTCGTTGAACAGTGGCGATGACACGGGACTTCCTCCCAACGGACGTGGTCTTCTACTGAGCACACGTCCCCGGCACCGCCGCGGGTTCACTGCTGGTCGTGAGCGCGCAACCGGGCCAGAGCACGGTTGCGCGCTCACGCGCCCTACGCCTGCCCGGACGTGGTCTGCTCCTGACCCGTCTGCTCCTGCTCGGAGGGGGTCCGGGTGGGCTGCCGCGGCGGCCGGACCGGGCCGACCGCGACCTGCTCGTCGACTTCGTAGCCCGCCGCGTCGGGGCGTCCGATCACGTCCAGGCCCGCTTCGTCGTCGGTGCCCCACACGTCCTCGTCCTCGGACAACCAGGTCTGGCGCTCCCGCTCCTGCTGGTTGCCGCCGGCACCGCCCATGCCGCCCATCATCGGCGGCATGAACGGCATGCCGCCCATGCCCCCCATGCCGCCGCCGGTCCCCAACGGGCCGGAGAGCTGCGTCATGTTCGGCGGCAGTTGCGGCATCGGAGTCCCCCCGCCGCCACCCATGCCGAAGCCGACCGGTGTGCTGCTGCCGACCGGCGCGTTGCCGCCGCCGCGCGACGAGTCCGGCGTGGCGCTGCCGTCCGACCCGACGGGCGTACCGAACCCGTCAGAGCCACCCGGGTCGCTGAAGCCGTCCGGACTGGTGCCGCCCGGACTTCCGAAGCCGTCCGAACCGCCGGGCCCACCGAAGCCATCCGACCCACCCGGCGAGCTGAAACCATCCGGACTCCCAAAGCCATCCGAACCGCCGGGCCCACCGAAGCCATCCGACCCACCCGGCGAGCTGAAACCATCCGGACTCCCAAAGCCATCCGAACCGCCAGGCCCACCGAAGCCATCCGACCCACCGGGATCGGGCATCATCGCGCCGGGGCCGGTGTACTCCGGAACAGGCGGCGGAACGAAGCCCGAATCATCGTCCGGATTCCCGAACCCATCCGACCCACCGGGCGTGCTGAAGCCGTCCGGGTTGCCAAAGCCATCCGAACCGCCAGGCCCACCGAAGCCATCCGACCCACCCGGCGAGCTGAAACCATCCGGACTCCCAAAGCCATCCGAACCGCCAGGCCCACCGAAGCCATCCGACCCACCCGGCGAGCTGAAACCATCCGGACTCCCAAAGCCATCCGAACCGCCAGATCCACCGAAGCCGTCGGAGCCACCGGGGTCGTTGAAATCGTTGAAGTCGCCCGGTGGTGGGGCGGAGCCCGAACCACCATCGTTCTTGTTGTCCTTGCCGGCGTTGAACCCGCCGGGCCCGCTGAAGCCGACCGGTGGCGGAGCAAAGTTCTCGCCGCCGGAACCGTTACCCCCGCCGCCGCTACCGCCGAAACCGTCGCCACCGCCGAAGCCGTCGCCACCGCCGAAGCCGTCACCGCCGCCGGAACCGTTACCCCCGCCGCCGCTTCCGCCAAAGCCGTCACCGCCGCCGAAACCGTCACCGCCGCCGCCACCGCCGCCAAAGCCGTCGCCACCGCCAAAGCCGTCGCCACCGCCGAAACCGTCACTGCCGCCGCCGTCGCCACCGCCGCCGTCGCCGCGCAGATCCTTCAGCAGATCGTCCAGATCACCGCCGCCGCCGCCATCACCACCGCCGCCATCACCGCCGCCGCCATCGCCGTCGTCGCCGCCCAGATCCTTCAGCAGATCGTCCAGGTCGATGTCACCGCCGCCACCGTCGCCACCGCCGCCGTCACCGGGGCCGGGGCCGGGGCCGGGGCTCCCGCCAGAAGGAGTGAGGTCTGGTTCCGTCAGTGCGGTGATCTTGGAGTTGACGTACTGGAACTCCGACTCCAGTTCTTTCATCTTCGTGGCGGCGACCGTGTTCAGGTCCTTGAGGGGGCCGTCGAGAGCGTCGACGATGTTCTTGTTGATCTGGTTCCACGGAGCGGCCGTCTGGATGTCACCCGTGATGTTCTTCTTGTCCAGGGTGACCGTGAACTCCGAAAGCGACTTCCGGATGTACTCCTCGGCCTCCTCGGTCCCGTCGTAGTTGTCCAGCTGGTAGTTCGCGCCGCCTTTGACGAGACCTTTGGTTTCGGTCAGGAACTTGTGGAGCAGGTTCTCGAACGCGACCATCTTGTTGTTCGGGATGTAGACCACTTTGTCGCGGAACGTGTAGTAGGCCTCCGCGAGGGCTTTGGTGGTCTGCTCGATCTTGGTCACCAGACCCTGCAGGGCCTTGGAAGCCGCAACCCCCCGGTCCAGGACGAGCTGGTCGTGCAGCCCTTCCAGCTTGTCGGCGCTCTGATCGATCCGCTGCTGGATGACCGACGCGGCCTTCCCGTTGAAGCCGGATGCGTCGGAGTCGAGCGTGGTCGCCCACTTCCGGAATTGCCCGCCCGACGACTTGAGCCATTTCTCGTATTCGAGCACCAAGGCCTGTGCGTCGCGCAGCGACTGCAGGTCGAGCAGGCCCGACTTGTTCTTGGCCATGTCGTCGACCTGGCTCTTCAGGTCGTCGACGGCGCGCTCCCAGGCATCCCGGGCCGCCTCGTTCCGGTTCACCTGGTAGTAGATGTGCTTGAACGCCTGGTAGTACAGGTCAACGGTCGGGTTCACGCGGTTCGAGAGGTCGTCCTTCAGCTTGTCCCCGCCCTGGTACTTGGCGTCACCTCCCCCCGCAGCAGCCGAGTCGTCCTGCGCGTTGCCCCCATCCCCGATCTGGTACCACTGCACGCCGTCCATCTTCGGACGCAGGTCGATGCCCTTTCCGGTGAGCGCGAACATCGCCTGGTAGAAGTTCCACTCGCTGCTCGGTCCTGTCAGGTCCGCCTTGTCGGCCATTGAGGGTCTCCAGATTTCTCAACTGCTACGGGGGAAGGGAGGCGGAATCACCCGGTGTGGATCAGGACTTGTCCTTCGGGGCCAGGTCCGGGTATTCCGCCGTGAACTTCGAGGCTTCGTACTGGGCGAGGTCGTCGGTGTCCTCGAAGACCTTCTTCGCCTCGTTGAGGGCCTTGGTGAAGGAACGCCATTCCTTGCTGAGCCCGTTGTTCATCTTCTCGGTCGACTCACCGAACGAGTTCATCTTGCCGTTGAACGTCTCGATCGCCGACCACGAGGGGCTGCCGATCTTGACCCGGCCACCGAAGTCGGACGCCAGCCGCACCCCGGAACTCGCTTTCAGGAACTTCTTGTTCAGCTCTTCTTCCTGGCCGTCGACGTCCTTGAGCAGGTTGTTGTACTGCCCGCTGTCGAACTTCACCTGCTTTTCGTCAGCCATCGGATCTCCTCAATGCTCGTAAGGAAGAGCGGGAGGTGCGGGGCCCGCCACGCGCGGGCCCCGCACCGGCGAGGGCGGTCAGCCCATGATCGAGGCGCCCTTGTTGTCACCGTCGGTGAACACCTCGTGGATCAGGCGGGAGGCGTCCGCGCCGGACGACAGCTGCCTCGCCATGTCCGCGTAGGCCTGGTTCCACTGCTGCTGGTTGCTCTGCCACAGCGGCAGCGCCTTACCGCGGGTGGCCGCCTCGCTGCGCTTGAGGGCCTCGTTGAGGTTGTCGAGGATGGCGCCCATTTCCTTGACCGCGGCCACCAGGGCGTCGTTCGCGGCGGCGAACTCGCCGTGGCGGATGTCGAACTGCGTCATGTTCCTTCTCCCCTTGAATATCCGGGACCGGCGGTCAGCGGCCGGCGTGGTCGGTGGCCGAGTCGGAGGTCGACTGACCGGTGCGGAGCAGGTCCTTGACCTTCTGGTTGAGCTCCTGGAGACGGGTCGAGATCGTGTTGAAGTCCTGCCGCCAGGTCTGGAACTTCTGCACCTGCAGCCGGCCCGAGTCGGACTGGTTGGCCATCTGCACCTGCATGGCGGTCTGTTCCACCCGGCTGTTGAGCTGGGTCATCCGGCTGTGCGCGTCGTCGGTCGCGGTGATGATCTTGGTCATTTCACCGGCGTCGAGGCCGTACATGCCACCTGCGTCTGCCACTGGACTACTCCCTACTACGTGGACGGTTTTCGGGATGAGAATCTGATCTTCCACGGCTGCCATGGCTTCCATGGGCTCCACGGGAAGCAGGCGTCCCATGGGTGCTATGCGAGCTGCTTCCAGCTCTTCCAATTTCTTCCTCCGCTCAGCGGCGAATCACGGTGCTGACCGGGCATCACCACCTAATGCCTTGTCCGGCGAGAGAACCGGCCCGGTCGGCAGCAGCGACAGCAGCTGCGCCGGGACCGGCACGGCATCGGTGAGGCCGAAGCCGAGCGCGGAAGCCGCTTTCTCGTCCGGGATCGGGTATTTCGCACCCGAATCGGTCACCAGGTACAGCCCCGATCCCGGCACTCCGGGAGCGGGCAGGGTGCGGGCCAGCATCCCGCTGCCGGGCTTGACCTCGATGCGATCGGCGGTCAGCTCGTCGCGGGTCAGGCCCGGTCCGGCCACCACGACGCCGTTGTCCGAGGTGGCCGAAACCAGGAAGGATTCCGCGTCCCCGGCGCCCGGAACGGTGTACACGCACGGGTCGTCACCATCAACCTCCACAAGGGACGGAGGACGTTCCGGTAGTTGCGCCATGGTCTCCGGCGGCGGCGTCACCTGGCTGGAAGCCATGACGGCCGGCGGAAGGTCGCGCGCGTTCTGGGCCGGGGAATCCGGGTTGCCCAGCGCCAGCTGGGCGGCGGTCTGGCTCAGCGGCATGAGGCCGTTGCGCGTGAGCATGTGGTAGGTCGTGGGGCGCCCGACGACGTCGACCTTGAAGACCTGGCCGATCACGGCCGGCTGCCCACCGAGGTTCGGTCCCTGCGATCCGAGACCGGGCACGGTCACCGGCTTCAGGCCCGGGCCCGCGGGCATCGCGTTGAGCCAGGAATCCCGGACCGGCAACGCCTTCGAGCTGTCGTATCCGAGCACCGGCGCGACCCACGGCGCACCGAGCTTCATCCGCTTGTCCCGCCACACCAGGTATTCGGTGCCGTCGCTCGCGCGCACCAGCGCGGCCCGGTCGCCGCCGTCCTGCGCGATGTCGGCGGAACCGCCGACTGTCACCTTCAGCGCGGGATGCTCGGCCCCGGCGGCGTCGCGTTCGGTGCTCGCGCACACCAGCCACGAAAGGTCCTGGCCGGCGGCTTTTCCGGGCAGCGCCTCGGGTGCGCCGACGATGCCGATCGGGGTGCCGCGCGGAACGTCGGCCAGCGTCGAGCTCGGCACCCGGGCGACGTCCTTCGCGCCGAGCAGCCGCGCCGAGGCGTAGTTCAGCACCGGCCGCAGGGTCCCGTCGGTGCTCAGCAGGTACCGGATGCCGGTTTCCTTCTCGACGATCAGCTTCCCCGGCTGCCGCCAGTCGAGGGCGCCGCCGTAGCCGAGCGCGCCGAACAGCGCGAATCCCGCGACGATGAGGATCGCGATCATCAGGCCGATCACGTACCCCAGCGGCGTCCGGCGCAGCGGCGGGTTGGGCGCGTCGGGGTCGGCCTGCACCAGCGCCGAGACGACACGCGCGGTCATGAACGAATGCGCCTGGACCTGGTCACTGCGCGAGTGCACGATGCCTCCCTTCCCACTTGCCCGGAGTCGCGTTCGCGATCACGCCCATGCCGCCCTCACCACCGCGTAGAGATCGAGCGCGGCGAGCATCAGCGGGACGATGGCGATGGCCAGCGTCATGTGCGCCCAGTCGCCTGCCCGCCCCCAGTGCGGCAGGAGCGTCCGGCCCGGCAGCGAGCGGGCACCGGCGAGCAGCAGCCCCGCCAGCACGATCAGGCCCGCGATGACGGTGATCCGCAGGACCGGCGGCAGGAGCAGGCACATCGCGGAGACCAGCATCAGCAGTCCGATGACCCCGGGCACGAGCGTCGCGATCCGCTGCCGTGCGCCGACGAACTCGCGGGAGTGCAGGAGCAGCAGGAAGGAAGCGGCGGCGGCCAGCGTCGGCGAAGCCCAGCCCGGGGTCCACGCGAGCGCGGTCAGGCATCCGGTCACCACCACGCCGAGCCCGCAGAGCAGCGCCGTGACGTTCCAGTCCGCCCGCGCGGTGCGGGCCATGATCTCGCGTCCCGGCTCGGGGTCGATGCCTTCCTGGAACTGTTCGGCGGAAGTGGGCAGCGGCGGCACTTGCAGCCCGGCCATTCGTGCGGCGATCCGCGGCACGCGGGTGCCCAGCAGCAGGGTCACGACGAGCACGACCGCCGCCGTGCCGCCCATCGAGAGCACGCCGGTGATCGAGAACACGCCGACCAGCGCGGCCAGCACGGCCGCGAGCCCGGCGGCGAGGTAGCCGGCGCCGAAACCGCCGCCCACCGCGAACCTGCCCATGGTCGCCGCGGCCATGAACACCCCGGCGGTCGTCAGGCTCGGTCCCAGCAGCAGCCCGGGCGCCTCGAACAGCGACTCGTCGAGCACCGGCAATGCCCAGCCCGCTTCCGCGGCGAAGGCCACCGACGCCGCGAGCAGTGACTGCGCGATCACCCGGTCCCCGATGGCGCGGGACGCCAGCACCGCGCTCGCCAGCAGCGCGATGGAGGAGCAGCCGGCGACGATCGCCACCAGCCAGCCGATTTCCACGGCGGGCGTCAGCAGCAGCGCCAGGGCCAGCGCCGTCCCGAGCAGGCCGACGAACAGCCGCCTGGTCGAATCCGGCCGCCACACGTCCTGGCGGTTGCTGCGGATGCCGGTGGCGACACCGTCGGCGAGATCGTCGAAGTCGGCGGGCGGCAGCTGATCGTTGCGCGGCCGCAGGTAGAGGATGTCGCCGTCGTAGAGCCCGAGCGCGGCGGTACCCATGTCCTCTTCCAGCGGCGGCTCACCGAGCCTTTGCACCACCCAGCCGTCGTGTTCCAGCCCGGCGTTGCCGAGCCCGGAACCGAGGTGGTCGATGAACGTCGGCATCAGGTCGGCGATCGGAACGTGCGCGGGAACGGCGAGTTCGGTCCGCGACGAAGGTCCCTGGATCGTAAGCCGACAAACCTCACCGGAGGCGACTGTCGGCTGAGCCGGCTTTCCTGTCATGCCCCTGACACGGACCCCACCGCCCGGAGGGTTCACCGCGTTCGGAACCTGTTGCCGGAACGCAGACCGCGCCCCGCCTCCGCAGGGGAGACGGGGCGCGGTGTCGGCTGCTACGTCAGTCGGTCACGTCGCCGCGACGAACGGCGTCGAGGAACGCCGCCCAGGTGGACCGGGACACCTCTAAGGTCCCGCCGTCACGGTCCTTCGTGTCACGGATACCGGTCATACCACCGTCGACCGAAAACCCGACTTCGACGCATTCGCCCTGCGGGTTGCTACGGGTGGACTTGCGCCACCCGCTGTAGGTGTTTGTGGGCATTGGCCGCTCTGCCCCTTCCCTTTGCTCGCTTCACGGTTTCCGGGCGAGCTCAACGAGTAGATCTCGTGTGTCGTTTTGACTCATAGCGACCTTGTCGAGCTCGTCCGCGATGAACATATAGCGCTCCACGTCGCCCGGATCTTCCTGGTAGACGCTGCCCCGATCATGCTCGATGTACACGAAGGCGGGACGATCCTCGTCGGGGAACTGGAGCATGACAAAGCTGCTGGACATGGCCGAGTGAAGACCAGCGCTGAACGGGACAACGCGGATGGAGACGTACTCGCGCTTCGACGCCTCCACGACGTAGTCGAGTTGCCCGCGCATGGTGGCAGGGTCGTCCGTTGGCCAGCGGCGAAGTACGGCCTCATTCAGGTAGTAACGGGCGTTCGGCTGGCCATCTTTGAGCTGTGACTGGCGTTCGCGGCGAAGCGTGACGAGTCGTTCGAGCTCGTCGCCGGTGATCTCGGGATGCGCGACACGGGTGATCGCCCGTAGGTAGTCGGGCGTTTGCAGCAGACCGGGAATGTACTCCGCTTGGTAGTTCCACAGCTCAACGGCGTCGGCTTCATAGCCAACGACTTGCCGTGCCCATTCCGGGATCGTCTGGCGGTACGCCGCCCACCAGCCGCGCTGGTTGGCTTCGCGAGCGAGCTTGACGAGCGCTTCGGTCGTGTCCGCGTCGAGGTTGTAGAGCTGGCTCAACGCGCGAACGCTGGCGACCTTGATCGCCTGCCTCCCGAGCTCGATCCGGGAGATGTTCGACTCGCTGATCTCGATCCAGTCGGCGGCATCCTTGCGACTCTTTCCTGCGTCGTTGCGCAGCTTCCGCAACATCGCGCCGAGCTGGCGACGCCGGACACTCGGACCGGGCTTCGTGGACACGCTCGTACCTCCTGGTGCTGCTGATGGCCGCAGTCTTTCACGCGCACGTCTCCCTGAGCGCGTTCGTCAGATCGAGTGCAAGTTAGGCGCACGTGCATAAATGCACGTTGTTATACGCACGTGCGTCTAGCTAATGTGCGCCGTGTAGTTGATCAGACACACACCGCAACGTCACGAAGGGATGCGATCCCGATGCCGCCGGACTCGTTTGCCGACATGGTCGCGTTCGCCGCGCTCGCCCTGATCGGCCTGGCCGTGCTCGCCGTCGCTGCCGCCGACGCCGTCCGCGATTCCGATTGGTGGGTGATCGCCCGTGGCAGAACCTCCGGCCGGCTCCACCGGCTTCGGCACTTCGTGCGGGGTGGTCGGCGTGGTTGACGCGCTGCTGTGGCCTGTTGTCCCGTTCATGTTCGTGATCGTCTGGGGACGGCTGATCTACGAACTCTTCGACGAGTACCGCCGTTTCCGCCTTCGTCCCGGGTCGTCGCGCCGAGCGCTCGCCGCACGCCGTGCCGCTCTGGCTGCGCGCCGGTCTCATTGTTCAGGACCGGCCAGTGGTCACCACGGCGAGCAGCGGGAGGCGGCGGAATGACGGTCGTACTCGCCCGCCGTCTCGGCGCTCCAACAGCTCTGCGATGCCCGCCGGAGGTTCATGCCTACCGGGTGCCCGAATGTGATCCGGCGGTGTGGATCGCCGTGTGCGGCGACCGGATCACCCCGGACGAAGCGGAGATCATCGGCCACTTCACGGGAACACCGTGCATGACGTGCTTCATGGCTGCCGCTCTCGCCGGCGACGCGCCGATCATGCCCGCCGAGCTCGAAATTGCTCCGGCAGTGTTCCTGAGGGAGCTCCCGGTGGTGAGCCCGGCGGAGGTTCGCGTCGACAGGGCGGGCGCAATGCTGATGTACGCACCCTCATGGCGGGAGCGAGTCGTCCACTACGTGGACCCGAACGAGCCGACGGCGAACTACCAGCGCGGAACCGTCGTGCTCGGGATCTGCGGCGAGATCGGGTGGGGGCCGTACGGCCGCCCGCCGGAGAACTGGCCGATGCACGACGCGTGCCTTTCCATCGCGAGCAAGGAGGACTTCTAGTCATGGCAGGAAAACACCGCGGGGCCGGGATCATCGCTTCTGGGGTCGGCTGGCAGAACACGGTCGAGTCGTCTCGCGGCTGGTTCACCCCCGTGATCGAGCCTGCAACGCCGACGTGGCCGAACCGGGACCAGGACACCGAAACCGCTCACGAGGAAGAACGCCGGGTCGCACTTGCCGACACGCCGCGAACGCGGGATGAGCTCCCGAAAATCGCCGAGATCTTCCGGCGAACCTGACGGATCGCTTCGGTATGGCTCCCCCGGCTCGTCCCGAAGGCACCCGGCGCCTGACAGGCGGTGGCGCTTTCGCGCGAAACCGCCACCACGCCCCACGCGAATCGGCGCTTTCGCGCGAAACCGGCACTGGACGGCCGGGTGGAAATCCCCCGGCTCGTCCCGGCCGTCCACCAAGCCACCCCCGGCACGCCGTCGCCGGATTCGGGAAGGCCGAGCGGGGAGGGCTTGGTCTTCGACGGTCGTGAGTGGTCATGGCTGCTGCAGCGACCACACGCACTCACGACCACGGCGACTGACCCGCTCGCGGGGCGGCATCCGTGTCCTTGGGTAGGGAGTACCCGAGGAAGGACTGATCCACTGTGAGTGTGACGGCTTTTCGGCGTCCGGCGCGGCAGAAGCCACCCACCATGCCCAGCGGGGAGCTTTCGCTGCAGGAGCCGCCCGTCATTCCCGAGCAGGTCAGCGGTGGTTTCGGCGGGCTGCTCATGTACCTGCCGATGGCCCTCGGCTCCGCCGCGATGATGATGATGTTCATGGGCCGGGGTTCTTCCGGTGGCATGGGCGGCATCGGGCTGGTCATGGTCGCGGTGATGGCCGTGGGCATGCTGGCCATGGGTTTCGGGCAGATGGGCCGCGGTATCGGTGAGCGCAAGCGACGGCTGCAAGGTGAGCGCCGGGACTACCTCCGCTACCTGGGGCAGATGCGCAAGCAGGTGCGCGGGGTCGCCGCCGACCAGCGCAAGGCCCTGGCGTGGCGGCACCCGGATCCGGCCGGGTTGTGGTCGGTCGCGATGAGCGGCCGGCTGTGGGAGCGGCGGCTCTCGCACGCCGACTTCGCCGAGATCCGCATCGGCCTGTCCGCCCAGCGGCTGGCGTTGAAGATGACGCCGGTGCAGTCCAAGCCGGTGGAGGACCTGGAGCCGCTGTCGGCACGCGCCCTCCGCCGCTTCATCCGCGCTTACACCACAGTGGACAATCTGCCGACCGCGTTGTTCCTGCGCGGTTTCTCGCAGGTGCAGATGCGCGGCGACACCGAGGCCGCGCGGCGGCTGACCCGCGCGATGCTCGCCCAGCTGGCGACCTTCCACTCCCCCGACGACCTGCGGATCGCGGTCTGCGCCGGCTCCGACCGGATGCCGGAGTGGGATTGGGTGAAGTGGCTGCCGCACGCGCAGCACGGCAGCGAGCAGGACGGCGCCGGGCAGGTGCGGATGCTCACGGACTCGATCCAGGGGCTGGAGGCGCTGCTCGGCAGCGAGCTCGCCGACCGCGGCCGGTTCGAGGCGGGCGCGAGCCCGACCCGGGACGAGCCGTTCGTGCTGATGATCCTGGACGGCGTGTCGGCCCCGCCGGAATCCCGCCTGGCGGGCGCCGGATACCGCAACGCCACGGTGCTGAGCCTGGAAATGGCCGGCCAGCCGCAACGCACGACCCTGCGGCTGGAGGTCGCGGCGGACAAGATCGAGATGATCCGGCTCAACCGGTCCGGCGCCGAAGTCCGCACCGAGCTCGGCCGCCCCGACTCGCTCAGCGTCGGCAAGGCCGAGTCGCTGGCGCGCACCCTGGCGCCGTTCCGGCTCAGCGCCAACACCGACATCGTCGAGCCTATGGTGACCGATTTCGACCTCGGCGCGCTGCTCGACGTCGGCGAGATGGACCAGCTCGACCCGGCCAGGATCTGGGCCCGCACGGCGCCGCAGGACCGGCTGCGGGTGCCGATCGGGATCGCCGAGAACGGCAGCAAGGTCGAGCTGGACATCAAGGAATCGGCGCAGGGCGGGATGGGCCCGCACGGCCTGCTGATCGGCGCGACCGGCTCCGGCAAGAGCGAGCTGCTGCGCACCCTCGTGCTCGCGATGGCGATCAACCACTCGTCGGAGATCCTCAACTTCGTCCTGGTGGACTTCAAGGGCGGCGCCACGTTCCTGGGGCTCGACCAGCTGCCGCACACCTCGGCGGTGATCACCAACCTCGCCGACGAGGCCCCGCTGGTCACGCGCATGCAGGACGCCCTGCAAGGCGAGATGACGCGGCGGCAGGAACTGCTGCGCAAGGCGGGCAACTACAGCTCCCTGCTGGACTACGAGAAGGCCCGGGCCGGCGGCGCGCCGCTGGCGCCGATGCCGAGCCTGTTCCTGGTGGTCGACGAGTTCAGCGAGCTGCTCGCGTCGCACCCGGACTTCGCCGAGCTGTTCGTGATGATCGGCCGCCTCGGCCGCTCCCTCGGCGTGCACCTGCTGCTGGCCAGCCAGCGCATCGACGACGGCCGGATGCACAAGCTGGAAAGCCACCTGTCCTACCGGATCGGCCTGCGCACCTTCTCGGCGATGGAAAGCCGGTCGGTCATCGGCGTCCCCGACGCCTACCAGCTGCCCAGCGCGCCGGGCAACGGCTACCTGCGTTCGGATGTCGCGACGCTGTCGCGCTTCAAGGCCGCCTACGTTTCGGCGCCGTTCAAGCGGCGCACCGCGGAACAGCGCAAGGCCGAGATCAGCAGGCAGGTGGTTCCGTTCGGGGCCGCCCGGCTTCCGGAGATCCGCGACGACCTGCCGCCGGAACCGGTTCCCGAGGCCGAAGGAACCGACGAGAACACCGAAACGCTGCTGGAGGTGGCGGTCAGCCGGATGCGCGGCCAGGGCCCGCCGGCGCACCAGGTCTGGCTGCCGCCGTTGACCGAACCGCCCACATTGGACGAACTGCTGCCGCCGCTGACGCCGCACCCCCAGCTCGGGCTGATCGCGTCCGGGGCTGGGCGGGGCGACCTCGTCGCGCCGGTCGGCGTGATCGACAAGCCCTACGAACAGGCCCGAGACCTCTACCTGGTGGACCTTTCCGGCGTCGGCGGTCACGTCGGCATCGCGGGCGGTCCCCAGTCCGGCAAGAGCACGCTGCTGCGGACCCTGATCGCCGGGCTCGCGCTCACCCACTCCCCCAGCGAAGTCCAGTTCTACTGCCTGGATTTCGGTGGCGGCACGCTCCAGACGCTCAGCGAGCTGCCGCACGTCGGCGGAATCGCCGGGCGGATGGACGGCGAACGCGTCAGCCGAACCGTGGCGGAGGTGCAGAGCGTGCTCGCCAACCGCGAGAAGCGGTTCGCCCAGCTCGGCGTGGAGAGCATGGCCGAGTACCGGGCGATGCGCCGGCAGGGCAAGGTCCCGGACGATCCGTTCGGCGACGTGTTCCTGGTCGTGGACAACTGGGGCACGCTGCGTGCCGACTTCGAGCAGCACGACCAGACGATCCGCCAGCTCGCCTCGCGGGGCCTGACCTACGGCGTGCACCTGATGGTGACCACCAGCCGGTGGGCCGACATCCACAGCGCGCTGCGCGACCAGCTCGGCACCCGGCTGGAGCTGCGGCTGGGCGACTCGATCGACTCCGTGATCGACATGCGCGCGGCGGCCGGCGTGCCCCGCAACCCCGGACGCGGCCTGACCATGGACAAGCTGCACTTCCTCAGCGCCGTGCCGCGCATCGACGGGCTGCGGCGGACCGACGATCTCGCCCAGGGTGCGCGACGCCTCTCCGAAGCGGTCGCCGACAACTGGGACGGCCCGGAGGCGGCCCAGGTGCGGATGCTGCCGTCGGTGCTGGATGCCGCCGATCTCCCTGCGCCGGAAGGGAAGCTGCGGGTGGCGCTGGGCCTGGGCGAGTCGGATCTGCAGCCGGTCTGGCACGACTTCAACCAGCAGCCCCACCTGACCGTGCTCGGCGACAACGCCAGCGGCAAGACCGGCCTGCTGCGGCTGATCGCCGATGCGATCCCGAAGCAGTACGCCCCCGGCGAGGCCGAACTGATCCTGGTGGACTCCCGCCGCGTGCTGCTCGAAGCGGTGCCCGACGAGTACCGGCGGGGTTTCGCCTTCTCCGCGGCGGCGGCGGCCGAGCTCGTGGGCCAGGCCGCCGGGGAGCTCCGGGAGCGGTTGCCCGGCGTGGACGTCACGCCGCAGCAGCTCCAGCGTCGCGACTGGTGGTCGGGGCCGGAGGTGTTCATCCTCGTCGACGACTACGACCTGCTGGCCTCCGGCATGGGTGGACCGCTGGACGCCCTGCTGGACCTGCTCCCGCAGGCCACCGACATCGGCCTGCACGTCATCCTGGCCCGCAGCGCGGCCGGGTCGTCCCGGTTGTCGATGGACTCCGTGGTGCGGCGCATGCAGGAGTCCAACACCCCGGACCTGGCGCTGTCGTGCCCGCCGACGGAAATGCCGCTGCTGAACGGGATGCGCCCGCAGCAGCTGCCCGCCGGGCGCGCGCACCTGGTGACCCGACGGAGCGCGACGCTGCTGCAGACCGGCTGGCTGGAACCGCGCGGCGCGGTGGCGGAGACCGGGAGCCGGGCGTGAGGGGCCGGGCCGTCGCGGCGACAGCGGCGCTCGTCGTGTCGACGCTCGCCTGGGTCGCGCCGCCGCTGACCGCGCAACAGCAGTGCGCCCCGCCCGCCGACAAGGTGACCCAGGCGGCGGGATGGTCCCTGCAGCGGCTGGCTCCGGAGCGCGTGTGGGGTTTCAGCCGTGGCGAATCGACGGTCGTCGCCGTCGTCGGGACCGGGGTCAGCGCGGCGAGCCCGGCCCTGGCCGGGGCCGTCCGTCCCGGGCTAAACCTGGCCGGGGCGGGCTCGGCGGACAACGACTGCTCCGGCCGCGACACGTTCATCGCCGGGGTGGCCGCGGCCCGCCCGATGCCCGGAACCGGGTTCACCGGCATCGCGCCGGGGGCGCAGATCCTGCCGATCCGGGTGACCAACGACGCGGCCGAGGTCGACCCCGGCCGGCTGGCCGCGGGCATCCGGCAGGCCGCGGATTCGGGCGCCCGGGTCATCGCGGTCACGGTCGGCACTCCGGTCGCGGCGCCGGACCTGCGGGCCGCGGTGACCTACGCCCTCTCCCGCGACGCGCTGGTGGTCGCCGCCGCCGACGCGGATGCCGGGAAGGACGGGGTTCCGTACCCGGCGGGTTTCCCGGAGGCGCTCGCGGTCACGGGCATCGACGAGCAGGGCTCGCCGACGAAGTCGGCGGTGCGCCCCTCGCTGGTGGCGCCGGGCAAGAACGTCGTCGGCATCGGCCCCGCAGGAGCCGGGCACCTCATCGCGTCCGCGGGCGGCATCGGGGTCGGGTTCGTCGCCGGCGCCGCCGCGCTGGTGCGCGACTACCACCGCGACCTCTCTCCTGCGGAGGTCCGGCACCGCCTGGAATCGACCGCGGACCACCCGTCGACGGCGCTGCCCGATCCGCAGCGCGGCTTCGGGGTGGTCAACCCGCACGCCGCCGTCACCGCGGTGCTGCCCGCCGAAACCGGGGAGCACGCGATGCCCGTGCGAGCGCCGAACGTCCAGCTGCCACCGGTTCCCGTGGTCGACCCGCTGCCGGGGACGGTAGCGCTGGTGGTGGCCATCGCGGCGAGCGCGGCGGCGCTGATCGGCCCGATCGCGGTGGCGCTCATCCGGCGGGCCCGCAAGCGGGGCTGGCGATCGGCCTGGAACGCGCCGGACTCCTGACCGGGCGGCATCCGCCGCATCACCACCGAAGTCGATCAGCACCGATCAACCTTCCGGCGGATGCGCCCTGGTGCTTTCGCGGTACCGGGGAAGTGATCCGGCCCGCCACAGGTGGAGGAAAACCCTGAAAACGCTGCTCCTGTCCGGGAAGGACAGGCGCTACCGGCATGATCGCGACGCTTCGGTGGTTGAAGGCTTCGCGGGGCCCGCCGGACTCCGAGTCGCCCGACCGCGCAGATGATGGGAGCTCATCCGACCATGACCAGTGCCTCCAGCACGCCGCCCGTCGCAGCTCCGCAGGTGCGGCCGGGCACCGTCGTCCCGGTGCTGGCGTTCAGCGGCATCGTCGTCTCGCTCACGCTGGCCCTGATGATCCCGCTGGTGCCCAAGCTGCCCGGGATGCTGAACGCGAGCGCGGCGGACGCCGCGTGGGCGATCACCGCCGCGCTGTTCGCCGCAGCCATCGCCACGCCCACCGTCGGCCGGCTCGGCGACATGTACGGAAAGCGGCGGATGCTGCTGTTCAGCCTCGGGGTTCTGGTGCTGGGCTCGGTCGTCTGCGCGCTGTCGAGCGGGCTCGCACCGATGCTGACCGGGCGGGTGTTGCAGGGTTTGTCCGCCGGCGTCATCCCGCTGGGCGTCAGCATCATGCGCGACGAGCTGCCGTCGGAACGGCTCAGCGGCGCGACCGCGGTGATGACCGCCTCCCTCGGCGTCGGCGCGGCGCTGGGGCTGCCCGCGGCGGCGTTCATCGCCGAGAACGCCGACTGGCGCACCCTGTTCTGGATGGCCGCGGCCCTCGGCACCGTCGGCGCAGTGCTCGTGGTCTCGCTCGTGCCGGAGTCGGGCGTCCGCACCGGCGGGCGGTTCGACCTGCCGGGCGCGGTGGGCCTGTCGGTCGCGTTGCTGTGCCTGCTGCTGGTGATCTCCAAGGGCGCGGACTGGGGCTGGACCGGCGGTTTGACACCCGGACTGCTCGTCGCCGGACTTGCGGTGCTGGCGGTGTGGGGCTGGTGGGAACTGCGCGCGCCGCAGCCGCTGGTCGACCTGCGCACCACCGTGCGCCGCCAGGTGCTGCTCACCAACATCGCTTCCGCGGTGTTCGGGTTCGCGATGTTCGCGATGTCCCTGGTCGTCCCGCAACTGCTGCAGCTGCCCGCGGCCACCGGGCACGGGCTCGGGCAGTCGCTCCTCGTGGCGGGCCTGGTGATGGCGCCGAACGGGCTGATCATGATGGCGATGGCACCGGTGTCGGCGCGGATCTCGCGGACCAGGGGACCGAAGGTCACGCTGATGGCCGGCGCGCTCGTGGTCGCCATCGGGTACGGCTTGAGCCAAGTGATGATGTCGGGCATCTGGCAGCTCGTGATCGTCTCCAGCATCGTCGGCGTCGGCGTCGGACTCGCCTACGCCGCGATGCCCGCGCTCATCATGGCCGCCGTGCCGGTGTCCGAGACCGCGGCGGCCAACAGCCTCAACACGCTGATGCGCTCCATCGGCACCTCGCTGTCCAGCTCGGTCGCGGGGGTCGTGCTCGCGCACCTGACGATCGACCTGGGCGGCGCGGCGGTCCCCTCGCTCGACGGGTTCCGCGTCGTGCTGACCATCGGCGCGGTCGCCGCGCTCGTCGCCCTGGTGATCGCCGCCTTCCTGCCTGGCTCCGCGCGTTCCGCGGACCGGTAGCCCGGTCGTCGACGGAAAGACCGCGTGCCCGCACGATTCCGGCTGTGGATCTGCGCGCATCGGAACCCCACCGGCGGTTTCGCCGGTGGGGTTCCGATGTTGGTGTCCAGGCCGGGGCAGGACGGCGCACATCGGGGCGGCCGCGGCGGGCCGATGCCGTCATCCCCCGTTGCCGGCTCGCTGCCGGAAGTCGGCGGCGGTGACTCCGGCGTCCGCGAGGTGCGGCCAGCGCGGCTCGTCGCCCTTCGGATCGTCACCCAGGATCGTCACGCGGTGCCCGACGCGGCGCTCGGTGTAGTCGTTGACGGCGTAGTGCTGGGTGGCCCTGTTGTCCCACATGGCGATCGCGCCCGGCCGCCAGCCGAACCGGCAGATGTTCTCCGGGCGCTCCGCCACGGTGAAGAGGTGTTCGAGCAGCACATCGCTTTCCGCCCGGCGCAGCTGCGGGATGTTCATGGTGAACATCCGGTTCACGTACAGCGATCGCCTGCCGGTCACCGGATGCACGCGCACCACCGGGTGCTCGGCCTCGAAGGAGGTGCCGTTCGGGTGCGTGAAGGCATGCACGGCCGTCAGCCCGTCCAGGAAATCCCGGAGCGGCGCGGAGAGGGCCTCGTAGGCCAGGTACTGGTTGCTCCACATCGTGTCGCCGCCGCGCGGCGGGCACTGCACGATCTGCAGGATGGACGCGACCGGCGGATTCGCCTGGAAGGTCACGTCGGTGTGCCAGACGTCGGCCTTCGCGCCCTGATCGGAGTCGAGCACCACGATCTCCTGGTGTCCGTCCAATTTGGGCAGGAACGGATGCACCTCCAGTTCTCCCAGGAAGCGGCCGAAGTTCTTGTGCGCCTCGGCGGAGAGCGGATCGGCCTCCGGGAAGAACAGCACGAGATTCTCCATGAGCAGATCGTGCAACTGCGCGAAGGATTCCTCGGTCAGCTCCTCCAGATCCAGGCCGCGCACCTCGGCGCCCAGTGCACCGGAGACGGGACGTACGTCGATGTCGTTGCTCGCCATTGGACGGTCACCTCATTTTCCCTTTGTACCCGCATATTCCTGGCATGCTTGCGCGAGCCCGCACCGGGGAATCCGATGCTGCTCTCCTCGTGATCGCGGTCGTTGACGCGACGACCGGCGGCCGGTAAGGATGGGAAGAAGGAGGCGGTCGGGTCTTCAATTCGAAGGGAAACAGGTGTCCATGGATTCCGCGGAATCTCAAGATGCTGCCACCGAGACGAGTCTCGAACTGGCCAGGCTCATCGATCTGGCAACACCTTTCGCCATTCGCGTCGCGGTGACGCTGCGGTTGCCCGAGCTGGTGTCCGGGGGCACGACCGAACTCGGTCCGCTCGCGACCGCCACGGGGGCACACCGGGAATCCCTGGCGCGACTGCTGCGCCACCTCGTCCACATCGGACTGTTCGCCGAGACCGAGCCGGGCAACTACGGACTGACGGCATTGTCCCGGCAGCTGCTCTCCGGGGACGGCAAGTGGTTGCGGGACTGGCTCGACCTGGAGGGGCCGGGCACCCGGATGGACCTGGCGTTCAGCGGCATGCTGCACTCCATCCGCACCGGCACGTCGGCCTACGGCACGGTGCACGGCACCCCGTTCTGGGACGACTACCAAGGCAACGACGACCTCCGGCGCTTCTTCGGCGGCGTCATGGCCGCCTACGCCTGGCAGACCGGACCGGTGCTGGCCACGGAGTTCGACTGGACGCGGACGCGGACCGTCATCGACGTCGGCGGCGGGCAAGGTGCCCTGCTCGCCGAGGTCGTCCGGGCCAATCCGCACCTCGGTGGCGAGGTGCTCGATCTGCCGGCGGTCGCCCCGGAGGCCGGGCAGTTCATGGCCGAGGCGGGCGTGGCAGGGCAGATCTCGTTCGTGCCGGGCAGTTTCTTCGACCCGCTGCCGCCCGGCCGGGACGTCTACCTGGTTTCCCGCGTGCTCACGGACTGGAACGACGAGGACGCGGTGCGGATTCTGCGGCGCTGCGCCGAAGCCGCCGGCGACAGCAGCCGGGTACTGGTCGTGGAAGTTCTCGCCGGCGACGACCACGCCAAGCAGAACACCTCCTTCGACCTGCAGTCCCTGGTGCTGCTGGGCGGCCAGGAACGCAGCGTCGCGGACTTCGAGGCGCTGGTCGGCAAGGCGGGACTGAGCCTGACCGAGACCCGCACCTGGCCCGGTGGCCTCGTCGTCGTGGAGTGCAGCACGCGGTAACGCCCCTGGCACGGCGCCGGTCCTCATGCCCATCCGGGCCGGCGCCGGGCCAGCGGATCCGGCAGCAACCCGAGCTGGCAGAGCCGGTCGAACGGCGAAAGCCGGTGCAGGCCGAGACCGGCCAGGTTGTGCATGACGGTGAAGCTGAGCCGCTGGTTGGCACCGGTGTTCCGCAGCGCCCGCCGGCCGATCGTGCGGCCCACCCACGACAGGTCGGTCAGCATGCGCGCGGCGTTGTGGCTGATCTTGCCGATCTGGCGCAGTTCGGGCAGGCGTCGGCGGTGGTAATCGACCAGCGCGATGTCCACATCGGACGCTTCGAGCGACCGGTCGGCGAGGCAGGTGCTCAGGGCGTGGGCGTCGTAGATGGCGCTGTTCATGCCTTGCGCCGCCATCGGATGCACCGAATGGGCCGCTTCGCCGACCAGAGCCATGCCGGGCGCGGACAGGCCGTCGGCGACGAACCGGGCCACCGGAAGCGTTTGCCGGTTCTGCAGACTGCCCCGCAACTGGTCCTCGAACGCCGCCAGATCGGGCAGTTCCGCGATCAGCGCGTCACCCCAGCGCCGCATCGCGTCCTGCTCCATGCCCCGGAGCTCGTCCGGTTCCACCTGGACGTAGAGCCGGATCCGGTCCCCGGGCAGCGGATAGCGCATTCGCAGACCGCGGTCGGTGACATAGGCGGTCACCTCCGCCGCCGCGCCGGGCACGTCGGGGATGTCGAGGGCGACCAGCCGGTGCGGGTAGTCCTTCCGGTTCGCGTCGATGCCCGCCGCACGCCGGAGCCGCGATGAAACGCCGTCGGCCGCGATCACCAGCGGTGCGCGGATTTCGTGCGCACCTCCGCCTTCCCGCACGGTCACTCCGGTGATTCGTCCGGTGTCGTCGCGAACCGCCTCGCGGACCGTCACACCGCGGCGAAGCCCGACGGTCTCCGGCAGGCTTTCGGCGAGCGCGCCCAGGATCGACTCGTGGTCGGCCGACAGCAGCCAGTTGGTCGCTTCCGGCAACTGCGTGTAGTCCAGCGACATCCGGGCGTCACCCCGGCCCTCGCAGGCGACCAGCGCGGAAAGCCGTACCGAGCCTTGACGTTCCAGGCGTTCGGTGACTCCCCACGCATCCAGGATCTTCAACGCCCCGGGTTGCAGCACCTCGCCCTTCGGTATCCGGGGCACCCTCGGTTGCTTCTCGACGACCACGACCCGCAGCCCCAGCGAGCCGAGCGCATGTCCGGCGGCCAGGCCGCCCACACCCGCCCCGCAGACCACGACGTCCGCACGCTCGGTGCCGACTTCCTCGAAAGCGGGAGAGCTCATGTCGGCTGGGTCTCCTTGTCGTCGGCGGCGATTTCGTGTTTCGACCGCATCACGGCCTGGGTCCACAGGCTGAAGACCAGCACCAGGACGAGCAGCGAACCGACCGTGAACGCGGGGACGGTGCGAGCGAGGACCGCGCCGGCGAGAACGAGGCGTTCGGCGACCAGGAGCTCATGTGCCCGCAACGCACGAGCCTGGCTCAGCGTCGGCGCCAGCCACAGCAGCGGCAGCACCGCGACCAGGCCGACGCAGGCCGCTACGGCGAGCAGCACCGGGTAGCCGGGCCGGTGCGGCAGCAAGAGGCCGAATGCAGCGCTGACGATCGCCGAGACGTACAGAACCGCGGTCAGCCGGGTGGCGTAGCGCATCCCGTATCGCACGGGCACCGACCGGTAACCGGCGGCGCGATCGCCGTCCACGTCGCGGAGCGTGCCGACCAGATTGGACGCCGTGTCGTGCAGCAGGAAGACCGCGGAGAACACGACCGCCGGCCAACCGGGCAGCGGATCGACGACCATGGAGCCGATCAGGAAGGCCAGCGCGGTGATCAGGCCGCGCACCAGGTTCCCGGAGAGACCACGGGCCTTGCAGAACCTGCTGTAGGCCACGATTCCGCCCAGTGCCACGACCACCAGCAGCAGCGTCCGCCAGTTCGCCCAGGTCAGCAGCGTCGCCGCGCCGACCGCGAACCCGATGCCGCAGGTGAGCGCGGTCCCGGCCGGCAGCCTTCCGGACGGGATGGGGCGCTGCGGTTTCGCGACCCGGTCCAGCTCCCGGTCGAAGTAGTCACCGAGGTAGTGCCCGGACAGCCAGCCGAACGCGGGCCCGCAGCCGGCGATGACGAACTCGGCGAGCCCGGCCGCGCCGCCGACACCGGCCCCCGCGACGCCCACGAGCACCGGATAGCAAAGCGTGTACGGCCGGCAGGTCTGCACGTGCGCCCACAGGCTCCGGCGCGCTCGCTCCCATCGGTCGCGCATGGCTACCGGTTCCGGTCGATGGACAGATCGGCGATGGCCAGCATCTGCTCGACCGCCGCTGTCCCCGGCAGGTCCGCGATGCTCTCTCGGGCCCAGGCGATCTCTTCCGCGGCGCGCGCCCGGCTGAGGTCCAGCGCTCCGGTGGTGATCAGGAGCTCTCGCATGAGCCGGTGCGAATCCGCGACCGGCAGCCGGCCCGACAACGCCTCGGCGAACCGGCGCCGGTCGCCGTCCCCGGCGGCCTGGTAGCCGACGAGCACCGGGAAGGTGGGGCGCAGATTGGCCACGTCGCTGGTGGCCGGCTTGCCCGTCGTCGGGGAATCGGCCAGATAGGGCAGCAGATCGTCGAAGATCTGGAAGCCCACGCCGAGATGCTCGGCATACCGGGTGACGGCGTCGGCGTGTTCGGCGGTGGCGCCACCGAGGATCGCCCCGGCCCGGCAGGCGCCCCGGAACAGCGCGCCGGTCTTGAGCGCCACCATTTCCTGGTAGTCGCCGACCGGGCAGTTCAGATCGCCGGCCATGCCGGCTTCCCGGACCTGCCCCCGGCACACATCGGATCCCGCGGTGGACAGCACCCGGGCCGCTTCGAGCACGGCGGCCGGCTGCACGGCCGTGCATTCGAGGAGTGCGCTGGTCATGTTCAGGATCAGGAAATCGCCCGTGACCAGCGCGTCGGGCATGCCGTAGTGGGCGTGCACGGTGGGCCGGCCCCGGCGCAGGTCGTCATCGTCGATGATGTCGTCGTGCACCAGCGTGGCCACGTGCAGGTATTCCACGGCAAGGGCGGCCGGTAGCAGCTGTGCGCTGTCGCCGCCGGTGGCATCCGCCGAGGTGAGCAGCAGCATCGGTCGCAGCATTTTGCCGGGCGCCAGCAGTGCGTAGCCGGCCATCTGGTCGGTCCGCTCGGCGACCGCCGACCACCTCTTCCGCATCTCGCGGTTGAGCAGCCCGATCAGTTCCGGGGAGCCGAATCCGGTGGGCACCGCGTAGGTTTCGGTGTTGGTCATGTCAGGCGCGATCGACGGAAACCGACTGCCGCGCCGGGGAGTCGCCGCCCGGCGGTTCGTCGCCGTGCAGGAAACGCCGGGTGAGTTCGAGCAATGCGTCGTTGGCCTCGGGAGTGCCGACCGTCACCCGGACCCCGGCGCCGCCGGCGAGCGTCCGCACCTCGATGCCACCGGCCGCGCAGAAGCGCACGAACGACTCGTTCGCCTCGCCGAGCGTCAGCCAGTGGAAGTTGCCATGGCTGTGGGGCACCTCCAGGCCGAGCGCGAGCAACCGCTCGTGCACCCGGTCGCGTTCGGCGGCGACTTCGGCGCACTGCCGTCGCATCACCTCCTCGGCGCGCAGCGCGGCGATCGCGGCATCCTGCGCCACGGTGCTGACCCGGAAGAAGTACGAGCCGGGCCGGAGTCCGGTGACCACTGCCTCGTCGGCGATCAGGTAACCGACCCGGAGCCCGAGCAGCCCGTGGGACTTGGAGAAGGTGCGCACCACGCAAACGCGCGGATCTTCGGCGGCGAGCCGGATGCCGTCGGCGATCGCGGATCGGTCGGCGAAATCGGCGTACGCCTCGTCGATCAGCACGAGGACGCCGGCGGGCAGGCGGTCCAGGAACGCCCGCATCTCGGCCTCGCCGAACACGGTTCCGGTCGGGTTGTTCGGATTGCACAGCAGCACGACCTTGGTCCGCTCGGTGACCGCGTCGGCCATCGCCGCCAGGTCGTGAGCGTCCTCCCGGAGCGCCACCGGCACCGCCGTGGCACCCGCATTGCCCACCAGCAGCGGATACATCTCGAACGACGGCCACGCGTGCACGACCTCGCCGCCACCCGCGAAGGCGGTGAGGAACTGCTGCAGGAGCGCCCCCGAGCCGGGGCCGACGAACACCTGCGCGGAATCCAGCCCGAAATGTCCGGCGATCGCCCGCGTCAACCCGGAGGACATCGCGTCGAGCGTCAGGTTGACCCGACCGGCTCCGTCCACAATGGCCTCGCGCACTCCGGGCAAGGGCGCCGCGAAATTCTCGTTCAGGGACAATTGGTGCCGGATGATAGTCACAGGCTGATCTCCGTTCATGACGTGCACACGTTCTCACCGCGCAGCGGAATCCGGTCGCGGCCGATGGGGCGGCGAAAGGCGAACAGGCTTGACCGAAACGAGGAAGACCGGGATTCGGGCCGGGCGGATCGGAGGATCGGCCGGCCGCGAAACGGCTGCGCGATCAGTCCGCGGGCTCCCGCCTGAACCGCGGCGCGGGCTCGTGGCGCGTGCCGTCGAGCGGCACCGCGTCCGGAAGTGGATCGTTCGGTAGGCGTGCGTCGCGGACAGGGGACCCGTGGCCTGCGATCTCCAAGTTCACTCCTTCGGCAAGGGAATCCTTCACCAGGAAGCCCCGCTCGTCCCGGACACCTCTTCCTGCCAGGGCGATGCGGGGAACAGGCGGTCGGCGCCCCGTTCCGGCGCGGACCAGGGCGGATCCGTCTCTTCGTCGTGGACTTGTGATATTGATCTTGATTACTTCAGACCGGACGCCATCGTGTCAACGGGTCGGCGCCGAGAATGGCGCGAACGGGCAAATGATGTTGCCCGATAGCCCCTTGAAGTCCATCAACTTGAAGATGCTCCGACTACGGTGCATCGCGGGCGGCGGCGGACCGGCGTTGTACCGACATGTGCGAAATCGCCGGTATACTACTGAAAAGCGGGTTCCGCGTGCTCCAGACCCCGGACCCTCCGGTGTCGATCTGGCTCATCGCGCGAAGACCTGGTCGAGCCAGGAGTGATCGAGTACGGTGAAACACGCGCGAAATCGGTTAGCGGACAACGCATTTCGCCCGGTTTCCGTGACCACGACGCCGACGACCTGCCCGATCAACAGGTCGTCACCTGGTCGGCGGTTGCGGCGGGTACGCGCGCAGGTGCGGGTACCCGCCGGTTCGAAGAGGTCCTTCCCGGGCCACCGCGCCCCGCCACGAGTTGCCGAATACCACGACTGGGCTGGAGGAATCCGCATGACGACGGTGCAGGCCGACCCCGATCCGTTCACGGGCGCGCTCGACGAGGCGATCCGTGAGGGCGCGGAGGCGCTGTTCCTCGCTCAGCGTGCCGACGGCGTGTTCGACTACAGCGAGGACAACCTGACCTCGACGCTGGGGACGGTCGGTGCGCTGTCGGCGCTGCACTACGCCGATCCGGACGGCAGTGCGGACCTGATCGCGGCGGGCGCCGGGTGGCTCAGGCGAACGCAGAACGCCGACGGCGGCTGGGCGATGGTTCCCGGCCTGTCCAGCGAGGCCGGGCCGACGGCCGTCGGCTCGGCCGTGCTCCACCTGGTCGACCCGGTGGGCAGCGCCGAGTCGGTGGCGGCCGGGCAGCGCTGGATGACGGATTTCGGCGGCCTGGACGCGATCCCGCACCCCGAGGTCGTCTCGTGGTGCCGGCAGTACTACGGCTTCGTCGGCTGGCTGGCTCCCGAGGAAATGCGCCGCTTCCCGCTGGAGGTGGCGCTATTTCCGGGCCTGTACCGCAGGCTGTTCGACCTGCGCGTGCCGATGGCGTTCGCGCTCGGCCTCGCCCAGGCCCGGCACAAGCCCCTCACCCGCTTCCAGCGGGTGCTGGCCCGGCTGGGGAAGCCGAACGCGCTGACGGCGATCCGGCAGGTCTACGAGCACGAGGGCTCGACCGGGGCCTGGTGCGAGAACGCCTGGGTCACCGGTCTGGTCTGCACCGGTCTGGCCCGCGCGGCGCTGGCGCCGGACATGGTCGAAGCCGCGGTCAAGTGGTTTCGCCGGACGATGGACCCCGACGGCTGGTGGCAGACCGGACCGCTCGACGCGGCGTGGACGATGTACGCCGCGCGCGGTCTAGCCGAGGCCGGTTACGCCCACGACCCGAGGCTGGCCGCGTCGGCCGAGCTGTTCGTGCGCCTCCAGCAGCATCGCCCGTTCCGCGCGTTCGGGTGCCCACCGGGCTACTGGGGCTGGGCGGGCACCGAGGGCTGGCCGTCGACCTTGGAGACGAGCGAGATCCTTTCCGTGCTGTGCCGGCTGCCCGGCGGAGGGCAGGCCAGGGCGATCGAGCGCGGTGTCGACTGGCTGACCCGGTTGCAGGACACCCGCGGCTCCTGGGGACTCTGCGTGCGCAACACCAAGGTCGCCAACAGCGGGCCGTGCCCGATGACCACCGTGCAGGCCGTCGACGCGCTGCTCGACGCGGGTGTCCCGGCGGATGACCGCCGGGTTCGCCGCGCGCTGCGCTGGCTCGCCAAGGCCCAGTTGCCGGACGGCGCCTTCGAGTCGGTGTGGTACCGGCACCACACGATGGCTACCGCCGCCGTGCTCGAAACCTTCTCCAAAGCCGGCTTGGCGGACGACGGAACGGCCCGCCGGGCGAGGGCATGGCTGGAACGCGCCCGGCTGTCCGACGGGTCGTGGGGCGACGGGGCTGGTGCGTCCGCCACCGTCGAAGAGACCGGCTGGGCGATCTCGGGCCTGCTGGCCTCGGGCGCCGATCCGGCTCACGTGCGTCCCGGGGTGGACTGGTTGCTGGCGAGGCGGAAGCCCGGCGGTGGATGGCCGGCGGAGAGCGTCCACGAGTACGTGCGCTACGTGAGCCGGTACAGCAACCCCGCGTTCACGCAGGGCATGGCCCTTCGCGCGCTCGGCCGCTACCGGGATGCGGTGCGCTGATCCCGCGGGTATTCCGGCATCGCCGCACGGCGCACTCCAAGGAACGGAGAACCCCATGACAGGTGCGACGCAAGAGGATTCCTTCACCGAGCACTACTGGCGGGACCCGCACGCGGCGCTCGCCGGGACGCGCGAGACCTGTCCCGTCCGCGAGGTCGACTTCGAGGGCGGGCGGACCTGGCTGGTCACCCGCTACGACGACGTGCGCGCGGGGCTCGCCGACGAGCGGCTGGCGAAGGACTGGCGGTCCAGTCTGCCCGCCGAGGAACGCGCGTCCGCGCCGCCTGGGCTGCCCGCCCCGATGTCGCACATGCTGACCTCGCTCGACCCGCCTGAGCACACCCGGCTGCGAAGCCTGGTCACCCAGGCGTTCACCGCTCGCCGGATCGCCAGGCTGCGCCCACGCGTCGAGTCCGTCGCCGGGGAACTGCTGGCGGCTCTGCCCGAGGACGAACCGGTCGATCTCGTGGCGCGGTACGCGATCGTGCTGCCGATGGTGGTGATCAGCGAACTGCTCGGCGTTCCCGAGATCGATCGTGACGAGTTCGCTCGCCTGTCCACCGTCCTCATCGACGAATGCCCCGAGCCCGAGCTGGAGCGCGCCTCCGCCCAGATGGCCACCTACCTGGAGGGGCTGGTCGCGGCCAAGCGCGCCGCGCCCGACGATGCACTGCTCTCCGCGCTGATCTCGGCGTCCGACGAGGGTGACCGGCTCTCCGACCTGGAGATCGTGGCGATGGCCATGCTGCTGCTGATGGCGGGCCACGAGACGACCGCGGTGTTCATCACCAACAGCGTCCGCGCCCTGGTGACCGACGACTCCGCCCGCGAGCGGCTCGCCAGGCCCGAGTCGGCGCCGTCGCTGATCGAGGAGTTGCTGCGCTGGCTCTCGCCGGCCCTCAACGCCTCATTGCGGTTCGCCACCGAAGACCTGGAGATCGGCGGTGTCGCGATCCCCAGGGGCGCATCGGTCACCCTGTCCACGGGTGCGGCCAACCGCGACCCGGCGCGGTTCGGGGATCCGGACGTGCTGGACCCGGACCGCAACACCACCGGCCACCTCGCCTTCGGCTACGGCATCCACCGATGTCTGGGTGCCGCCCTGGTCCGGCTGGAGGGCGAGGTCGGGCTGGCCGCCCTGTTCAACCGCTTCCCGCGACTGCGCATCGTGGCCGACCCGGCCGAGCTGACCTACCGCCGCAGCGTCCACGTGCACGCCCCGCGCACGTTGCCGGTGGTGCTCGGGGGCTGAGGATCGAGATCGAACGCAACCGAGCAGCCGATCGTGTCTCCGCCGGAGAGTGTTTTCACCCTCTACGCGGAAGACCCACGTCTCCGGGTCGTGAGTGCCTATGGCTGCTGTAGCGGCCATAGGCACTCACGACTGAGGGGCGCCGGGTCGTGAGTGGTCATGGCCGCCAGAGCGACCACAGGCACTCACGACCCCTGTACATGCGGGACCTGCACCCGGTCAGAAGACCGACCATCCGGTCAGCGTGGTGAAGTGATCGAGCGCGGCCACACCGGCCACGGAGTTGCCGCGCTTGTCCAGCCCCGGGCTCCACACCGCGATCGCGCACCGGCCCGGCACGATCGAGAGTATCCCGCCGCCGACCCCGCTCTTGCCCGGGACGCCGACCCGGTAGGCGAAATCCCCGGCGGCGTCGTAGGTCCCGCAGGTGAGCATGATCGCGTTGATCCGCTTGGCCTGCCTGCTGGTGACCAGCTGCGAACCGTCGCGGCGGACACCGTGCGCGGCGAGGAACAGCCCCGCCAGGGCCAGGTCGCGGCAGCTCATCTCGATCGAGCACTGCCGGACGTAGTGGTCGAGCACGGTCGCCACCGGGTTGCGCATGTTGCCGTAGGACGCCATGAAATGGGTCAGGGCCAGGTTGCGGTCCGCGTGCGCCGCTTCGGAGGCAGCAACCTCCTCGTCGACCCGCAGAGCCGAGTTGCCGCTTTCGGCGCGCAGGAACGCGAGCAGCTCCCCGGTGGCGTCGCCGGCCAGGGAGATCAGTTCATCGGTGACCGTCAGCGCGCCCGCGTTGATGAAGGGGTTCCTGGGAATCCCGCGTTCGTGCTCCAACTGGACCAGCGAGTTGAAGGCGCTGCCCGACGGCTCCCGGCCCACGCGCTGCCAGAGCGCCTCATCGCTGCGGGCCAGGACGAGGGCGAGGGTGAAGACCTTCGAGATGCTCTGCATCGAGAACGGCGTCTCCCAGTCGCCGACCCCGTGGACGCCGCCGTCGAGATCGGCGAGCGCGATGCCGAAGTGGCCGGGGTCGACTCGCGCGAGCGCCGGGATGTAATCCGCGACCATTCCGGCCCCGCGCAGCGGGGCGACCTCGTCCGCGATCCGTTCGAGCAGCTGACTCAATTCCACGGAGGACCATCATGTCATCGCCGCGACCGGTCCCCTACCCGCGGTGGCCGGTCACGATCATTCTCCCGCGCCACAAGCTGATCGTGCCGCTGCGAGGGCTTCATGCCGCGCTGCGCCCCGACCGCATCGATCATCCGAACCCGACGACCGGTCGCGCCGCCCTGGACAGTCCACAAAGGTCTCGATCAACAAGACCGGCAGGTGACCGCCCGGTGATCCCGCAGTTTCAATTGAAACTGCGGGATCACCGCCGTCCGCGAGATCCGCCAGCGGACACAATGCGCCGGGCAAGTCAAGGCGCGCATCGCACGAAGGGCCGTGAGATTTAGCGCACCTGGACCACGGAGCGGCGCGGGTGTGCCAGGGTCTGGCCTCATGCTGATTGCTGAGCTCGCCACGTGGATCTCCGCCGGCCTGGCGATCGTGGCCGTCGGGCTCGCGGCCTGGCAGCTCTGGCTGGCCCGCCGCGCGGCCCGCGAAGCGCTGGAACGAGCGGAGGCGATGCGCCGCCTGGCGGCGGCCGTGGAAAACAACGCCGCCAAGGCGGCCGGGTCCGCGCAAGCCGCACGCGCGCAGGCCGAACGAGCCTGGGAGCAGGTGAAGCTGTCCGACCGGCAGCTCGAAGAGGCGAAGCAGGAGCGCCGGACCGCCACCCAGACGGAACAGTGGGAGTGGGCCTACGCCGTGACCACGGTCGCCCGGGAGCTGGTCGACACGGGCCAGGAACTGATCCGCAGCGCCCTGGACACCCAGGTGGCCCCGCACCACCGCGTCGCCGCGGAGCGCTACTACCGCCAGACCACCCGGCGCTGGCAGGAAACGATGATCAAGGCGGTGGCGCGAACCTCCCCGCCGCTGGAAGTGCAGCAGCAGTTCGTGACGTTCTCCGACGTGCACCAACGCCTCCACGGCCACCTCGGAGTGCTGTTGCGCGCGGTCGAAACGAGCACGCTGGCCGAAGGCGACGCGCTGACCAAGCAGATCCTGGGCCTGCGCCACGAGCTCAACAACGCGCACCGGAACCTGCAGCGAACGGTCAGCGCGAGCCTGACCGCCCCGGACAGCCCGACCCAGCAGATCGCCGCCACCCCCGGCAGCTAGACCGCCCTCGCGTCAGCGCCCTTCGAGGAGCGCCCTGAGCGCGCCGGCGAACTGCGCGGGACGTTCGATGGGCCCGAGATGGCCGCCGGGGAACTCGTTCAGCGGCAGTCCGAGCCCGGTGGCGAGGGCCGCGGCGGCCCGGTAGGGAAGCTGGCCCCGGGAGTCGATGCCGGCGACGGGAACCAGTCGCGGGCCCACCTCGCCGAGCGCGGCGAGGTCGACCTCGGCGGTGGTGAACGGGATCAGGACGTGCTCCAGGAACAGCGGTTGGAGGTCGCCGAGCCGGGAGAACAGCTCCAGCAGTTCCGGGGTGGGCGGTTCGGGGAGGGTCTCGGCGTAGCCGTCGAACCAGTCGCCGGGGTGGCGCAGTTCCGGGGAGTCCGTGCCGGGTTCCGGGGCCGTCATGGTCTCGGTCATGAGCCGGCCCGCTTCGTCCATCCCCTGGGTGCGCGCGGCCGTCCGGACCGCTTCGAGCTCGTCCCGGTAGCGTGCGGCGTCCGGCAGCAGGCCGAGCACCGGGGGCTCGTGGACGACCGCGAGGCGGAGGCGGTCGGGGTGGCGGGTCAGCAGTTCGAGGGTCGTGATGGCGCCGGCGCTGAAGGCGAACACGATCGGCGGCTCGTCGAAGAGCGCCTCGATCAGGCCGAGGGTGTCCTCGGCGTAGACCTTCGGGTGCTGGTCGCCGTGCTCGGTGCCCGGCCGCGCCGAGGCCAAGCGGCCGGACATCGCGACGACGCGGTAGTGGTCGGCCAGGTGCGCGGCGATCCCGTCGAGGACGCCGGCGTGGCCGGCGCCGCCGGGCAGGAGCAGCAGCGGAGGGCCGTCGCCGCAGTCGCGGTAGTCGATGGGAGTGCCGTCGATGTTGAGCGTTCCGGTGCGGATGGGTTTCTCCTGTTTCGGGTTTCTAGATCGTCGACCAGTTGGTCAGGGTGTGGTGGAGCGTGTCGACCGCCCGCCGCCATGAGACGTCGAGGCTGTGGTCGGCGGTGAAGCCACCGGTGGCCTCCAGGTCGCTGAAGCCGTGCAAGGTGCTGCGCAGCAACCGGACCGCGTCGGTGGCGTCGGGTTCGGAGAGGTCGTAGCCGCGCAGCAGCGCGTAGCAGACCTCGACGATGCGAGCCACGCCCGCCGATGCGGCGAGCCCCTCGGACGACACCGGGTACCGGGTGGCCGCGTAGCGGCCGGGATGCCCTGTCGCCATGGCCCGGTAGGCGTCGGCGAAGGCGATCAGGGCGTCGTAGCGGGACCGTCCCGCCACGGCCGCGCCCAGCTCGTCGGCCCATTCGGTGAGCGCGAGCAGCGCCACGCGCTCCTGCAGGTCGGCGAGGCCCCGGATGTGGGTGTACAGGCTGGCGTCGCGGACGCCGAAGCGCTTCGCGAGCGCCGCCAGCGTCAGATTCTCGAAGCCGATCTCGTCGGCGAGGTCGGCGGCGGCGGACACAAGGGCATCCGGAGTGATCCTCTCACGCGGCATCAGGTTTCCTAACCTCCCTAGGATTGAACCTAATATACATAGGAAAAAAGAGAGTGCAACTAGGCTGGCACTCGGGCGGAACCGTGGGGCGGCCGCTGCCCGCGGGGCGGCGACGGGCGGCCATCGGCGGAGGGTGCGGCGCACCTGGGCGGCGGGCGTGGTCAGTCGTTCCACCTCGGCGAGCACCCGGGACACCTCGCAGCGCATGCCGATCATCCCGGACGCCAGCAACGCGTCGATGCGGCGGCGCGCGGTGCTGACGCTGATCCCCGCCCCCTTGGCGAGATCCGTGTACGACGCGCGCGGAGCATTCGCCAGCAACCGCAGCAGGTTTCGGTCGACCGGCCGCAGCGCCTGGATCGAGAAGCCCTAGCCGCCGGGCCGCGAACGCCTGATCCGCTCCTGCTGAGCGGCATCGAGGTTCCAGTCACCGCCCTGGGCGTACAGCTCCGTGACGAGCCGCGACGACCGGCGCGGCCGCGGCCTCGCGAACCGCTTGACGTTCGGCGAAGCGGCAGGGGTGGGCGGATCGCCCACCCCTGCGCCGGTGTCATCGCCGGTCCGCTCGCCAGTTGTCGAATTCCTCCGCGGTGGTCACGCCGTGGTCCAGCACTGCCCGGTACACCTCGTAGCTGGCGACGCCGTCGGCCGGTCTCTTCGCGAGTTCTTCCTTGATGGCCAGCACCAGGGCCCGGTGGTCGTCGTCGAGCCTGGGCGCGAGGGTTCGCAGGTGTTCGAGGTCCGGTTGCCGGTCGGGTCGATCGACGAACCAGATGTCCAGCGTCCAGTCCGCACCGTCCACGGCCCGGTAGGAAACGCCCAGGTACAGGCCGTCCGGGTAGCGGGGGTCGGTGTTCCACATCCCGGTGTCGTCGCGGAACCGGACCTCCCGGACCCGTTCCAGCACCGCGAGTTCAGCGCCGATGCGCGCGACGGCCAGGTGGGCGTCCCGGTCCAGTTCCCGGCACACCACGGTGACGTCGAGATCCCGCCGCACCATGACCCCCAGGGCCGAGCTGCCGACCTGCACCGGCTCACCGACCGCGCCGAGAACGGCCATCAGGTCGAGCTCGGCGGCGACCTGGCGAGCCTCACCGTTGATGAGTTCCTGCTGCTCCAAAAGGCGTTCCGCCGTCACACCCCGGATTCTGCCGTGCGCGCACCGCGCCCTCGCACGGCAGGTGCCTCGGAGGCCCGGGCCGATCTCCCGCGGTGTACTCGCAGCGGACGTCTGCCGCCACTACTCGGTCGTTCCGAGCTGGTTCCCGCCCGGGCCTGGCAGTCCACTGTGGACACCAGTGGATCACTCCTCCGCGCGGCCGGATCGCCGGACCGCGCGGTGGTGGAGCGCCGCGGTGCCGATGACGACCGCCAGGGCCGCCAGCGGCAGCAGCGGCAACGCACGCGGCACCGCGAACAGCAGGACCCCGCCCGCCGCGGCACCGGCCACCACCGCCAGCAGGAGTGCCGCTCCCCGCACGTCGAAAGCCCTGGCCCCGCCGCCGGTCGCGAGCCCTTCGACCACGCCGGTCAGCGTGCCGGTCAGGTACGTGGTGGACACCTTCGCCCTGCTCCCCAACCCGCGCATCGCCGCGCTCTGCAGGCCCATCCCGACCGATGCCAGCACCAGCAGTCCGAGCTGCCAGGCCCCGCTCGGCCGCGCGTCGGTGGCGACCCAGCCGGCGGCGAATCCGGCGAGCACGACCGCTTCGACCAGCAGGACCGCCGTGACCCGCACCGGCCAGAGCCGACCGCGCCGCCTCGGCGCCCCGGTGATGTGGCTGCCCGCCGCCACACCCGCGATGTAGCCCGCGAAAGCGACGAGAGCGTGCACTGCCAGCGGCGCGGAAGCCCGCGCGATCGCAAGGCCGAGCAGCACCAGGTTGCCGGTCATCACGCTGCTGAACACATCGCCGAGCCGGGTGAAGCTCGCGACGTCCACGGCGCCGCTGCCGAAGGCCAGCAGCACCGCCATGACCCCCAGCGGCGGATCGCCGCCCCCACCCCGAGCAGTGCTCACAGCGCGCCCACACCTACCTTCACGACGCACCACCCTCGTCCGGAAAGCGACCAGTCCCCTTGTGTACCGCGGCAGACCGGTTCCCGCCCGCGGAGCCGCCGTCACCTGGCGGCCGCGCGAAATGGAACAATCGGGCGCATGATCGAGTTCGCGTCGCCGCAGCAGATCGCCCACCGCACCTCCGCCGCAGTCGACGCGGCCGTCGGGGCGGGGCGCGACCTGGGGCTCACCGTGACCGATGCCCGGGTGCTCCACGACCTCTTCTCCGTCGTCGTCCACCTCGCGCCCGCACCGGTCGTGGCCCGGATTCCCACCGTGCTGCCGCACAACACCGGGCTCGGCTCCCTGGCGAGCCGCCAGCAGGCGGAACTGGACGTGACGCGGTGGCTCGCAGACCGGGGAACGCCCGTGATCCCGCCCAGCCCCCTCGTGCCCCGGGAACCCGTTCAGCGCGACGGGTTCTCGATGACGTTCTGGCAGTTCGTCGAGGAGGCCCGGGACGGGGAACCCGACTACGCGGCGAACTCCGAGCTCGCCGCCGACCTGCACGCCGCGCTGCGCGCATACCCCGGCCGGCTGTCGTTCCTGTCCTCTGCCGAACCGCAGTTCGTCGCGGAAAGCCTTGCCCTGCTGGAAAAGCGCCCCGACCTCATCGGTCCGGCGGAGCTCGATCGTGCAAGCCGGGAGTGGCAGGTCCTGGAACCGCTCGTCAGCTCGCGCGCGGCGTTCGAGGAGACGTTCCCCGGGGTCGACCTGCAGCCCATCCACGGCGACTCCCCGCCCGCGAACATCTTCGCCGGGGTGGACGGTCACCTCTTCGCCGACTTCGAACTGGTCACGCTGGGCCCCGTGGAGTGGGACCTGGCCGCGCTCGGCCCCGACCTCGAAGCCGCCTACAACCGCGGCGCGCAGCGCAACGACCTGCGGCCGTTGAACGACGAAGTCATGAAGTTCGTGAACGCCGTGGGGATGCTGCGGGTCGTCGCCACCCTCACGCTCGTGCCGCAACTTCCCGTGTTGGCGGAGTACCTGGAGCCTGCCGTCGCCCACTGGCAGGCGATGCCGTTCGCAGGCGGCATGACCGGCTGACACCGACGAGCAGGCCCCCGGTTTCGCCCGAATCTCCTTCGCCTCCCACCGCGGAGGCGAAGGAGCGGGGCCGCCCCGGGAGATCCTCCGGGGAAGGGCAGCGGTCACTCGATGTCGTGCGGGGTGCGCCGGACCGTGCGCCGCCGGTCGTCGATCTCCTCCCACCGGTCGCCGTAGATGACGGGCGTGATCGCGTCCGAGCGCACGAAGTCGTGCGGGAAGCCCAGCTCGACCCTGCTCACCTCGTCGAGCCGGTCGAGGTGGGCCGCCTCCAGTTCCAGCTCCAGGCTGCCCAGGTTGTCCCGCAGCTGCTCCTGCCTGGTGGCGCCGACGATCGGGACGATGATGCCCGGCCGCGAGCGCAGCCAGGCGTACGCCACCTGGGCCGGAGTGCGGCCGACCTCCTCGGCGATGCGCACCGCCTCCCGGACGATGCCGTCGGCCCGGTCGTGGTCGCCGCCCCAGTCGTAGGTGTTCAGCCGGCCGTGCTCACCGCGCAGGTACTTCCCGGTCAGCCGCCCCTCCGCCAGCGGGCCCCAGACCAGCACGCCGAGATCGAAAACCCTTGACATGGGCAGCAATTCGCGCTCCGGCGAGCGGTCCAGCAGGTTGTAGCGCAGCTGCACACCGATGAACGGCGACCAGCCGCGCAACTCGGCGAGCGTGTTGGCCTGGGCCACCTCCCACGCGGGCCAGTCCGAGACCCCCACGTAGAGGATCTTGCCCAGGCGGACCTGGTCGTCGAGCGCGCGCATGATCTCGTCGACCGGCGTGAAGGTGTCCCGGGCGTGCACCCAGTACACGTCGATGTGATCGGTGCGCAGCCGCCGCAGGCTCGCCTCCAGCGAGGCCACCAGGTTCTTGCGGTGACTGCCCACCGCATTGACGTCACCGCGCCGCGTCGGTGCGTTGTACTTGGTGGAGATCACGAACTCGTCGCGCCGCCCCTCCAGGAGTTCGCCGAGGATCTGCTCGGCGGTTCCGTTCGTGTAGGCGTTCGCGGTGTCGATGAAGTTGCCGCCGGCCCCGGCGTAGGCGTCGAGGATCTGGCCGCAGGTTTCCTTCGGCGCGCCCCAACCCCAGTCGCTGCCGAACGTCATGGTTCCCAGGCACATTTCCGATACCCGCAGGCCGGTCTTGCCGAGGAGGGTGTACCGCATGCATTTCCCTTCGGTATTGCCGCCCGGTCGCGGGCGTCGGCTCGTCCTCTGGAAATCGATTTCTGGCTACCCGGCGTCGAGCATTTCGCAATGCCCCAGGACATAGCTGCGCATGAAGTCGTCCACGCGGTACTTCAGCGCGCTGCCGGCGGCCACGCCGTTGGTGTGCACCAGCCCGGCGTCCACCAGGTCCGCGAGCAGCGCGCGGCTTTCGTAGGCGGGGCGGCCGAGCAGGGCAGGGATCTCGGTGTAGGTGATGGCGTTCGGCGACACCCGGCTGAGCGCCTGGAGGCCCGATCGCTGATCCGGTGTCAAGTTGTTGTAGCCCTTGCGCACGCTGTCGCGCACGCTGAGGTCCCCGATCACGAGGTGGTCCAATCGCTTGCGCGGGTCGGCCAGCAGCGCAGCGAGATCGCGCGGCTGCACGTAGGGCCGCGCGGCGAGCAGCGAGCCCGCGATGCGCAGGGCGAGCGGGTTTCCCGCGCAGCAGGCGACGAGCTCGCGCACGCCTTCGGAGTCGGCGGCCATCCGGTCGGTTCCGAACAGTCCGGCCAGGTAGTCCCGGGATTCTCGATTGGTGAAGCCGGGAACCCGCACCGACCACCGGCAGTCGATCGCGTGCAACTTGCGGTGGCTGATCAGCACGACGACGCTGCGGCCGACCCCCGGCAGCAACGGGCGCACCTGGGCCTCGTCCACGACTCCGTCCAGCAGCAGGAAAACCTGCCGGGACGCGAGCAGGGCGCGGAGCAGGGCGCACTGCTCCTCCAAGCCGGCGGGAACGGAACGTGCGCCCAGTGAACGAAGGATGCGGCTGGGGATCTCGTCGGTGCACACCCCCGAACCGTCTTTGAACTGCAGATCGACGTAGATGTGACCGTCGGAGAACTGGTCTTTGAGCCGGTGTGCGACGTGCACGCCGAGCGCCGTCTTGCCCGCGCCCGGCGCTCCGGTGATGTTGACGATCCGAGGCCGGTCGGCGGCCATGCTGGCGTCTGGTGCCAGCGTTGCGCATAATCGCCGCAGCACCTGGAGCCTTCCGATGAAGAAGGGCACGTCGGCGGGCAGCTCGGAGAAGACGTCATGACGGCGCTGCGCCCCGCCTGCGGTGTTGGATGCGGCGCCGACCCGCGCAGCGGATCCGGGCCGGCCCAGGAATGGCGCGTGCGCCGTGCGGTGGAATTCTTCGGCTTGTTCGCGCTCCAACCCCAGCGTTCGCGCCAATAGCCGCACCGACGAGCGCTGCGGTCGCGACGTCTTGTCGCGCTCCAGGTCGCTGATCGTGCGCACGCTCAGCCCGGACTGCTCGGCGAGCCCTTCCTGCGTGAGTCCGGCCGCAATGCGGAGTCGGCGCAGCAGGACACCGAAGGAATTCCCACCACCCCCGAATCGCCCGTCTTCCCAGATCAGTCCGTCAACCATGCCGTTCCCCAAGAACAAGTATTCCCCGTTCCGCGGACCCACCCCGGAACAGAAATAGCCACCAGTTCGAACGCCCTCCTGAATTCCGAATACAGACCCCCCAGTCGCTCGCATTCGAGCTCGATACGGCATGCACGCAACACCTCTGACCGAGACCCACACGGTCACAGCAAGTCAAACATGACCAAAGTGGCGTTGCCACTTTAGAGCAAACAATCACCCATTCAGCCCACTACAGTTGCGATTAGTAGCTAATACCCATAAGTAACCGCACTTTTGGAGCAATGAGGTTCCATCGAAGCTTGCGAGCCTGTTTCATACTGTAACGATTTACCTGGATTTCAGACAAAGCAGTCATGTCGTTCTGCGCTAAACGGCCGACAGTGGCATTCGCACATTCGGCCCCAGTCGAAGAGGACGTTTGTCCAAGCAAATGTGATGCTCGCTACAGCAACCTCTGGAGGAGGACGCAGATCTGCTGATCCGCCCCACCGGCGACGCGCGGAAAACGGGAACTCAAGACGGTGAACTCCACTCTTGGAGCAATTCGCCCAACCCGGTACACGCGAAAATGCGCGGAGTTCGCAGAATATTTGTTCCTGGTCGCGAAACGCGTTCCCCGGTTCGCTCGAAGCACATCTGGACGGGGATCGGAGACCTCTTGGAACCGCAGGAACGAATGAAGATCGGCATCCTCGTTTGCGCGCACAACGCGTTCTGGCGGACCGGACTGCAGTCCCAGCTGGGCAAGATCGGCGGCATCGACGTGGTGGGCGAGGCGAGCAGCGCCGCGGAGGCCGAGGCGCTCGCCGAGCGGCTCGCCCCCGACGTCGTGCTCACCAACATCGACCTGGCGGACGACGTCGAGGGCGGCAGGTGGTCCTGGCTGCCGAAGATCCGCCGCGACCGGGCACGGCCGACGATCTTGCTGCTGGCCGACCGCACCGACCGCAGGCTGATCGGCGGGCTGCGCGCCGGGATCGCCGGCGTGATCACCGACGACTGCACCGCGGAGGAACTCCGCCGCGCAGTGCTCGCGGTGCACGAGGGACATCGCTACCTGCAACCGTGCCTCGTGGACCCGGTGCTGGCCTTCCTCCGCGACGCACCGGCCGACGCCGACCACGACGTCGTGCGGCAACTGACGGCCCGCGAACGCGACATCCTCGACCTGGTCGCGGAAGGACTGTCCAATCGGGAGATCGGTGCCCGGCTGTTCCTGTCCGAGACGACGGTCAAGCACCACGTCTCGCACCTGCTGCGCAAGCTGGGCAACCGGGACCGGCTCCAGCTGGCCGTGTTCGCGCACCGCAACGGCCTGGTCGCGCGGCGGTCGGCATCATGACCGCCGAGCTGTCGCCGTCAGCGCTCGGGTGCCAGCCACACCACCCCGCACGGGGGCAGCCGCAAGACCGCCGAAGCGGGCCAGGAGTGCCACGGCTGGTCGTCGGCGGTGATCCGCGCCGGGTTGCCGACCCCCGAACCGCCGTACTCGCGGGCATCGGTGTTGAGCACCTCCCTCCAGCGTTCGATGGCGGGCAGGCCGATGCGGTACCCGTCGTGGGCGACGCCCGCGAAGTTGGCCACGCACGCCACCACGGATCCATCCGCGCCGTGCCGCAGGAACGCGACCACGTTGCGGTCGGCGTCGTCGCCGACGATCCAGGAGAAGCCCTCTTTGCGGAAGTCCCACGTGTACAGCGCGGGCAGCTTCGCGTAGGTGTGGTTGAGATCCGTGACCAGGCGGTCCAGCCCGCGGTGCAGGTCCGCATCGGCGTGCTCGGTGAGCAGGCCCCAGTCCAGCGAGCGGTTGTCCGCCCACTCCCGGGCCTGGCCGAACTCACCGCCCATGAAGAGCAGCTGCTTGCCAGGATGCGCCCACGTGAAACCGAGCAGGGCACGCAAGTTCGCAGCCTTCAGCCACGCGTTGCCGGGCATCTTGCCCCACAACGAGCCCTTGCCGTGCACCACCTCGTCGTGCGAGAGGGCGAGCACGAAGTTCTCGGTCCAGGCGTAGCTCAGCGCGAACGTCAGCTCGTCCTGGAGATCCCGGCGCTCCACGGGATCGTGCGAGAGCACCGACAGGGTGTCGTGCATCCACCCCATGTTCCACTTCAGGTCGAACCCGAGCCCGCGGTCGGCAGGTGCGGTCACACCCGGCCAGGCGGTCGACTCCTCGGCGATCATCACCACGCCCGGGTGGTGTTCGTGGACGGTGGCGTTGAGCTCCCGGAGGAACTGCACCGCTTCGAGGTTCTCCCGCCCGCCGAACCGATTGGGCGACCACTGCCCGGGCCCGCGGGAGTAGTCCAGGTAGAGCATCGAGGCGACGGCGTCCACGCGCAGGCCGTCCACGTGGAACTCCTCGATCCAGTACAGCGCGTTGGCCAGCAGGAAGTTGCGGACCTCGGGGCGGCCGAAGTCGAAGACCAGCGTGCCCCAGTCCGGATGCTCCCCGCGCTGCGGATCGGGGTGCTCGTACTGCGGTTGCCCGGTGAAGCGGGCCAATGCCCAGGCATCGCGCGGGAAGTGCGCCGGCACCCAGTCCAGGATGACGCCGATGCCGCGCTGGTGCAGCCGGTCCACGAAGTACCGGAAGTCGTCCGGGGAGCCGAACCTGGTGGTCGGGCTGTAGTAGGAAGTGACCTGGTAGCCCCACGACCCGCCGTAGGGGTGCTCGGCCACCGGCAGCAGCTCGACGTGGGTGTAACCGCGGTCCGCCAGGTAGTCGCCGAGCCGGTCGGCCAGTTCCCGGTAGGTGAGCCCCTTCCGCCACGACCCGAGGTGCACCTCGTAGATGCTCATCGGGGACGACAGCACCGCGGCGCGCCCGCGCCCCCGCAGCCAGTCCGCGTCGTGCCACTCGTGGCCGGGCTCGTGCAGGACCGACGCGGTGCCCGGCGGCGGTTCGGCGGCGAAGGCCATCGGATCGGCCTTGTCCCGCCACCGTCCGTCCACCCCCAGCACCTGGAACTTGTACCGGCACCCCGCTTCGACGCCCGGGACGAACAGCTCCCACACCCCGGAAGTGCCCAGCGCGCGCATCGGGTGCCCGGTGCCGTCCCAGCCGTTGAAGTCCCCCACCACCCGCACGCCGCGGGCATCCGGCGCCCACACCGCGAACGCCGCGCCGCGCACCGTCCGGTCCGGCAGTTCGAGGCTCCGGCGGTGCGCGCCGAGGACCTCCCAGAGCCGCTCGTGGCGTCCCTCGCCGATCAGGTGCAGGTCCAGCTCGCCCAAGGTGGGCAGCCAGCGGTAGGGGTCGTCGAGCTCCACGACGCCCTCCGCGCGGCGGACTTCCAGCCGGTGGTCGGACACCGGCAGCGGCGCCTGTCCGACGAACAGCGACGGCATCACCTCGAGCAGCTCGTAGCGGGTGCTCCCACACCGCACCGCGACCGCCTGCGCACCGGGTTGCACGGTGCGGAAGACGGTCCCTGCGCCGGCGCGGTGCGCTCCCAGCAGCGTGTGCGGATCGGGGTGCGAACCGTCGAGCAGCCGCGCGTACTCCCGCACCGCAGGCGGCCGACCGGTCACGGCTGCTCCTCGACGACGGGCAGCCGTTCCACGAAGGACATCGGTATCGACAGCCAGTCCGGCCGGTTGGCGTGTTCGTAGGCCACCTCGTACACCGCCTTGTCCACCTCGAAGGCCCGCAGGAGGGCCCGGTCCTCGTCGACCACGCGGCTGACCTGCCGGTAGCCGTCGAGGAACGCGGTCCTGTTGCGCTGCGACCACTCCTCGGCACGGCGCGGCGAATCCGTGCAGTGCTCTCCCCCCGTGAACAGCTGGAAGGCCGCGTAGTCGAAGGATCGCAGCATTCCCGCGACGTCCTGCAACGGCGACCGGGGCTCGCGGCGGACCTCCAGGGGCACCGCGGGTTCTCCTTCGAAGTCCACCAGCACCCATCCGGTCGGTGTGCGCAGCACCTGGCCGAGGTGCAGGTCGCCGTGGATGCGCTGGACCGTCAACGCACCGCTGCCCGCACGCGCCGCCCGGTACGCGGACAGGATCGACGGGCGGTGCGCGGCCAACTGCGGGACCTGCCCGGCCACCTCGTCGAACCGGGCGACCATCGCGTCCAGCCAGTCCTGCCGCTGGGCGTCCCGGACCTGCGTTGCGCCCAGCGCGTCGCGCAGGTCGGCGTGCACCTCCGCCACGGCCCGCCCGAGGCGGCGCGCCTCGGCGGCGAAGTCACCGCCACGTTCGGCGGGCACCGGACCGGGCGCGGTCATCAGGTCGCGCACGCTGGCTGTCGCCATCGACCAACCGTCCGCATTGGACGGGAGCAGCTCCTGCACCATGCCGAGCGCCACCGGGCGGCCGCGCAGCCGCCCTTCGACCGAGCCGAGCGGGCGGGCGATGTGCCTGGATCCCGCGCCGCGCAGGGCCCGGTGCAGTTCCAGTTCCGGGTTCGTGCCGGGGAAGACGCGGCGGAAAAGCTTGAGGATGTACCTGTTCCCGTACACCAGCGAGGTGTTGCTCTGCTCCGCGCCCAGCAGCCGGGACGGAACGCCGGTGTCCAGCCGGACGCCGTCCTCCGGCCGGAAGCGCAGTTCGCCGACGGTGGTGTCCGAGGCGATCAGCTGGAGCAGCAGCCGTCCGAAAGCCGGGTCGCGCACCGCGGCGTAGGCGGTGCGGGACCCGATCTCACCGATGCGCGCCGGGCGGAGCGCCGCCGGCAACGAGCTCCGCAACCCGACCAGCAGTTGGTAGTCCTCGGCGCGGTCCGGCTGGTGCACCCGGGCGATGAGGTGCAGGAACGCGGGATCGTCGTCGTTGAGCGCCGCGACGTGCACGATCTCGACCGACTGCACCGGGCGGTCCTTGCCCGCGAACCAGCGCTGCCCGGGCAGCCACCGGGCCAGCGGTTCGGCGAGTTCGCCCACGCGGGACAACACGTCCGTGGAAGTCATCGATGCTTACCGCCCTCCGCGATCGAGGTGATCTGGAACCAGTAGAAGCCGTTCCCGGGAACCGTCAGCAGGTACGGTTCCGGGCCGATGGCGGGAAAGCGCACGCCGCCGGTCAACTCGATGGGCACCGAACCCTCGTGCGCCGACAGGTCCAGCTCGACCGGCTGCGGGAACCGGGACAGGTTGTTGACGCACACCACGACGTCGCTTCCCCCGGCGGCTTCGTGGCGGCGTTCGTAGGCCAGCACGGTCGGGTTGGACGCGCCGAGTTCGGTGAACAGCCCCAGCCCGAAGGCCGGGTGCTGCCTGCGGATGCGCAGCATCGTCCGCGTCCAGTTCAACAGCGATGACGGGTCGTTGAGGTGCTGCTCAACGTTCGTCGCCTGGTAGCCGTAGATCGGGTCGGCGATCAGCGGCAGGTTCAGCCGTCCGGGGTCGGAGCGCGAGAAGCCGGCGTTGCGGTCGGGGTTCCACTGCATCGGGGTGCGCACCGCGTCGCGGTCGCCGAGCCAGATGTTGTCGCCCATCCCGATCTCGTCGCCGTAGTACAGCACCGGTGAACCGGGCATCGACAGCAGCAGCGCGGTGAACAGCTCCAGCTGGTTGCGGTCGTTGCCGAGCAGCGGGGCGAGTCGCCGCCGGATGCCGATGTTGGCCTTCATCCGGGGATCCGCGGCGTACTCGGAGTACATGTAGTCGCGTTCCTCGTCGGTGACCATCTCCAGGGTCAACTCGTCGTGGTTCCGCAGGAACACGCCCCACTGCCCGCTGGCCGGGATCTGCGGCGTCTGCTGGAGGACCTCGGAGATCGGGAACCGGTTCTGCCTGCGGACGGCCATGAAGATGCGCGGCATCAGCGGGAAGTGGAACGCCATGCGGCACTCGTCGCCGCCGACCGCCGGATCGCCGAAGTACTCCAGCACGTCGGCCGGCCACTGGTTGGCCTCCGCGAGCAGGACGCGGCCCGGGTACTCCTCGTCCACGACCTGCCTGCACCGCTTGAGGAACTCGTGCGTCCGCGGCAGGTTCTCGCAGTCGGTGCCCTCCTCTTCGAAGAGGTAGGGCACCGCGTCCAGCCGGAAGCCGTCGATGCCCAGGTCCAGCCAGAACCGCAGCACGTCGAGCATGGCGTCCTGGACCGCCGGGTTCTCGTAGTTCAGGTCCGGCTGGTGGGAGAAGAACCGGTGCCAGTAGAACTGGCCGCGCACCGGGTCGTAGGTCCAGTTCGACGTCTCGGTGTCCACGAAGATGATCCGCGCGTCCGGATATCCCTCGTCGTCGTCGGCCCACACGTAGAAGTCGCCGAAGCGGCCGCCGGGGTCGCGGCGGGACTCCTGGAACCACGGGTGCACGTCGGAGGTGTGGTTGAGCACCAGGTCGGTGATGATCCTGATGCCGCGCCGGTGCGCCTCGTCCAGCAGGTGCGCGAAGTCGTCGATGGTGCCGAATTCCGGTAGCACGGCGCGGAAGTCGCTGATGTCGTAGCCGCCGTCGCGCAGCGGCGACGCGTAGAACGGCGGCAGCCACAAGCAGTCGACGCCCAGCCAGCTCAGGTAGTCCAGCCGCTCGGCGAGACCCCGGAGGTCGCCGACCCCGTCGTCGTTGGAGTCGAAGAACGACCGCACGAGCACCTCGTAGAAGACCGCGGTCTTGTACCACTCCGGGTCGTCGGGCAACGCCCCGGTGGGCGCCGCCTCGGAGCCGCTGCGCGGCAGTTCGGGTGCCCGGCCGAGCAGTCGGCCGGGCGGGGGTTCCAGCAGCATTGCTTGTCCACCTCGTCTTCGACGGCCTGCCGAGGGCGCGCGGCACCCATCGCGGTCCCCGGTGCGGGAACCGCGCGGCGGCAGGGAGGAGATCAGCGCTGAGCGGACGGCTCAGCGGACGGTGACGATGTGCGCGATGTCGCGCTCGGGTACGAATTCGACGTAGTTGGAACTGCCCCATTCCCAGGTCTGCCCGGTCACGAGGTCTTCGACGGCGAACCGCGCATCCCGGTCCAGGCCCAGCTCCGGCATGTCCAGCAGCAACGTGCCCGCCTGGCGGTCGTGGGGATCGAGGGTGATCACGCAGATCACCAGGTCTCCGCTAGCCGGATCGGTCTTGGAGAACGCGATGATGTTCTCGTTGTCGGTGCGGTGGAAGTGCAGCGTCCGCAGCTGCTGCAACGCCGGGTGCCGGCGGCGGATGGCGTTCAACCGCTGCAGCCACAGTTCGAGGGACCGCCCCGAAGCCCGGGCCGCGGCGAAGTCCCGCGGCCGGAGCTGGTACTTCTCCGAATCGAGGTATTCCTCCCCGCCGGGCGCGGCCGGGTGGTCCTCGAACAGCTCGAATCCGGCGTACACGCCCCAGGACGGCCCCAGCATGGCCGCCAGCGCGGCGCGGATCGCGAATGCGGCGGGCACGCTGTGCTGGAGGTACTCCGGCAGGATGTCGGGGGTGTTGACGAACAGGTTGGGACGCGCCTCGTGCAGGTGTTCCAGCAGTTCGTGGCCGAACTCCTCGAGTTCCCGCTTGGTGTCGCGCCACGTGAAGTACGTGTAGGACTGGGTGAATCCCAGCCTCGCCAGGCCGTACAACCGGGCGCGGCGGGTGAACGCCTCGGCCAGGAACAGCACGTCCGGGTGCTCCGACTTGACGTCCGCGATCAGCCGGTGCCAGAAGTTCGGCGGCTTGGTGTGCGGGTTGTCCACGCGGAAGATCCGCACGCCGTGGTCGATCCAGTACCGGACGACGTCGAGCGCCTCCGCATACAGCCCGTCGGGGTCGTTGTCGAAGTTCAGCGGGAAGATGTCCTCGTACTTCTTCGGCGGGTTCTCCGCGAAGGCGATCGAGCCGTCGGGCAGCCGGGTGAACCAGTCCGGGTGCTCGGTGACCCACGGGTGGTCCGGCGAAGCCTGGAAGGCCAGGTCCAGCGCGACCTCCAGGTCGAGCTCGCCGGCGCGGCGGACGAAGGCGTCGAAGTCGTCCTCGGTGCCCAGCGCCGGGTGGATCGCGTCGTGGCCGCCCTCGCTCGCCCCGATGGCCCACGGCGACCCGACGTCGCCCGGTTCGGCCCGCGTGGAGTTGTTGCGCCCCTTGCGGTTCGTCTCGCCGATGGGGTGGATCGGCGGCAGGTAGACGACGTCGAAGTCCATTCCGGCGATGCGCTCCAGCTCGGCCTGCGCGGTCGGGAACGTACCGTGCGCGGCCACGCCGTCGTCGTCCACGGGCCCGGTGGAGCGCGGGAAGAACTCGTACCAGGAGCCGAACAGCGCCCGGTGCCGGTCCACCCAGATCTGGTGGGTGCTGCCCCTGGTCAGCAGCTCGCGCACCGGTTTGGCGCACATCGCCTCGTGCACGGCCGGCGACAGCGCCGGCTCGACCCGGTGCGCCAGTCCCGCGTCCGGGAACCGCAAGGTCGCTGCGGCGGTGCGCAGCAGTTCCCGCGTCCCGGCGTCCCAGCCGGGGCGGCGCGCCACCCGCTCCAGCAGCCGGGCACCTATCTCCAGATCGTTGGCGAGCTCGGATTCGTCCTGCCCGGCGGCCAGCTTGGCCTCCACGGCGTGCCGCCACGTGGCCCACGGGTCCGACCACGCGTCGATGCGGAACCGCCAAAGCCCTTGGGCGTCGGGCACGATCGTCGCGGCCCACAGGTCGGCGTCCGCGTCGATCCGGGTCATCCGCGTCTGCCGGCCGGCCCCGTCCGGGCCGCGCCACACCACCGTCGCGGCGAGCGCGTCGTGGCCCTCTCGCCACACCGTGGCGCGGACCGAGACGTGTTCGCCGACCACCGCCTTCGCCGGGTGCTGCCCGAGCGACACGACCGGGCTCACTTCCTCGACGACCAATCGACCGCTCAACGTGGACTCCTCGTGTCTCGGGCGCGCAGGTGAACGGGCTTCTTCCCGCCCGCCGCGACCTCGGCCAGGTAGAGGAGCAGCAGAAACGCGTAGAGCAGCAGGCTCACCGTGGAGCTGGCGAAACCGGCCAGCGCGGCGACGAAGTACAGGATCGGTCCGACCCGGAACCGGCGGCCCATCCGCCGGGCCTCCTCCGGCGTGATGCCCGGACCGAGCAGCCGGTGGCGGTGCGCCGCGTAGGCCCAGATGGCGTTGAACATGACCCCGCCGAACGCCAGCACGCCGCCGTAGAGCACCGTGGCCGTCCGATCGCCGTGGTCGGCGGTGATGGCCTGGGCGAGCACCGCGGTGGCGAACGGCAGGAACACCACGTCCAGCAGCAGGAAGAGGTTGAACAGCAGGAGCAGCCGGTCGACGCGGTTGATGAAGCGGAACATGGTGTGGTGGTTCAGCCACACCTGGCCGATCAGCAGGAAGCTGATCACGTAGGACAGGTAGGACGGCCACAGCGCCGCCAGGTCGCCGGCGAGGTGCTCGGACGGCTCGGGCGGGTTCAGTTCGAGGATCAGCAGCGTGATGGAGATGGCGAACACCGCGTCGCTGAACAGCTCCAGCCGGTTGGTGGACAACTCGACCGAATCCGGCGGCTTGGCACCGGATTCGGGGAGGTCGGGTTTTCGCACGATGTCACTTCCTCGGTGTCGGGACCGGGCCGGCGGGAACGCGCCTCCGCCGGCCCGGTTCATGGCCGGCTCACCCCGGGGATCCGGGGATCAGCGGGTGCCCGGCGGGATGATCCAGTTCTCCTGGACGACCATGGAGTGGATGTAGCGCTGCTCGACGAAGGTCCGCAGGTCCTGCCGGACCACGCCGAACTGCGGCGACGCCAGCGCCTCCGCCAGCGCCTCCTGGTCGTCGAACCACAGCTGGTGCACGCAGTCCAGCGGCGCCTCGGCCACCGCGTAGGCCGCGTCCCGCGTGTGGTTCTGCACGTAGCGCCGCAGGCCCGGGATGCCGAGCAGCTTCGGCGCGTGGGTGTCGAGGCTGTAGCGGCGGAAGTACTCCAGGTCCATGCCGCTGCGGCGCTTGACCAGCACCATCAGCTTCACCCGGTCGGTCGGGCCCGCCACGTACTCCTGCCCGGGCCGCAGCACGTGCGCATCGGTGTCGAGGGCCAGGGTCTGCCAGAACGCCGCCCACCGCGGCTCGTCCTCGCGCGCGCCGTTGACGTACTCCGGCGACTGCACCGCGGCCAGCTGGTCGGCCTCGCTCTCCACCCACATCTCGGCCACGCCGCTGAACAGCGGGCCACCGGGTTCGTCCACGGCGGAATCCACCCGCCGGTCCACTATGTACTGCTTGATCTGCGGGATCTTGCTCGCGTACTCGACCGCGTGCACGTCGATCCAGTAGTCCTGGAAGTCCTGCTCGCTCATACCGGGTTTCGGGCGAGCGAAGATGAGCTGTTGAATCAACCCAACACTCCTCGTCGGAATTCTCCGCGCCGTGATGGCGCGGCTGACTCACCGCTGGTTCGCCAGCATTTCGATGATTCGCCGGGCGAACACGTTGCAGTGCTCGCCGGTTCGCGCGGTGACCAGGTCACCGTCGACGACCACGTCCTGGTCCACGTAGTTGCCGCCCATGTTGCGCAGGTCGCCGAAAAGGTTGTTGTGCACCACCGCGTTTCGCCCCCGCACCAGTTCGGGGGCGGCGGCCAGCAGCCACATGCCGTGGCAGATGATCCCCTTGACCACTCCCGCCTCGGCGAACGCCCGGCGAAGGAACCGCAGCGCGGGTGGCTCCCGGTGGACGTCCTCGCTGTAGCGCAACCGATCGGCCACCATGCCGGACGGCACGATCACCGCCTGGTAGTCGGCGGCGTCGACGTCGTCGAGGTCGATCCCGCAGCGGAAGGGAACCTGGTACTCGTGCCCGTGGAAGGTCAGCTCCGGCTGTCCCCACAGCCGGCTGACGAAGTCCACCTCGATCCCGTCCTCGGGAAAGCGCCGCTGGTAGTAGGAGATCTCCGGTTCGTAGTAGTCGCTCTCGACGAGAACGGCCACCTTCGTCGTCCGGCCGGGCATCGGCCGGCTCACAGGTGACCGCGGAAGGCGTCCACCATGCACGTGGCGTCGATGTAGATGCGCCAGTTGGTGACCTTCCCGCCGCGCACGGTGAACCACTCGACGTACTGCGTCGAGAAGGTGCGCCCGGTGTCGCGGACCGTGGCCTTCTCCCGCAGCACGGCCGCGGCCTGGTCGCCGTCCACCAGCAGCTCGACGAGCTCGACCCAGTTCACCTCGGCCAGGCTGTGGAAGATCTCGAAGGAGCTCTGCACCTCCGCCAAGCCGTGGAACGTGCCGACCCACGGCAGGATCTCCGGAAGTCCCGCCACCGACGGCTTGTTGACCCACTCCACGTCGTCGTCCAACTGCGTGAACGCCCGCGCGAGGTCGCCCTCGCCCAGCGCCGCGAACCACTCGCGCACCACCTTCTCGGTGGTCTCCTCGTCGACGGTTCCGTCGTTCATCGCAAAACCTCCCTGCCCCGCAACTCGGGGTCTACTTCGGACTTGATGCCGGTTCAGCTGACGATCTTGGGAGTCAGCACCTCGATCACGAACGGCCCGTCGTAGGCGAGGGCCTGTTCGACGACCGGGCGCACCTCGTCGGGTCGCTCGATCCGGGCCCCCGGCACCCCGAACGCCTCGCCCAGGCGGACGAAGTCGATCGGCGGCCGCGCCAGGTCGAACGAGCCGGGGAAGTCGTGCACCGCGACGTCGAGTTCGTCCCAGTACTCCTCGATGTTCAGCTTCAGCAGCTCGTAGCTGCGGTTGTTGCAGATCACGAACTTCGCGCCGATGCCGTAGCGGGCGGCGGTCCACATGGCCTCGGCGGTGTAGAGCGTGCCGCCGTCGCCGGCGAAGCCGACGACCGTCCGGTCCGGGTTGGCCAGCTTCAGGCCGACCGCCCCGGGAATCCCGACACCGAGCGACCCGCCACGGGTCTGGAAGTACTCCCCCGGCGCCTTCGGCGACAGGTACCGGAACAGCTCCGGAGACGCGGTCAACGACTCGTCGAAGTAGACCGTGTCCGCCGGGAGGCACCGGGCGAGTTCCTTCGCGAAGCGGGACACCGGCATCGGCGAGTCGTCGTGCCGCCGCTCGTCCTCCTGGAGCGCCGTGGCGAGGTCGGCGACCGTGCGCTCACCGATCTCACGCGCCCGGATGCGCGCCCGCCCGCGCTGTTCCGGTTCGAGCTCGGCGTCCACCTGTTCCGCCAGTGCCGCCAGTCCCTCGCGGACGTCGCTGACGATGCCGACGTCGACCGGGAAGTTCTTGGCCATCTCCCAGGTGTTCTGGTCGATGTGCACGATACGGGCGGTCGGGTCGAACACCTCGTGCAGTTCCGGGAACACCTCCGGGAACACGTAGGTCCCGCAGATCACCACGGCGTCGGCGCGCAGCGTGGTGCGCCGGCTGGCGGCGCCGAACATGTGGCCGAGCTGACCGCAGAACTGCGGATGCCCGGGCGCGATGTTCACCTCCGCCCAATCCGCTCCCCACACCTCGGCGCCGAGCAGTTCCGCCAGGCGGGCCAGTTCGGCCTGCCCATCGGCGTAGGCGACCCCGTCACCGGCGATGATCATCGGGCGCTCGGCACCGACCAGCATCCGCGCCGCGCGGGAGATCGCCTCCTCGTCCGGCCGGGCGCGGGTGTGCAGGAACGAGGTCGGGTGCGGGCGTTCCCTGGTCGGGGCGTCCAGCACGTCCATCGGCAGGGACACGAACACCGGCCCCATCGGGGGCGTCGCGGCGATCTTCATCGCCCGGCGCAGCACTCGCAGCACCGAGTTCGGGTCGACCACCCTCGTCGCCCACTTGGTGACCGGGCGGGCCATGCCGACCAGGTCGGCGGCCATCTGCGAGTCCATCGCGTCGTAGCGCAGTCCCGCCTCACCGGCGAGCACCACCAGCGGGCTGTGCCCGCGATTGGCCTGGTAGAGCATCCCGATGCCGTTGCCGAGCCCGACACCGGTGTGCAGCTGCACGACGGTGGGCTTGCGGGTGGCGCGGGCGTAGCCGTCGGCGATGCCGACCGTCGCGGCTTCCTGCGGCACCAGCACGTACTCGGGGCTGCCGGCCTGCTCGATGGAGTCCAGCAGGCCCTGCTCCACCGTGCCGGGGTTGCCGAAGACGTACTGGACGCCGTCGATCCGGAGCTGTTCGACGACCGCGTCCTTGGCCAGGATCGTTGTTGTCATGATCGACCTCTCTCGCCGGGGACCGGCACCGCCCGGGGGGCGAGCGGTGCCGGTGCGGCCGTCATCAGCGGTGGAAGCCCCACTCGCGCAGGCCCTCGTCGAGGACCTCGACGAGCTTCTGCCCCGTCAGGTACGAGTCCGGCGTGGTGCGGCCGGTGATGAACGGGTAGTCCACGATCACCGAACGCTCCTTGCCGAAGTTGCCGTGGAAGGCGCCGTCCGGGGCGACCGCGTCGCGCAGGATGTACTCCAGCGGGTACGGCGGCGGGCCGATGATGAAGTCGGTCCGCATGAACCCGGTGTAGTCCTTGTAGTCCAGCTCGATGGCGTGCCCGGTGACGTGCTTGCCGCGGATGATGCTCACGCGCTCGTTGAAGTCGCGCGCGAACGCCAGGCAGGCCACGCCGTAGCACTCGGCGGCGATGGGCCGGTCGAGGGCGTGGAAGGCCAGGATCAGGTCGTGGACGCGGAAGTTGTTCACCATGTCCACCAGCGGCCCGCTACCACCGACCAGCAGCAGCGCGTCGTAGCGCTCGGCGATCTCCTCCTGCACCCGGGCCAGGTCCCGGTTGTACGCCTCCAGCTCCCGCAGGAAGTTCGGGGAGCTGTGGTACGGCCGGTCGGGCAGCCAGTCGGCGATGTTGATCGGGTTCTCGAGCCGGTCGGAACCGTCCAGCACCCGGACCTTCTCCGCCATCTCCGGCGTGGTCACCGCCTTGCCCAGCGGCGGGTCGACCAGCTCCGGGTCCATGCTGACCGTGATGGCCAGCGGGCGGCGGCCGGTCGGCGTGGCCAGCTCGACCTCGTAGCCCGCCTCGTCGAACGTCTCCAAGGGGCCGACGAGTTCCTCGCCCCAGTAGCCGTACTCGGAAACGACGACCAGAATCCTCTTGCTCATATTCGTCCTCTTTCCCATCAGACGTTGTAGTGCGCCTTGACGTCCTCGCCGAAGCCCGCGTAGTCGCGCAGCGGCCACACGACTTCGAATTCGAGGTACTCGCGCATCGGCAGGCGACCGAGCGCGGTGCGGTCCAGTTCCTCGATCGACTCCACGTCGACCACCGCGATGACCCGCTTCTGCGCGGCCACCTTCCAGATCCCGACCGTCATTCCGGAATCGACGGTCTGCTGGGCCAGGGCCGTTTCGTCGGCCTGGACGTCCCAGATCTCGTCGAGCGAGATCCGTCCCTCGTGGTTCCACTTCATCTGGACGTAGAACAGCATCCAACTACCTCGCGATGTGCGAATTCGGTCAGTACTGCTGGGATTCGGTCCGCAGCTCGCGGACCAGGTCGTGGTCGGACCCGAAGACCTCGACGGCGATGTCCAGCGGACGCTTGCCGTCGTGTCCCTCCAGGTCCAGCCGCGCGCCGGCGTCGATCAGCGCGCGGGAACATTCCTCGTAGCCGTGCCAGAGGGCGTCGTGCAGCGGCGTGTAGCCGTTGGTCGCGCCCTGGAAGTCCAGCAGGATTCCCGGTACGGCGAGCAGTTCTCGGGTGATGTCGGTCCGTCCGTTGTAGACGGCCTTGTGCAGCGGCACCGCGCCGAAGACCGGCTCGACGGCGTTCGCGTCGGCGCCCGCCGCCACCAGTGCGCGGGTGATCTCGGTGTGGCCGTCGCGCGTCGCCACCAGCAGCGGCGTGTGCCCGTCGTTGAAGTCGTTGCGCTTGGGATAGCGGGCTTCCACGTCGGCGCCGGCGGCGATGAGCGCGAGCGCGCGATCGGTGTCACCGGCGGCCACCGCGTCGAGCAGCGGCTGGGCCTCCGCGTAGGCAGCGTTGTCCCGCCGCCATCGCTGGATGTGCTCGTCGGCGGCGACCAGCCGCTCCTTGCCGATGGTGTTGACGTTGATCTCGTAGTCGAGGTGCTCGGCCATGCTGAACCCGTAGTGCGTGGCCAGGTTCACCGATGCGCCGCGGTCGAGCAGGTAGCGCACGATCTCGGGTTCCTTGAACCACAACGCCTCCATCAGCGGCGTGTGCCCGGTGCCCGGCACGGTGGCGTCCACCTGCGCCCCCGCTTCCACCAGCAGCCGGACCACCTCCGGCGAACCGCCCTGGCAGGCCTTGTGCAGCGCGGTCGCCCCGGCGGCGCTGTCGGCCGCATGGACGTCGGCGCCCGCGGCCAGCAGCAGGCGCACGGTCGCGCCGTCGGCTCGCCCGGCCGCCGCCATCAGCGCGGTCAGCCCGGAGTCGACGTCGCGGTGGTCCGGGTCCGCGCCCCGGGCCAGCTGCTCGCGCACCGACTCGGCATCGCGATGGCGAATCGCCTGGAACAGCAACGTGTTCCGGTGGCTCCGGAATGCCGCGCCCAGCCCCGCCGGGTCGAAGTAGACCTGCCACGAGCTGACCTTGCCCGCGCCGCCCAAGACCAGCCGGTGCGCGGCACCGACCTCGACGTGGGCGCCGGTGGCGATGTGCGTGGCCTCTTCCGCGATGGTGGCCATCGCGACGTCGCCCTGGGCGCGCAGGTCCCGGAGCACGTAGGAGGTGACCCGCAGCTCGTCGGCGGCGGTCAGCAACGCGGAGCGCATCGCATCGCGGCCCACGTGGGTGCCGACGTACGGGATGGCGCAGTTCTGCTCGTTGCAGGGGATTTCGAAGGTGATCTGTTCGTCGACCAGCCGGAGCAGGCCGGTGAGGTCGCCGCTGCCGAGGTGTTCGAAGCAGCGCCTGGCGATCTCGTAGGTCTCTTCGGTGCGCACGGTGTGCCCTTTCCGTTCTTCCGCTCGCGTCAGTCGGTTCCGCCGCCACCGGCGACGATCGCGCCGGTTCCGGTGAGCGCCCCGGCCAGGCGTTGCGGCGGGTCCACCACGACCAGGTCCTCGCCCAGGTGCAGGTGGGATTCCAGGTACAGCAGTTCGTTGATGGCGGGCCAGGACATCTCGGTGACCTCGGTGAGCACCAGCTCGATGCGTTCGGCATCGGCGGCGATGGCCGCCTCCAGCCGGGCCGCGAACTCGGCGACGTGCTCGGCGGTCAGCGCGCCGCGGCACACGATGCGCGCCCCGGTCGCGGATTCCTCGGCGAAGCAGTCGAAATCGAGGTCGCTGGGCGCCAGGCGCACCTTGACCCGGATCCGCCGGTCGCGTTCCGGCAACCGCACCAGCAGGCCCTCGGAGTCGAAGTCGTGGTAGCGGTCTCCGTCGATCCACACGTCGCTGATCCGCACCCGGCCCGGCGGCAGCAGATCGGGCGCGACCCGCAGCAACCCGTCCGCGAAGGCCGCCGGCCCCGGCCGGAAGTGCAGGTCCATCGGCTTGCCGCTGACGAGCAGTCCGGTGTAGACGGCCGCGAGGTAGCACAGCTCCACCGAGTGGTAGCCCGACATCGAGTGGCTGCCCTTCCGCCGCTCGGTGCCCACCAGGTAGGGAGTGCCGTCGGCGAGCACGTTGAAGTACACGCCGCCGTCGTCGTGGTCCAGGAAGAACGCGTTGTAGAACGCCGCGGACTCCCGGGCCAGCGCGAGGTGCTCGGGCGTGCCGAGCGTGCCCGCCAGGACGAGGTAGGCCAGGATTCCCTGCTCCTGCTGCCACCACGCCTTCCGGTCGTGCCAGGCGAAGCGGTGCCGCGCGGAGCCCTCGCGGGTGCGGTGTTCCACCACGTCGTACCAGCCGCCGCGCTGCCGGTCGCCGCCGGCGTCGGGCATCCTGCTCCCGATCTCCTCGGCCAGCTCCAGCGCGGCCGGCGAGTCGTCGAGGTTGCGCAGCCGGATCATGTTCCAGGCGATCTTGAGGTTGTGCCCGATGACCGCCCGGTCCTGCTGCCACCCCCATTCCCGGTCCGGCGACCAGTCCTCGTGGAAGCGCTCCTGCACGAACGGGCTGTAGTCGTCCTGCGGCATCCGGCGGATGATGGTGTCCCTGGTGTCGAGCAGGAAGTCGCGCAGGTCGTCGCGTCCCGTGGCCAGGAAGGCGTTGATCAGGTAGGCGGGCGCGTGGTCGCCGACGGAGTTCCAGTTCTTGCGCGCCCGGTTGTGCCCCAGCTCCGGCGCCCGCGGGTCGAGCGCGACCGGGTCGATGTGCGAGAAGTAGCCGCCGCGCTCGCGGTCGCGGTAGAACCGGTCGAACAGCGCCAGGGTCAGGTCCAGGTCGCGCAGGATGCCGGGATCGCCGGTGACGCGGAAGGTCTGCACGGGCCCGGCCAGGGCGTAGATCTGCTCGTACATGGGCACGGCGAGGTAGTCGTCGCCGAACTCCGAGGAGAAGATCTTGCGCTGTCCCCGCTCGGTGACGTCCAGGCCGTGGTACCAGTAGGCGTAACCGTCCTCGACGTTGCGGACCAGCAGGTTCTCCTGGAGGTGGGCCACGCCGCCCTCGGCGGCGTCCAGGAAGCGGTCCTCGCCGGTCAGCAGGTATGCGGTGGCCAGCCCGTACACCAGTCGCGAGATGGTGTCGGTCTCCTGCCGGTGCCCCTCGGCGTCGCCCGGCAGGTGCCTGCCGTCCAGCGTCAGGTCGGTGCGGTACCGCCGCCAGTCGTGCGCACCGTCGCCGAACTGGGCCCGCAGGTAGAAGTCGGCGATCGAGCGGGCCTGCCCCACCCACCACTCGGGGTCCTCGAAGACGTACGCGCCGTCGGCCTCCGTGGCGAAGCAGATGTGGCTCGCCTCGAAGCACCATCCGCCGGGATCCGGGTAGTAGATGCCGCGCACCAGGACGTAGCCGCCCCCGGCGAGCAGTTCGCGGGTCCGGGCGGTGGTGTCTCGGTAGGGCTCGTCGAGGTTGTGCAGGATCGACGACGCGGTGTTCGGCACCAGGTGTGCGGTGACGGTGCGCCCGTCGGACGTCGTTATGCCGAAGGAGTCCTGCACCACGCCGGGTTCGACGTATCCCGCGACGAGGTCGGAGCGGACGAAGTCGGGATTGTCTGCCATTTCTACCTGCTCTGCTCAGGGCTGGAAAGGAGGATGACGATGCTTCGGTCGGCCACCACCAGTTCGTCACCGGCGACCGGGATCTCCGTTCCGGGAGCGAGGAAGTCGCTCGGTGGAGGTGCCGCGGTGTCCACCACCCGCAGCCAGCGCCGTCCAGGGAGCCGGGGCAGCTCGAAGCGCAGTTGCTCGTGGAACATGTTGAACATGACGTGGCAGTCCGGGTCGCCGCCGAACCCGGCCAGCGTGACGGCGAACGCCCGCGCGTTCGGGTCGTGCCACTCCGGGCAGCCGAGTTCGGTTCCGTGCCAGCTGATTTCGGGCTCGCCGCGGTCGTTGGCGCGGTCGCCGAAGAACCGCGGGCTGCGCATCGCGGGCACCCGCCGCCGCAGGTCGATCATCGCCCGGAAGAACCGCAGCAGGTCCCAGTCGGCGGCCAGCCGCGACCAGTCGAACCAGGTCCGCTCGTCGTCCAGGCAGTAGCCGTTGTTGTTGCCCCGCTGGGTCCGCCCTGCCTCGTCGCCCGCCTGGATCATCGGAGTGCCCCGGCTGAGCAGCAGGATCGCGGCCAGGTTCCGCACCTGCCTGCCGCGCAGGGCGAGCACGCCCGGATCGTCGGTGTCGCCTTCGACCCCGCAGTTCCAGCTGTAGTTCTCGTTGCTGCCGTCGCGGTTCTGCTCGCCGTTGGCTTCGTTGTGCTTCTGGTTGTAGGAGACCAGATCGCGGAGCGTGAAGCCGTCGTGCGCGGTGACGAAGTTGATGCCGTTCGTGGCCACCTTCCCCTGCGGGCCGTAGATCTCCTCGCTGCCCGCGATGCGACGGGCCACGGCCGCGACCATGCCGCCGTCACCGCGCACGAACCGCCGCACGTCGTCGCGGAACAGGCCGTTCCACTCGCACCAGCGCTGCCCGGGGAAGTTGCCGACCTGGTAGACGCCGGCGGCGTCCCACGGCTCGGCGATGATCTTGGTGTCGCGGAGCACTTCGGACAGTTCGATCTCCCACAGCACCGGCGGCTGTTCCAGCACCGCCCCGCCCACACCGCGGGCGAGTTCGCTGGCCAGGTCGAACCGGAACCCGTCCACGTGGAAGTCGACGACCCAGTGCTCCAGGCTGTCGCAGATCATCTTGGTGACCAACGGGTGGTTGGCGTTCACCGAGTTGCCGCAGCCCGTGTAATCCATGTAGTAGCCGGGGTCGTCCGGGGACAGGTGGTAGTAGGACTCGTTCGCCGTGCCGCGGAACGAGATCGCGGGCCCGTGCTCGTCGCCTTCGCTGGTGTGGTTGAAGACCACGTCGAGGATGACCTCGATCCCGTTGCGGTGCAGGGCCTTGACCATGTCGCGGAACTCGTCGGCACAGCCTTCCGGCGTGCCCGCCGACGAGTACTCCTGGTGCAGGCTGAAGAACCCGATCGGGTCGTAGCCCCAGTAGTTGCGTAGCTCCGCGCCGTCCGGGCTGGTGCGCAGCACCTCGGTGGCGTCGAAGTCGAACACCGGCAGCAGTTCCACCGCCGTGATTCCCAGATCGACCAGGTACGGGATCTTCTCGATCACACCGCGGAAGGTGCCCGGTGCCGCCGCGCCCGACGTGGGCGACTTGGTGAACCCTGCGACGTGCATCTCGTAGATGACGGTGTCCGCCAGCGGAATTCGCGGTGGGGCGTCACCCTCCCAGTCGTACCGGCCGGTGTCCAGCACGACGCTGCGCATCGCGGTGGACGAATTGTCACCCGGCCCGACCGCGGCGTTCCGGTCCCAGCGGGTCTTGTCGATCGCCTTGCCGTACGGGTCGATCAGCACCTTCTGCGGATCGTGCCGCGACCCGTTCTCGTGCGCATCGCCCGGCCCGTCCACCCGGAACGCGTAGCGCTGGCCCGGCCCGATTCCGCCGACGTGGCAGTGCCAGAAGTAGAAGCTGCGGTGCACTGCCGGATCCAGTTCCACCACCGCGGGCTCGGTTTCGCCGTCGAACAGCAGCAGCTGCACCGAAGTCGCACGCGGTGAATAGATCGAGAAGTTCACCCCCGTCTCGTCGGGCGTGGCGCCGAGCGGTTGCGCCCGGCCGCGCGCCACCCGCCGTCCGCCGAGTTCGGCACTCACCATCCGTCACTCCCGCCAACGTCGTTTTTGCTTGCGCCATCGAAGAATTCCATCGAGGCGCGGGCTTCCACCACGTCAGCAGGTACGAATTCCGTAGGTACCTCGGTGTGATCGCGATCGGCACCAAAGTGCCGGTCGATGCGCACCAAAGAGCAGTTGTCGTCGCACCGGAACTGCGGAGACATTGGATCTGCTGGGGAGAACGCGGGAATCGCCGTTCTCAGAACGGAATCGGGAGTTGCGGAATGCGCGTGGTCGTCGTGAGCGATCGGAGCCTGAGCCGGGCCGGGTTGGCCGAGCTGGTGGCGGACCGGCCGGATGCGCAGGTCGTCGCGGACACCCACGACCTGGCGAGCGCCTGGGCGTACTGCCGCCGGGGGCGGGCCGATCTCGTGCTGGTCGATGCGGCCGTGGTCGAGCAGGAGACCGCGCCGCCGGACGCGGCCGAAGGGCACCCGTGGCAGTCGGCGGTGGAACGCGTCGAACTGCTAAGCCCGCGCGAGTCCGACGTGTTCGCGCTGCTCGGCGCGGGACTGTCCAACCGGTCCATCGCGCGCCGGCTGGGCATCTCCGAGCGCACGGTGAAGAGCCACGTCGCCCAGGTGCTGACGAAGCTCGGCCTGGAATCCCGGTTGCAGGCCGGACTGGCCGCGCAGCTCGCCGAGATCCGCGGCGGGCGGCGTCACGCCAAGCGGAGCACCTTCTCGTCGTCGTGAGTGATCACAACGCGCTCGGCGGCTTCTGCGAACGCCCGCACCCGAGCCGTTTCCCCCGCCGTGCGCCACACCAGCGCGACCTCGGAGTCCGGCATGTCGCGCAGCGGCACGAGCGCGATGTCCGGGCGCGCGTAGTACCGGGACACCGATTCGACCACCGGCGACACGCCCTGACCGTTGGCGATCGCGGTCAGCAGCTCCTGGAAGGTGCGCACGGCCTGGCGGCGGTTGATCGGCTGGCCGCCCGGCGTCGTGGTCGGGACGTGGAACTCCCACCAGTAATCCGGTGCCGGGCCCACCACGTCGATGACCTCCACCCGGGCCAGGTCCTCCACCGACACGGAGGAACGCCCGGCGAACGGGTGGTTGACCGGTACCGCGAGCATCCTCGGCTCCGACAGCAGCACCGGCCCCACCGTCAGGTCCGGCTCCGCCACGGGCAACCTGGTGATCAGCGCGTCCACGTCGCCGATGCGCAGCGGGCCGAGCGGGTCGGCGCAGTGCACCTCGGTCATCCGCAGCTCGCAGCCGGGGTGCTGGGTGCGGAACTCGGTCACCAGTTCGGCAGTCCACTCGTTCGCACCGGAGCCGAGGAAGCCCACCCGGAGGACGCCGTCGATACCGCGCGCGGTGGCGGAAGCCTGTTCGACCGCGCGGTCCAGCTGCCGGTAGGCGTCCTTGACGTCCTGCCAGAACTGCTTGCCCAGCGGGGTGAGCGCGACGCGGCGGCTGGTGCGGTCGAACAGCCTTCCCCCGATGCGGCGTTCCAGGGACTGGAGGTTCTGGGTGACCCGCGGCGGAGACACGTGGAGCCGTTCGGCGGTGCGCCCGAAGTGCAGTTCCTCCGCCAGCACCAGGAAGGTTTCCAGTTCGCGGAACTCCACCCCGATCACCTCCATCGTTAACCGTGCCTTAGCGAACATACCGCAGTTCGGCGTTGTTCCCCGGCCCGTTCGAGCCGATTCTCGATCACGAAAGCACGAACGAAGTCCTTAATCCGAAAGGTTGAACGTCCATGGCACCGCCCAAGTCCCCGGGCACCGCGCCGGCCGAGGCCGGGAAGCTCTCCGCCCAGCAGTGGCTGATGCTCGTCGCGGTGATGACCGGCACGTTCCTGTCCATGCTCAACGACTTCATCGTCAACGTCGCCACCCCGGCCATCCGCGACGAACTCGGTGCGAGCTTCGCCGAGGTACAGCTCATCATCGGCGGGTACATCCTGGTCTACGGCGTGGTGCTGGTGACCGGCGGGCGGCTCGGCGACATCTTCGGGCACCGCAAGATGTTCCTCCTGGGCAGCGGCCTGTTCACGCTGGCATCGCTGGCCTGCGGGCTGGCGCCCAATCCCGCGCTGCTGATCGTGTTCCGCATCGTGCAGGCGCTCGGCGCAGCCATCTTCTACCCGCAGGTGCTGTCCATCCTGCAGCTGGCGTTCACCGGTCGCGCACGCGCCAAGGCGTTCAGCGTGTTCGGTGCGACGATCGGGCTCGCCTCCATCGCGGGCCAGCTCATCGGCGGCGTGCTGATCGGCGCGAACCTGTTCGGCCTGACCTGGCGGCCGATCTTCCTGATCAACGTGCCGGTCGGGCTGATCGCCATCGCGATCGCCGCCGCCACCCTGCCGAAGCTCGCCGACACCGCCAAGGCACGGCTGGATTCGCTGGGCGTCGGCCTGCTGACGGTCACGCTGGTGCTGCTGATCTTCCCGCTGATCCAGGGTCGCGAGCTGGGCTGGCCGTCGTGGATCATCACGCTGCTGGTCCTGGCCGTCCCGGCGCTGGTCCTCTTCCTGCTGTGGGAGCGGCGGGTCGCCAACCGCGACAACTCACCGCTGGTGCCGCCGCAGCTGTACAAGATCCGCAGCTTCAGCGCGGGAAACGCGATCGCTCTCCTGTTCTTCGCGGGCAACAGCGGCCTGTTCTTCCTGCTGCCGCTGCAACTCCAGGCCGGTCTCGGTCACACCGCCCTGTACGCGGGCCTCACCTTCACCCCGCTGGCGGCGACGTTCACCATCGGTTCGCTGCTCGCCCCGAAGTTGCAGCCCAGGCTGGGCAACCACGTGCTGAGCCTCGGCTACGCCATCAACGTCCTCGGCAACGTCGCCATCCTGTTCACGGCGATCAACGCGGGCGCCGGCATGACCGGCTGGATGCTGGCACCGTCGATGGCGGTGATCGGCCTCGGCCAGGGCCTGGGGATGAGCCCGCTGGTGGCGGCGGTGCTGGTGGACGTCCCGGAGAAGGACGCGGGCGCGGCCTCCGGCGTCATCCAGACGATCATGCAGGTCGGCATGGCGTTCGGGGTCACCGTGATCGGGCTGGTGTTCTTCACCGTCCTCGGCGCCGACACCGCGCCGGCGGCCTACAGCCAGGCGTTCATCGCCGCCCTGGTCGCGCAGCCGGTCCTGGCCGTGCTGGCGTTGGCGCTCGTCCCGCTGCTGACCAGCCGGCGCGAAGCCCCCGGGCACGTCCCAGCGCCGGAGAGCGCCTCCGACACCACTGCCGTGCACTGAAATCAGGAGACCCACCATGACGCAACCCACCACTTCCTCCCGGCCGGTCGAGCACAGCGGAACGTTCCGCATCGGCGACGAGCTGGCCGTCCGCCAGCTCGGATTCGGCGCGATGCGCATCGTCGGCCCCGGCATCTGGGGTCCGCCGGAAGACCGGGACAACTCGATCGAGGTGCTGCGCCGATCGGCGGACCTCGGCGTGAACCTGATCGACACCGCCGAGGCGTACGGCCCCGACGTGTCCGAGGAACTGATCCGCGAGGCCCTGCACCCGTACCCGGAAGAACTGGTGATCGCCACCAAGGGCGGCATCCACCGGCCGAGCGTCCGGCAGCTGACGCCGAACGGTTCGCCGGAGTTCCTGCGCCAGGGCGTGGAGGGCAGCCTGCGCAAGCTCGGCGTGGAGACCATCGACGTCTACCAGCTGCACCGCATCGACCCGCAGATCCCGGTCGAGGAGTCGCTGGGGGCGTTGAAGGAGCTGCGCGACGAGGGCAAGATCCGCCACATCGGGTTGTCCGAGGTCAGCGTCGAGGAGATCGAACGCGCCCGCCGAGTGGTCGAGATCGCGACCGTGCAGAACCGCTACAACGTGGCCGACCGCGAGCACGACAAGGTGGTGGACCACTGCGAACGCGAAGGGATCGGCTTCATCCCGTGGTTCCCGCTGGCCACCGGTTCACTGGCCCGGCCCGGCGGCCCGCTGGAGGCGATCGCGCGCCGGACCGGCGCGACGCCATCGCAGCTGGCGCTGGCCTGGCTGCTGCACCGCTCTCCCGCCATGCTCCCCATCCCGGGCACCGCCTCCCTGGAACACCTGGCGGAGAACTGCGCAGCCGCCGTCCTCCGGCTCTCCGAGGAAGACCTGAGCGCACTCGACAACATCGCGTGACGGCCCCTCCGGCACGGCCCTGAGGCCACCTGAACCGTCCTGATGCGGACGGCGATGAGCCCCGCGCCCCTTCCCCCCAGGCGCGGGGCTCATCGCCGTCCGGCGGACGATTCCCTTGCACGGCAACATGAGTCGGCGCCGCGCCATGGTTTCGCGCGCATCCCGTTTTCGAAGCCGGCTGCAACCGCAGCGCGCGGCGCACCGGGTCACGACCGTTGAACGACGAGGATCCTCCGCCGGCACCGCGTCACTGGAGTCAGCGACGCAGCCGAGGCGGTGGCCGAGGGCCCGGCGCGTACTCGCTCCGATCCGGCCGGACGGCCACGTGGCCTGGGCCACCGAGAACCCGGCCGCACCCAGGCCCGGCCCGTGGTGAGCCCGGCGCTACTCCGGGCGAACGCATGCCGGCGCTTGCCGGCCCGACCGGTCACCGCGGTCCCTGTGCCCAGGCTCACGACCGCATTTTGTCCGATCTTCGCGGGCCGGCTCGCGAGAAGCCGATCTCGGCCCGGGCGAGCCCGGGGGCCGGCGTCTTCACCCCTCTCCGCGCGACGGTTTCCCAGGCTCCTCACCAGTGCAAATGTCGCCAGCGGCGTTGATGGCACGGGATCCCGGGCGGCCGCTTCCGGGAATTGCCGGGGAGTTATCGACCGATCAGCGCCAACCACTACGGAGCGGAGTCAACTCGAGGTCCAATGCTGACCTGATCAGGTGACACGTTGAAGATACGGTGACCCTTAGTTACGTTGCTAGTGGCTGTACATCACGGTCCGGTCACGACGCCTCGCCCCGAGAGGCCACCGCACCCCGGCGGTGGTGCCCGGATCTTCCCCGACCCGGAAAGGCGCACGTGCACAAGCATGGCAACGCGGGCGGCCGCACCCCGAAGGCCGCAGTCCGCGCACTCGTTGACAAGTTCGGCCCGAAGGCGGGCGGTACCGCCAGCCTCGGCAAGGTGTCCGGCAAGGTGCTCCCGGTGGTCGTCGCTGGTGGCGCGCTCGTGATGGTCGGTCAGCCGCTGCTGGCCGGCGCGGGCCCGGAGCAGGCCGCCCCGCACCCCGTGCAGATCCGGCCCGTCGACAACGAAGCTCCGCTGGCCCCGGCCGTCGCCCCGGCTCCCGCAGCCCAGGCCGCCCCCGAAGCCCCGGCCGCTCTCCCAGCCCCAGCGGCCCCGGCGGCCCCGCAGGCCCCCGCCGCTCCCCCGGCTCCGGCCGCCCCTGCCCCGGCGGTCGCCCCGCCGCCGGTCACCAAGTCCCTCGACGTCGACTACCAGGCGCAGAAGACCAGCTACTGGTGCGGCCCCACGGCGGCCCGCATCGCGCTGTCCAGCAAGACCGACGCGCTGCCGGACCAGAGCACGATGGCCGCCGAACTCGGCACCACCGAGAACGGCACGGACACCATCGGCCAGGTCGTCGACGGGCTCAACAAGCAGCTCGCGGGTACCGGCACCCAGTACGTCGCCCGGGACTGGAGCGACCGCTCGCTGACGCCGGAGATGACCGAGCAGCTGTGGTCGGACACCGTTCGCAACGTCACCGACGGCAAGGCGATGGTGGCCAACATCGTCGCGGCGCCCGGCAACCAGCCGCCCGGCTACCCGTCGAGCCAGACGATCTACCACTACGTGGCGATCGTCGGCTACAACGCGGCGGACAAGACGGTGCACATCTCCGACCCGGCGCGGTTCAGCGGGATCGAGGACTACTGGCTGAGCCTCGACCAGCTCGCTTCGCTGATCCAGCCCAAGGGCTACGCCGCCTGACGGACAGCACCCATCACCGATGAAGGCCCGCCGCTCCCCCGGCGGGCCTTCGTCATGTGCTGCGCCGGGCCAGCCGACGCCCGCTGCACCCCCTCACCCGGGCGGCTGTGCCGGTGCCTCCCGCTGGCACCGGCTGACCGCCTACAGCGCGAAGTACCGCAGCCAGACGTAGAGCGTGGCCAGCGCGATGGTCACCGCGGTGACCACGAGGCCGTACTTGGTGAACTCCCAGAAGCCGATCTACCCCGGCGCGATCACGGCGCTGATCCGCAACTACCTCGACCACGCCGCCGACGAGGAGTCGAGCACCCGGGTCATCACCCGCCGCGAGGAGGAGATCCTCAAGCTGGTCGCCGAGGGCCACTCGTCGAGGGAGATCGCCGACCTGCTCGTGATCAGCATCAAGACGGTCGAACGGCACCGCGCCAACCTGCTGCAGAAGCTCGGGCTGAGGGACCGCCTCGAACTCACCCGCTACGCCATCCGGACCGGGCTCATCGAGCCGTAGCCCGTTCCTGCGAATTTCCGGGCGCCCGTTTCCGGCGTCGATGAAATGGCGATGAAATCCGGTGGCGCGAATGGATTTCCCGCCTGATCCGGGTTGACCCCGTGATCGCCGCCCGACGATCATGCTCACCGTATCCGGGCCCGGTTCAACCGTTTTCGTTCCTCCTCAGCGCGGCGCGCGCACTTTCCGCGGAATGTGCGGTCGATGCCGCGCGCAGATGGAAAGGCATTCCATGCGATTGGTGAAGAAGACGTGCCTGGCGCTGGCGGGCGTCGCACTGGCCGCGGGTCTGAGTGGTGTCGAGATCGCGGCGGCCGCGCCGGAACCGGCGGCGACGGCGGACTGCGGTCATCTCTACCTCCTGACCGACGGCAGGGGCCGGGGGCTGACCGGCCGGACCTGGGACGACGCCGGGACGGCCGTGCCCGCCGGGGCGCAGATGGAGAAGTTCCGGTACGAGGACGGGATCGTCCCGGGCGTGCACCCGCACAGCCTGGACAACACGCGCCGGGTGGCGGCCCCGGCGCTGGAGAAGCGGGTTGTCGACTTCCACCGCGCCTGCCCGGGGTCGGGGATCACCCTCGTCGGCTACTCGTTCGGCGCGCTGATCTCCGGCGACGCGACCGAGCTGCTGGCGAGCAAGGACGAGGTCCCGCACCACCTGGTCAACGCCGTGCTGATCGCCGATCCGCGCCGCGGCGTCGCCGACACCGGCGTGCAGGGGCCCTCCGGCGGCATCATGTCGGTCGCCCCGGACGGCCCGGGCATGCACACCCCCGGACCGCGCGACTTCCGCGACATCGAGGTGGCGAGCATCTGCCGGGAGGACGACGTCGTCTGCAACGCCGCGAACCCGATCTCCAACGCGCAGGCGTTCTCCGGTCAGCTGCAGCGGCTCAACACCGCGCACGGCGCCTACGGCGACGCGGATCCGAACCGGAGCTTCTGGGCCAGGCCGGCCAACTTCGCGAACGCCGGGCACCTGCTGCTGCCGCCGTCCGCGCCGATCACCTGGGGCCCGGCCGCCTTCCCGGCCCCGATGCCCCGGGAAATGCTGAACGACAACGAGATCTACAAGGGCGTGATGGACGGTCTCACGCAGTCCGGAGACACCATTGCCTGGACGAACGTGCTGAATTCGTTCGGCCTGCCCGGTGACCAGATCGTCCACGGGTTCTGGCAGGCGCTGCAGGAAGCCGGTGCCGGCTACTGACCCTGCCGATCGAGGAACCGATCTCCGTGGCCCGCGTCGTTCTGGACGCGGGCCACGGGTGCGCGTCCTGGCGGCGAACTCCACCGGCTCTCCCCCGGCGCGTGATCGCCTCCGTGCGGCGGGCCGGGCGGATAGGGTGTGCGCCGATGGAACGCCGTCGCTCGGGTGAGCGACCTCGTCCGGTCGAAGGAGGGCGCGATCGCCAGCGACGAGGGCAGTCCCGCGCTGCGGTTCGCCGTCCTCGGGCCGCTGCGGGCCTGGTGCGGCGACGAGCCGGTGGGGCTCGGCCCGGTCCGCCAGCAGGCGGTGCTCGCCGCGCTCCTGCTCAACCGCAACGCGATGCGGACGGCGGACGAGCTGCTCGGGGCGATCTGGGGCAAGGAGCCGCCGGCCAGCGGTTCCAACGTCGTCTCCGTCTACCTCTACCGGCTGCGCGCCGCGTTCCGCGCCGCCGGGGCGACCGACGACGTCATCCGGCGGCACGGGGCCGGCTACCAGATCACCGCATCCGCACACCTGGACGCCGCCGAGTTCGACTCCCTGGTGGACCGGGCGACCGCAGCGCTGGCCGCCGACCGGCAGGTGGACGCCGAAGCCGCGCTCACCAGCGCCACGGCGCTGCTCGACGGGGAACCGCTGGCAGGGCTGCCCGGCGGCCACGCGGCGGCCGAACGGCAGCGGCTGCTCGATCGCGGCCTCACCGCGCGGCGACAGCTCGCGGGTCTGTGGATCCGCGGCGGCCGGCACTCCGCCGCCATCGACGCGCTGAGCGCACTCATCGCGGAGCACCCCTACGACGAGCCGAGCGTGGCGCTGCTGATGCGGGCCCGGTACGGCGGTGGCTGGGTGGCCGACGCGCTGCAGGACTACCGGAATCTGCGCGATCGCATGGTGCGGGACCTCGGCGTGGAACCGGGGCACGAGCTTCGCGCGCTGCACCAAGCCGTGCTGCGCGAGGACGACGTCACGATCGGTCTCGGCGAGCGGGTCGCTCCGCCCGTGCGGCGCGGCGCAGGCCGCGTCGAGCTGCCGCCCGACAACGTCCGCCTGGAAGGCAGAGCGGACCAGATCTCCGCGCTCACCGAGCACCTGTCGCCGCGTGCCGATGGCGCACCGCACCTGGTCGCCGTCGACGGCATCGCCGGGGTCGGGAAGTCGGCGCTGGTCGTCTACCTCGCCCACCGGCTGCGCCCGGCCTACCCCGATGGCGCGCTGTTCCTCGACCTGCACGGGCACACGGCAGGCCGGTCGCCGCTCGGTCCGGCGGACGCGCTCGGCCGGTTGCTGCGCACGATCGGCGTGGCGGACCGGGATGTGCCGGACGACGTCGACGAGCGGGCCGCGGTGTGGCGCGCCGCGACCGCCGACGCCCGACTGCTGGTCGTGCTTGACAACGCCGCGTCAGCCGAGCAGGTCCGCCCGCTGCTGCCGGGCGGGGGCGGCAACCGGGTGCTGGTGACCAGCCGGACCAGGCTGGTCGACCTCGACGTCGACCACCAGGTCACCCTGGACGCGCTCGGCGACGACGACGCAACCGCCCTGCTGTCCAGGCTCATCGGCGTGTCCAGGGCGGAGGCCGAGCCGGACGCCGTGCGCGATGTCGTGCGGGCGTGCGGAGGCCTGCCGCTGGCGCTCCGCATCGTCGCGGCCCGAATGCGCAGCCGACCGGCGTGGACCTTCGCGCACCTGGCGAGCCGGCTCGCGGACGGCAATCGCAGGCTGTCCGAGCTCTCGGTCGGCGACCGAAGCATCGAGGCGGCGTTCGCCCTGTCCTACAGCCGGCTGCCCGCGGCCGAGCAACGGATCTTCCGCCTGCTGGGCGAGATTCCTGGTATCGCACCGGACCAGTACTGCGTCGCAGCGCTCGCCGACGTCGCACCGCCGGCGGCCGGGCACCTGCTGGAGCGGATCGTCGACGCCGGCCTGCTCGACGTGGCGGCGATCGACCGGTACCGGCTGCACGACCTGGCGACCGACTACGCCCGCGGGCTGGCCGAGGCCGCGCCGGAGCCGGGAGCACTGGAACGGGTGCTGGACCACTACCAGCGGGCGACCCGCCGCACCAGGGTCCTGCTGACCGGTGAACCGGATCCGGACGACCGGGGCGGATTCCCGTTCACCGACGCCGAAAGCGCCGCGGAGTGGCTGACCGGATGCCGGGTGACGCTGCTGGAGCTGGTCGAGCACGCCGCGCGAACCGGCCACCTGGCGGCGGCCGGGCGGATCACCTCCGCCGTCGTGGACCCGTACACCATGCGGACCTGGTTCTCCGATGCCCGCCGGATGCACGAGTGCGTGCTCGCCGCCGAAACCGATCCGCAGCGGACCGCTCCACTGTGGACGAGCCTGGCGAACGTGCACGGCATGCGCGGCGCCTACCAGCAGGCATGGAACTGCTTCGAGAAGGCCCTCGCCGGGTACCGGGCGCTGGACGACAAGGAGGGCCAGACCAGGGCGCTCGGCGGGCTGGGCGCCGCGGCCAGGTCCCTGGGCCGGCACGACGAGGCCGCCGGGTACCTGACGCGGGCGCTGGGCGTCGCCGAAGACCTCGGCTACGACCGCCTCCGGATCCTCATGCTGTCCAACCTCGGAATGCTCCACGGCCAGCTGCGCCGGCACGACGTCGCGTTGGAACAGCTGCGCGCCGCGGCGGTGATCGCGGCCGAGCTGGACGATCCGCGGATGCGCACGATGACCGTGTGCGCGCTCGGCGAGCAGCTGTGCCGGGTCGGCGCCACGCAGGAGGCGGGCGAGGTGCTCGCCGAGGCGCTGGACCTCGCGCAGCGAACCGGTGATGTCCTGATCCGCGGATTCGCGCTGACCCACCTGGGCACCGTGGCGGAGCAGTCCGGCGACCTGGACACCGCGATCGCCCGGCATCTCGCCGCGTTGGACGCCGTCGACGCCGACGCGGTCGAAACCACGATCGAGATCCGCAACCACCTCGGCGACGCCTACCTCGCGGCGGGCCGCCCTTCAGACGCCAGGAAGCAGTTCCTGGCCGCGGTCGAGCTGACCGAGAGCGCCCCGAGCCCGGTCGCCAGGGCGCGAGCACTCCGCGGCCTGGCCCGCTGCGGCCCCCAGTTGCGCGACATCGGCGGATAGCCGTCGTCCCGCCCTGGCAGGGAGCAGAATTCGGGCCTGCGCCCTTGTCCACAAGAGACTGTTGGGTTTCACTGCTCGAAACGCAGGAGCGGGAGCGGTCCTCGACCGCTCCCGCTCCTGCCGTTGCTCAGACCTTCTCGCCGAGCGCCTTGGTGGTGTCCACGCGCTTGCGGACGGCGAACCAGCCGATCACCAGAATCACGACCAGCACCGGCACGCACAGCAGCGTCAGCCGCCCGGCCGGGACGTCGAACCACATCAGCACCACCACCGACGCCAGGAACGCCAAGGTCGCGATCTGCGTGACCGGCGCGCCCGGCAGCCGGTAGGACGGCCGCTCCACCGCGCCGGACTTGGCCTTGCGCACGAACAGCAGGTGGCACAGCACGATCATGGACCAGGTGGTGATGATGGCGACCGCGGCGAAGTTCAGCACGATCTCGAACGCGTCACCGGGCACCACGATGTTGAGGCCGACGCCGAGCACGCACACCGCGCCGGTGAGCAGGATGCCGCCGTAGGGCACCTGGCTGCGATTCATCAGGCCGGTGAACTTCGGCGCCGATCCGGCCGCCGACATCGACCGCAGGATCCGGCCGGTGGAGTACAGCCCGGAGTTCAGGCTGGACATCGCGGCCGTGAGCACCACGAGGTTCATCACGTCGCCGGCCCACGGGACGCCGATGCCGGAAAGCACCGTGACGAACGGGCTTTCGCCCTTCTGGTAGGCGCTGAAGGGCAGCAGCAGCGACAGCAGCACGACCGAGCCGCAGTAGAAGATGGCGATCCGCCACATGATCGAGTTGATCGCCTTGGGCATGATCTTCGCGGGGTTCTCCGTCTCGCCCGCCGCGACGCCGACCAGCTCGACGGCCGAGTAGGCGAACACGATGCCCTGCACCACGAGCACCAGCGGGATCAGGCCGTTCGGCAGGATCCCGCCGTGATCGGCGATCAGGCTGAAGCCCGGCTGGTGCCCCGCGATCGGGTCGCCCAGCACCAGCAGCACGATCGCGACGCCCATGAACAGCACCAGCGCGCCGACCTTGATGATGGCGAACCAGAACTCCATCTCGCCGAAGACCTTGACCGACACCAGGTTCAGCGTGAGCACCACCGCCAGCGCGATCAGCGCCAGCACCCACTGCGGCACCGGGCTGAACAGCGACCAGTAGTGCGCGTACAGGGCGATCGCGGTGATGTCGGCGATGCCGGTGGTCGCCCAGTTCACGAAGTACATCCAGCCGGCGACGTAAGCGCCCTTCTCCCCCATGAACTCGCGCGCGTAGGACACGAACGCGCCCGAGGAAGGCCGGTACAGGATCAGCTCGCCCAGCGCACGCACCACGAAGAACGCGAACACGCCGCACACGGCGTAGGCGATCGCCAGCGCGGGCCCGGCCGTCGCCAGCCGCCCGCCCGCGCCCATGAACAGGCCCGTGCCGATGGCGCCGCCGATCGCGATCATGTTGATGTGCCTGGCTTTGAGGGCCTTGCTGTACCCCTCGTCACCGGCGTCGACGGGCGCCTGAGCACTGCGCTCGCCGTCGCCTTGCAGGATTTGCGTCACTGATCCTCGTCTCCGATTTGAGGACTCCGCCGGAACGCAGCGGGTTGCCCGCCAAGCGAGCGGTTCCCGGCAGAGCCCACGAGCCAGCTGTTCGGCGCATTCCACCAGCCGTGCAGACCCAAGTCGAGTCCACGAAACCTTCACTTCCCAAAAGGGCAACCTGCGGAGCACCTGCGATCTACGCCCTACGCGGTGGTAGTGTTCGGAACCTTTTGCCCCGGGCCGTTTCCGGCGAGCCAGCCCGCACGGATGACGTGCCGCGAAGGCTCGACGAGGAGCCTCCGCACGCACCCGGACCTGCGTCTTCTTGGCGCGCGGCCGAATCGCGAACGTTCCTGCGATCGAACGGCTTTCGGGCCGGAACCCGGCCGCTGCGGCCGACTTGGAGACAACGTTTCAGAAACGGTAGAGCACCGAAACGTGGGGAAACAGACAGAACTCCGCCCCGCCCCGGACATCGAGCGGATCAAGGATTGCACGCAAGACCCATGAATAGGGACATCGATCGACACCGAAGTCCCACCGGGCACACGACTGACCGTCGACGCCATGCCCCCGACGCGAATTTGGTGCAGACCATTCGGCCGAGAACCGCTGCGATCGCGCGATTTCCGACCCGCCGCACGTCAACTGTCCACTGTGGCTTGTCAGGAATCGGGCGGCACGCAGCGGAGCTCGCCGACGCGCCTGGTCAGGCCCCGCCCCTGGCGCCGGCCAGCAGTTCCGCAAGCGCTTCGGCGACGTCCTGCACGGGCGGACCGGCGAGGGCCCACCCCTTCCCATCGGCGCGGAAGGAATACCAAAGACCGTCCTGGCCGAGGCGCAGCTGCACCCCGTGATCCCCGAGCGTCCACCTGTTGCGCCACGCGCGCGCCTCCGGCGGTTCGCCGAGGCCGACGTCCCGCCATGCTTCGTCGATCTCCAGCCGGGCGCGGGCCGATGCTTCGCGGGGCGGCGTCCACGCATCTTCCAGCGCTGCTAGGCCGCTCTTCCCGGCCAGTTTCCAGGCGCGCACGGCGCGGGTGAAGTCCGCCGGCCGGGCAGCGGCGCGGCCCGCTCGTCCGGTCAGGTCGTCCCGGTCGGCCCGGGCGGCGAGCCGCACCGCGTCGGTCCACTGATCCGGCTCGTCCACGGGTGCACCCGCAAGCATCGAACGCGCCCGGTCCGCCGCATCCGCGGCGAGCACGGCGATCGCGACCGCAGCGACCGGCGCCTCTTCAACGTCCGCCAGCAAAGACGCCAGGTCCAGCGGAGCCGCCGACACCGGCCCCGGCGGGTCGGGCAAGGCCGGCGGTTGGGCCGACCACGCCTCCGCCGCAAGCGTTCCCGCCGCCGAGGCAGCAGCGCTCGCGTCCACGGCGCGGCGGGCGTTGCGCCGGTGCAACTCCTCGGTCAGCTCGTCCTCGCCCCGCCCTCGCACCAGCAGCAGCACGAACGGATCCCGGTCGAGCAGCCAGGAAACCTGGTAGGCCAAGGCGGCCGCGTGCCGGCACGGGCTGTCCCAACCGGGACAACCGCACTCGGGATCGAGATCGCCGTAGCCCGGGAGCAGGCGCACGTCCGCGTCGTCGGCCGCTCGGACCAGGTCGCGCGGCATGTCGCGGTCGAGCAGCGCGGCGATGTGCCCGGCATTGCCCGCGACCCTGTCCAGGAACCGGTCCCAGCCGGCGCCGGACAGCTCGCGGAACCCGATCATCGTGGTGTGCGGGCGGTAGTGGTCGCCGTCGTGCACCGGGGCCGAGATGCGGCCGGGGCTGATGGTGATCGCGCCCACCTGGCCGGCGAACGCGTACTTGCGGCCCTTCTTGAGCTGCTCCGGGTCGAGCGCGGTGTCCTCCATCGCCTCGATCCAGGCGTTGCCCCACCAGGTGTCGGCGAACTTCTTGCCGTACCGCCTGCCCGGCGGGAACGCGGGGAAGGTGACCGCACGCCGGTGCGGATCGACCACGTCGGCCGCGTCCTCCTCGTCCTCGTCGTCGAAGCCGAGCAGGAAGTCGTCGTAACCGGACACGTCAGGCGCTCCTCAACTCGACCAGCCGCCGCAGCTCGGCGTCGGAAAGCTCGCTGAGCGCGGCTTCGCCGCCGCCGAGGACGGCGTCGGCCAGCTCCTTCTTGCCCTCCAGCAGCACGGCGATGCGTTCCTCCAGCGTTCCCCCAGCGATCAGGCGGTGCACCTGGACCGGCTTGGTCTGGCCGATCCGGTACGCGCGGTCGGTCGCCTGCTCCTCGACCGCGGGGTTCCACCAGCGGTCGTAGTGCACGACGTGATCGGCGCGGGTGAGGTTGAGACCGGTGCCGGCCGCCTTCAGCGACAACAGGAAGACCGGCACTTCACCCGCCTGGAACCGGCGCACCATCTCGTCGCGGCGGACCACCGGGGTGCCGCCGTGCAGCAGCTGGGCGGGCACGCCGCGGTCCGCCAGGTGCTTCTCCAGCAGCCTGGCCATCTGCACGTACTGGGTGAACACGAGCACCGCGCCACCCTCGGCGAGGATGGTATCGATCAGTTCGTCCAGCAGCTGCAGCTTCTCCGAGCGAGCGGCCGAGGGACCGGTGCTCTCCTTCAGGTAGTGCGCCGGGTGGTTGCACACCTGCTTGAGGCCGACCAGCAGCTTGAGCACCAGACCGCGGCGGGCGATCTCGGTCCTGCTGTCCCGGATCTCGGCCAGCACCTCCCGCACCACGCGCTCGTAGAGCGCGACCTGCTCCGGCGTGAGCGCGACGACGTGGTCGGTCTCGGTCTTCGGCGGCAGCTCGGGGGCGATTCCCGGGTCGGACTTGCGGCGCCGCAACAGGAATGGCCGCACAAGTCGGGAAAGCCGTTGCGCGGTGGGGTTGTCCCGATCCTCCTCGACCGAACGCGCCCACCCTGACCGGAAATCGCCGATCCGGCCGAGCAGACCGGGCGTGGTCCAGTCGAGGATCGCCCACAGCTCGGCGAGGTTGTTCTCCACCGGTGTACCGGTCATCGCGACCCGCGCGGACGCGGGGATCTCGCGCAACGCCTTGGCCGTACCGCTCAACCGGTTCTTGACGTGCTGCGCCTCGTCGGCGACCAGCATCCCCCAGTGGTGCCCGGCCAGGGCCGCCGCGTCGACGCGCATGGTGCCGTAGGTGGTGAGCGCGAAGCCACCGTCGAGCCCGGCCAGCGACCGCGAGGCCCCGTGAAACCGGCGCACGGGCGTGCCCGGGGCGAACTTCTCGATCTCCCGCTCCCAGTTGCCCAGCAACGACGCGGGGCAGACGACGAGCGTCGCGCCCGCCGTCGCCGGGTCCGCCACCCGGCGCAGGTGCAGCGCGATCAGCATGATCGTCTTGCCCAGGCCCATGTCGTCGGCGAGGCAGCCGCCGAACCCCAACGCGGTCATCCGGCGCAGCCACCGAAGACCCCGCTGCTGGTAGTCGCGCAGCGTGCCGTGCAGCGCCTCGGGTTGGCCGAGCGGCTCGGGGCCGCCGTCGGGATCCGCCACCTGCTCCACCAGCGCGCCCAGCCAGCCGGACGCGACGGCTTCGACGCGCACGCCTTCGTTGCTCCGCAATTTCCATTGAAATTGAAGGTCCAATTTCAATGGAAATTGCGGTGGACGCAGTTCCGCGCTGCCGATCAACGCGATGCCGAGGCCTTCGTACGCGCGCACCGGCGGCAGGGCCCGTTCGCGCGCCTTGCGCGCCAGTTCTGGCTCCACCAGCAGCCATTGCTCACGCAACCGCACCACCGGCCCGCTCTTGGCCACGACGTCCATCTCGACGTCCGCGAGCGGCTCACCGGCGAGCGTGAGCTGCCAGCTCAGCGGCAGCGGCGAGGACTCGCGCAGGAAGGCGGCGACGTCCTCGGGCTGCTCGCCGGGCGCCGCCACGACGACCCGGGCGTTGAGCTCCCGGGACAGTTCCGGCGGCCACTCGATGTCGATCCCGGCCGTCGCCAACCGCTCCTCGGCACCGCCGAGCAGGTCTTCGACGTCCTCGTCGACCAGTTCCAGCTCGACCGGCTCGGCCTCGGCGAGCAGGCTCTCCAGCGGCGACCAGATCCGGGCGGCGCGGCGCAGCGCGAGCATGGCCTCGAACGTCGCGCGCTCGCCGAACCCGTGGCCCTCCCCCGCCCACAGCGCCTCGGCGTCCACGACCTGCGTCGGATCGGCGAGGTTCCGAAGCCGGACCACTGCCGTGAACGGGCTCCTGCCGAGCTCACCGCGGACTTCGAGGCGCAACGCGACCCGGAGCCCGGCGTCCACGCCCACGGCAACCTGCCGCGCCCACTCGCGGAGGTCTTCGTCGGCCGCCGTGTGCTCGTCGGCGGCGTAGCGCGGATCGCCCGTGAGCCACACCGCGCCGGGCGTGCGCGGCATCGTGTCGGCGACCGCGTCGAGGACCCCGCGCAACAGCCGCTCGGGATCCGGCAGCACGAGCGGTTCGGCTGCCGGATCCAGCGGAATCGCTCGCGCGCTCGCCGGCATCGCGGCGGCCAGCGCGCGGAGCCGTTCGACGTCGGCGATGTCGAACGGCCCGATCCGCCAGGCATCGACCCCGTCCGGCGAGACGCCGGGCAGCACGCGGCCACGGGCGACCAGGTGCAATGCCAGCACCGCCGCGGCGGAGTGGAAGACCGCCGATGGATGCGCCTCGCGCTCGTCTCGCATCGCCACGAGCAGTGGCAACGCCTGCGCCACCGCTATCCGGCGGGCAGGCACTCGACGAGCGACGACCGCGCCGTCCTCGAACAGGGTGACCACCGGCTCGGCGGGTTCTCCCGAGGTCAGGTCCGCCGGGAGCGGACCACCGCCCGGGTCGTGGACGACGAACGCGCCCGCCCGCGGCGGATCCGCCGGATCGAACACCACCGCGCACCGCCCCAGCCGCACCCGCGTCTCCTCCCGCACTCAGCCTTCCGGTACAGTGTACCGTATGCCGTACGGCTGTTGTAGGGCCACGACGTCGGGCTGCACCTGATCGTCGCCCGCAGCACGCCCGGGGGCGGCCGGGCGATGATGGACCCGGTGATGCGCCGGCCGTGGGAGCTCGGCACGCCGGTGCTGCTGTTCTCGTGCCCCAAGGACGAAGGCAATTTCGTGGGCGACCTGCGGCCCCGGCAGCTTCCGCCCGGGCGTGCCCAGTTCGTCAACCGCCGGCGCGTGGTCCGGCTGGCGCAGACGCCGCTGCTCGACCGCCCCAGCCAGTCAGCCCCGATGACGGGCGCAACACACACCTGACCACCAGAACCTGAGAAGCCCAGCACCACCAGGATCCAGTACGAACGGTTGGGTGGTCAGATTTCGACCGGCCCGCCCAGGAGCCTGGAGAACACCTCGTACAGGTATTCCAGCTCCGCACCGGAAAGCCGGTCGGCGAAGGCCCGCTCGACCGCTGCCGCATTCGTGCGGGCAGAACTCCGCGCGAGCTTCTTCCCCTCCTCGGTGAGCTCGAGCTCCACAGCCCGGGAGTCCTCCTCTGCACCGATCCGCACGACGAGCCCCCTGGCTTCGAGCCTGTCAACAAGACGGCTGAGTGCGCTCTGGCTCAGGATGACCCGGTCAGTGAGCTCGCGGAAGCGGACCCCTGCAGCCGGAATATTGATCAGCGCGTCGAACTCGTTCAGCGACAGACCATGCTTGTTCGCCAGGTCGATTTCGATCTCGTGCAACACGGCCGCGTGGACTTCCATCATCGATCGCCACACCGCGACCTTGTACCGCCTCGGCACCTTCGCAACAGCCGCTGGTCCCACGATCAGCGAGCTTACCTCGATTCAGCCGCAAGCATCTGTTGGCCGTGATCGACCCCCACCTCCCACCGCGGGCTCAAAGAGACGCCGGCTCGAGATGCACATGGGCAGTCCGGACCTCACGCCACGCGGTTGAGCATGTGCGAGAATTCCGCCCGCTCCACATTTCTTATACCATCGCCATGAAAACGTTGGATGTGCGGACCTTCCATGTGGTGCTTGTTTCGCGCTTCTTCGCTAGCCCAGTGCTCCACGAAAACGAACAGCCCTGGATCATCCCGGTCGACAAACAGGTCGTATCGAATATTTCCTTCTTCCTGACGCGAGGGTTCGACCAACTCGGCCAGGTCACGACGCAGGTCGTTCTCCTTGTTCGCCTTGGCGCGCAATCCAACGACAATGAAGAGTTCACCCATTTCCAACCCACCCTTCGCCTATCTGGAACCGAAAACCATTTTGGCGTCACAAGCGTAGCTTGCCGTTCCTGCCGGTTGCGAGCCGAAAGCCGCAATGCGCAAAGAACAACCCGGGAGATCGCAAGGGCTTTGGTGATCAATTCTCTGCCAGACGGGAATTCCGGTGCTTTTCCGCTGGGATACCACGCCTTCGGCACTCGCCATGCGTGGCCACCCCAGCAGGGAGCACACTAGCCCGGGAGCGTCCACGATCCTCGCACGGAAGCACGATCCTGCCAGGAGGCTGCCGATGACCAGCGAACAAATCCGCGATCCCGAGACCGACGCCCTGCTGACACCGCAGAACGCAGCGGTGGTCATCATCGACTACCAACCGGTCCAGGTGAACTCGATCAACTCGATGGACCGCCAGCTACTCGTCAACAACATCGTCGGACTGGCCAAGATCGCACGCACCTACGGACTGCCCACCGTCCACTCCACGGTCAACGTCGCAACCGGCCTCAACAAGCCGCCGATCCCGCAACTCCGGAAGGTCCTCGACGACCTCCCCACCTACGACCGCACCTCCATCAACGCCTGGGAAGACCGGGAGTTCGTCGACGCGGTCAAGGCCACCGGCCGCAAGAAGCTGGTGATGGCCGCGCTGTGGACGGAAGCCTGCCTGACCTTCCCCACACTCGACGCACTGCGCGAGGGCTACGAGGTCTACCCGGTCGTAGACGCCGTCGGCGGCACCTCGACGGCCTCCCACGACGCCGCACTGCAGCGAGTGGAACAAGCCGGCGCACACCCCATCACCTGGGTCCAACTGCTCTGCGAACTCCAACGCGACTGGGCCCGCAAAGAAACCGCCGACGAATTCATGAACCTGTTCATCGAGACCGGCGGCACCGCAGGCCTGCAATTCGCCTACGACCGCGAACACCACTGACCGGCACACCACGGACCCGAACACGTCTGCAGCCACTCTGCGGTCGTGGGCGGTGAACCCCACGTGCGTCAGGCCCGTGGGACCGGCGCACGGACTGCGGATTACGTCGGAGACCAGGAGGTCGTTGCACCATCGCGCTTTCAAGGCGTCCTGGCGGTCGGATGCGCGGCGAACAGGTGCTCGACCGTTGGGCGGGCCTCAGCGAACGATTCGGCGTGCTGTTCGATTTCGCGATCCGTGCCGGTGAGTCGGCCCTGGTGCTGGCGCAGGTGTTCGTCCCAGGAACGCACCAGGAAGGTTTCGACGAAGCGGTGCGCGTCAGCGCCGTCCTGGAACAGCGACCAGTGCACCGCTCCGGTGCGTTGCCGCGACTTGCCCACGTCTGACATCGCAGCCCGGAAGGCCTCGCGGTTTTCCTCGGCAACGCGGTAGGTCTTCAGCACGAGCACCGGGCCGTCCTCGGGCATCGGTTCGAACACCAGTACCGGTTCCGGCCAGTGCGCGCTGACAGCCCGATCCATTCGGGCCGTCTCCGGTCGCAACGGCCACAGGCCCACCGTCGCGGCGCTGATGAGCAGAAGTGCGGCGGCGATCGCAAGCGCCGCGGTGAATCCAGTGACGGCGGCCAGCGCGCCCCACAAGATCGAGCCGAGCGCTTGGCCGCCCATGAAAACCAGCATGTAGGTGGCCAGGCCTCGGGCACGGACCCAAGCGGGCAAGGAAAGTTGCATCGCCGAGTTCAACGTCGACAGCACAACGAGCCACGCGTAACCAGCGAAGAACAACACCGGGGTGACCACGCCCGCACTGGACACCACTGCGGGCAGCGCAGTCCCGGCGGCGAACAACACCGCGGCCAGAGCCAGCAGCTGGTTCGCCGTGAGGACAGACCGCACGCGGGACAACGTCGATGCGCCGGCAACTGCTCCGAGCCCGAGGGATCCAAGCAAGATCCCGTAGCCGGTCGCGTCGAGATGCAAGGCTTGGTTGCTCACAATCGGCAACAGGGCCCAGATGGCACTGCCCGGAAGGATGAACAAGGTAGCTCGGAGCAGGATTCGTCGCACCACCGGGGCGTAACGCACGTAGCGAGCACCGGCGTGCAGTGCAGGCAGAAGCCGTTCGGGGGGTTGCGGTAGATCGGCAAGAGTTCGTCGCCAGGCCCCGAGCACCGCTACGATTCCCAAGAACGAAACCGCATTCACCGCGAACACGAAGCTTGGGCCGAACAGCGCCACGATCACCCCGGCGAGGGCCGGGCCGATCGCCCGCGCGATGTTGACATTCATCGCACCCAGCGCCGCAGCTGCGGCGATCTGCTCCCGGACAACGAGTTCCGGCTGCAGGGCCTGCCACGCAGGACCGGTCAACGCCTGGCCGCACCCCAGCAGGAACAACAGCAACAGCAGAACCGCAGGCGTTATCAGCCCCATCCCCGTCACCACGGCCAGCGCAGCCGCGAGAACGGCCATGGCCAGCTGCACGCTGATCAACAGGCGTCGGCGGTCGAGCAGATCGGCCAGTACCCCGGACGGAATCGCCAGCAGCATCACGGGGAGCGTCACCGCGGTTTGGACCAACGAGACCAGCAGTGCCGCTTCCGGTTCGCCCACGAGCAGCCACTGAGCGCCGACAGTCTGCATCCAAGTCCCCACGTTGGATCCGAGCTGCGCGAACCACAGTGCGCGAAACACACCCGAAGCCATGGGCGCCCACGACGACTGCTGGGCTGACAACGCCCAGCGACGCTTTCCCGGCGCTGCCATCACAATCCGCCTCCCGGGAACCGGCGTCACGCGGCCGATGCGGTCGCCTCGCTTGCCCCACAAGCTAGGCCATGAGCCGACGATGGGCGCAGCGAAGCGCGTGGCGTCGACCTCCGGCACGGGGTCGCAGCGGGTCGGCCCGCCAGCGGTTACAGTCCAGTTCTGGTGTCGTGCTGGTGCTCTTCGTCAGCTCGACCGTGGTGGCCCGCCCGAGGTTGTTCCGGCCCACTTCCAACTCCGGTTTCTGCCTTCTCGGCAGCCGTTTTCGTCGATCGCATGGACGCAGCCGCATCCGCGTCGCGGACCCGCAACGCGATCAGCAGGCCCAGCGCGGCGACTACGAGGGCGGCGACGAACGTGTCGCGGAAGGCGCTGAGCATCGCGTCCTGCCGGGCGGCCTCGGTCACCATCGGTCCCAGCCCACCGAGTCGCTGCTCGGTTCGGAGGGTCAGGATGGTGGCGACCAGCGCAACTCCCACGGCCGCGGCTACCTGACGTGTGGTCGCGAACACCGACGACGCACGGGTCATCGCTGCCGGACTCACCTGTGCGAAGGTCGCAGCCTGCAACGCGATCACCGTCAGCGCCATGCCGATGCCCATCGTGAGCATCGGAATCCGCACGGCCCACAAGCTGCTGCCGGCCCCGACGGGGAGCAGCGCCGCAACGGACGCGGCGATGGCGGCGAAGCCGGAGGTCAACATCCAGCGTGGACCAAGCCGCTGGTACAGCCGTCCGGCGAACGGCATCGTCGCCGTCATACCCAACGCCTGGAACATGGTGACCAACCCCGATCCGGTGGCGTCCACGCCCAGCAACGACTGCAGCAGCAGCGGGGTCAGGAACAGCGTGCCCATCAGCGCGCCCGACGCCGGCAGCATCAGCAGGTTGCCGGTGCGGAACAGCCGGATGCGAAGCAGCCGGAGATCGATCATCGGCTCGGCGATGCGCAGTTCAGCGATCACGAACACGACCGCGAGCAGGGCGCCTCCGATCAGCGGCAAGAACACGGACGCGCTACCCCACTCGCCGGCAGCGCCCTGATCAAAGCCCACCAGCAGCAACGCAAGCGCGCCACCGCCTGCCAGGAACCCGATGACGTCGAAGCGCCCGGGGTGGTCAGTTCGCTCCTCACGGATCACCGCCGCGGTGAAGGCGATCCCGGCCACGCCGATCGGCACCTTCATCAGGAAGATCCAGCGCCAGTCGACGTTGTCGACCAACCATCCGCCCAGCACCGGGCCCAAAGCCGGAGCGAGGCCGGTCGGGATCGACAGGATCGCCGAGGCCTGCGCGCGTTCGTCCGGCGGAATGCCCGGAACAGCATCGCGGTCCCGACCGGTGTGAGAAGCCCGCCTCCCACACCCTGCACGATCCTGGCCACCACCAGCTCGGCCAGCGAACCGGCGAATCCGGCCCACAGCGACGCTGCGGTGAACACCGCCAAGGCGAACAAGAACGTTTTCTTGGAGCCGAAGCGATCAGCCACCCAACCCGATGCCGGGATGAACACGGCCATACTCACGAGATAGCCGGTGACGAGCCATTGGAGGCTTTCCGTACCGACACCGAACTGCCGCCCCAAGGCCGGCAGTGCCGTGTTCAGCACCGTCATGTCCAAGATCTCCATGAACAGGCCGAACACGAAGGCAATCGCAACCAACCACTTGTACGGCACACTGCGAAACATCCCAGGACTCCATCCACATCACGGCCCGGACCTGCTCGCCGACCGAGCCTTGTCCGGCAGCGGCGAGCGACAGGCAGTGGAACCCACCTCGGGGCACTTGCTTCAGCAAGTGAAGCATTTTGCTTCAGTTAGTGAAACATTCTGTGAGTGAAGTTATTTTCCCGGGGGCGCCGAACGCGGCTTGCCAGCTCGCCCCTGCCCGGCAAGTGCAGGCTGGTACGCCCTGCTTGCCCAGGGCCAACAGGGTCAGTGGCGCACGATGTCAGTCGCCGGAGGCGTCCCGCGCCGCGTGCAGCAGCTCCGCCAAGGCGTCTCGCTGTCCCGCATCGAGTTCGGATACGATCGGAAAGCCCTCTCCCAGCCGCACCAGCAGGTGCTCCCGCAGCTTCTTCCCCTTCGCGGTGAGCACGAGTCGCTTGGCGCGGCGGTCGGCCGGATCAGGCTGCCGCTTGAGCAGATCCGCCGACTCAAGCAGATCTGCGATGGCAGTCACGTGGGAGGGCTCGCAATGCAGAGCACCCGCAAGCTCTCCCATCCGCTGAGGTCGCTCCAGCCGCAGCAGCGTGTGCGCCTGGGGAAGGCTCAGGCCGACATCGACAGCCGCCGAGTCGAGGTGCTCGCGCATCCTGGCCAAAGCTCCGAGCAGAAGCATCATCAGCTCTCGCTCTTCCCCGGCCGACCTCATGCCCCGCCCCATCGACGACCCCTCCTGAGCCTGCTTCACCAGCAAACTTACCCCGATGCTCACGCATGTCGCAGTCAGGCGTGCTGACCAGGCGACCGCACCGCACCCCTTCGCGCATCCGCCAGACCGAATCGGACCACCAGCGCCACCGAAGCAGCGCCTTCCACCTGCGGCGCGAACACCGGCCGTGCCGTTGCACATGACTTCCGGTCCCGATCGCGAGCATCACAGCGTAATCGGTCGGTAATAGTCCGTGATCGACCCGATGTCGCACTTCGGCGAACCACGAATTCGAGTGCTCCGTTTTCCGCTACCCCCCGAACACCTGCCGTGACCATGGACAGCACTCCAGTCACACGGTCCCCAATGCGCCCACTGCGACTCAATGCGCATGCATATAACTTCTATGCGGGCGCATGATTTTGATCGGATGTTCGCTATCCCGCAAGGAAAAATCCCGTCTCATTCAACACAGATCACCGGGGATTACCCGTTGGATCTCGGCGGTTGAGGCGGATACGAGATCAGCATGCGGATCTCGTAGCCACCCGGGCCGACGATGTGGATCAGCTACCCATACCGGAAGCCCGACAGCAAGATTCGAATGATCAAACACAACGAGGTGCATTGCTGATGCGCAAGATCAATCGGGTGCTGGCTGCTGGAGCGTTGACGCTCCCGCTCGCGCTAGGAATCGCCGGGGTGGCCTCCGCCGAGGGCCAGGACACCAACATCCGTGTCGAGAGCCAGGCGTCGGCCCAGGTTCAGGGCCGCGGCTCGGCCGAGGCCAGCAGCCAGGCGTCCGCTCAGGTCCAGGGCCGCGGCTCGGCCGAGGCCAGCAGCCAGGCGTCCGCTCAGGTTCAGGGCCGCGGCTCCGCCGAGGCCAGCAGCCACGCGTCGGTGCGGGTGGCGGACCGCGGCGGTCGTTTGAACCACCGCGACGTCCGCTGGGAATACCGGTGGGAAAACGGCCACTGGGTCCGGGGCCACTACCACAAGCACCAGGACAAGCTGTGCTTCCTGGACCACGGCCTGATCGGTCACGACCTGCACATCGTTCGGTGAGCACGGTTCGTTGACCATCGAGCGTTAGCACGTGGTGGGTTCTCGCCGACGGCGAGAACCCACCACACCCCCTTCGATTCTGTTCCGGCTACGGCTGAGCCAGATATGAGATCGCCGCGCAGGTTTCTCCTCCGCCAAGCCATCGAGGCAGCGCCGCTACGCCCTCAAACGCTTGGCGATCAACACGAATCTCTAGCAGCACAAGGTGTTCTCCAATGTTCAAAATCAACCGAATTCTCGCGGCGGGAGTCCTGTCGCTCCCGTTTGCACTCGGCATCGCAGGGCTGGCGTCCAACCGGTTTCAGCTGCGGAAGCCGACACCGAAAGCCAGGCACCGGCGCGACCACACGGCCACGCTGTGGCGAACCGAGGGCGTCGGGACACCGCACATCTTCCTGATCAAGTCGACCGATGGGACCACGCGCGCCAACACCACGAACGCCGGCCCGGCCACACGGCTCAAGGCCGTGTGATCTGGCGCCAAAGCCCTTTCGGCAAACCGTACCGACCCCGAGTCCCGGCGCCTTCCGGAAGAGCCGGGAGCGCTCCCGCGAGCATGAAGGAGATTCCCATGTCCTTGTTCGAACCGATCCGCGTTGGCCGGTCGGACCTGCCCAATCGCATGGTGATGGCGGCGATGACCCGCAGCCGTGCCGATCAGGACGGCATCCCCACGCCGAGCATGGCCACCTACTACGCCCAGCGCGCATCGGCGGGCTTGATCATCACCGAGGGCACGCAGCCCTCGCTGCAAGGACAGGGCTACCCGTCGACCCCGGGTATCTACACCGACGCACACGTGGCGAGGTGGCGCGCGGTCACCGACGCCGTGCACGCGACAGGCGGACGCATCTTCAACCAGATCCAGCACTCCGGACGGGTGGGCCACCCCAGCGTGCACGGCCTGACCCCGGTCGCTCCCTCCGCCGTCCGCGCGGACGGGCAGATCTTCACGCCGACGGGGCCTCAGGACTACGTCGAGCCGCGCGAGCTGACCATCTCCGAAATCCAGGCCATCGTGGCGGAATTCGCCGATGCCGCACGCCGTGCGATCGAGGCCGGGTTCGACGGCGTGGAACTGCACAGCGCGATGGGCTACCTGCTCCACCAGTTCCTCGCCGCCAACACCAACCAGCGCTCGGACGCCTACGGCGGCTCCATCCAGGGGCGCATCCGCTTCGTCATCGAGGTCGCGGAGGCCGTGGCCGGTGCGATCGGCGCCGACCGGGTGGGACTGCGCATCTCCCCCGCCAAGCCGATCAACGACATCGACGAAACCGACACGATGGAGCTCTACTCGGCGCTACTGGCCGCCCTGGCGCCGCTGGGCATCGCCCACGTGCACCTGGTAGCCGCTGAGGATGAGGACGTCAACGACAAGATCCGCGCCTCCTGGCCGGGCATCCTCGTGGTCAACCCCCTCAATTCCTTCCCGGAACCACCGTCCGACGCCGGTCGGGCGAGCGCCGAGCAGTGGCTGCGGCGGGGGGCCGACCTGATCTCCTTCGGCCGAGGCTTCCTCGCCAACCCGGACCTGGTCGAGCGCTTCCGCAGCAATGCCCCGCTCAACCCGATCAACCCCGAAGGTCTCTACGGCGGCGGTGACACCGGCTACCTCGACTACCCCACCCTCGCCTGAGAGCGACCTCGTTGCTCACGCCAGGCCAAGACATCGGGGCTCGGCGCAGAGCAGTTGATCAGCGGGGGTCGGTGTCCCCGTCCGCGACGACGACCTCGCGGGCGGGGCGCCAGCCCCGGCGACGCCCGGCCGGGACGAGAACCGGTGTTCGGGTCCGGAATAGTTCCTCCCGACGGATTCGCGGTCGCCAGCAGGCGTTGCGCGACCTGGTCGGCGGTCAGCTCCGGGCGGTACGAGCGGACGAGCGCCGCCGTGGCGGAGACGAAAGGAGTCGCGTAGGCGGTGCCCGAGCCCTGCCAATGCCCCGCCCCGCCAGGGCCGATGCTGACGACGCCCTCGCCGGGCGCGACGAGTTCGACCGGCGCACCGGTCTCCGCGCAAGCGCCGGGCTGCCCGGCTGCGTTGAGCCCTTCGGTCTGTCGTCGAGCGCCACGAACCGCGGCGTAGCGCGGAGTGCGGTCATCCCTGGAGATCGGCACCCGCCCTGGCTCGCAGCACCGAGGCGGTCGCGTTGCACCAGTCGCGGTTCTCGCTCTCGAACCGCCGCCCCCGCAAGCACGTCAGGTAGGGACCGATCTTCGCAGCGCTCGCAAGGAAATCCGCTTCGGCGAGCTCGCCCCGCATCTTGCGCAGGAGCTTGTCGAAGAGCTCGATCTTCGCCTCGGCGATCGCCGCGCGCTCTTCGAGCTGGCCGATCAGCTCGGCCGCATCGACCGAATCGGCCGCCGCGACCTTGACCAGGAGATCGTCGCGGATGAACGACGGCTTGGACGGGGCGGCGGCGAACCGCTGAAGTTCGGCCAGACCCGCGTCCGTGACCGCGAACAGCCGCTTGTTCGGCCGGGCCTCCTGCACGACCTCGCGGCCGGAGACCAGCCCGTCCTGCTCCAACTTCGCCAACTCCGCGTAGAGCTGCTGCGGCAGCGCGTGCCAGAAGTTGGCCATCCCGACGTCGAACGCCTTCGCCAGCTGGTAACCGCTGAACTCGCCGTCCAGCAACGCCGCCAGCACCGCATGCCGCAAGGCCATCGCACATCACTCCCTAGCCGAGGCCGTCCAGCGCCACTATAGTCAGTTTTAGGACTAATCACATCCTTGACCAAGGAGTCCGCATGGATACCATCGACCGCTTCCGCACCGCGGTGGAAGAGCGCGACGTCGACGCACTGGAGCCGCTGTTCGCGCCCGAGCCGAGGTTCTTCAGCCCGATCAAGTTCAGCCCGTTCGAAGGGCGAGCCATGGTCCTGGGCGTCTTCGGCGTCCTCATGCGGCGCGTCTTCGAAGAGTTCCGCTACGTCGGCGAGCTGCAGGGCACGGCGGAAACGGCGACGGGCGCGGCGGCGGACTCGCACGTGCTGATCTTCCGCTCGGTGGTGAACGGCAAGCAGATCCACGGAATCGACCTGATCCAACTGGACGGAACCGGCCTGATCGACGAGTTCACGGTCATGGTCCGCCCCCTGAGCGCGGTAACGACCCTGGGCGAGGCGGTACACGCAGCCCTCATCGCAGAAGGCCTACTCCCCAACGGGAGCTGACACATTCAGCTCACGAACCGGCCACCTCGACAGACCCGCTGTCCTATGTAGAGGGCGCCCGAAAAGCCCACCACCGCCTGGGTTGGCGGGCTTGGAACGCACGCCGGAGGCGAAGCGAGTCTGCCCTCTTCGCGTTCCCGCTCAAGCACGATCTAGAGGGCGGGGCCGCAGCGTGCTCTAGCTCCCCGAGGGCATGAGCACGATTCTGCCGAATACTTCGCCAGTGTCCATTTTCCGGTGGGCCAGCACAGCTTGCTCCAACGGCAGCACCTCGTGCACAACCGCGTCCAGTTCGCCGCGACTTGCGGCGGCGAACAGCTCGGCGGTCACGGCCTGCCGGTCAGCCGCGGGCACGGTGTTGGCGCTGAAGGTGGCGAACGACATCGATTTCTGGAACGCCGCGAACATCTCCGCGGCGAAGTCCGCCGGCGGGTCACCTGCGACTGCGCCGACGGCCACCATGCGACCGTTCGGGTTGAGCTTGGCGAAGAACGAAGGCAGGTGCGCGCCGGCGACGATGTCGATGATGACGTCGTAGCCTTCGGGAGCGTCCTCACCCTCGCCGGCGCGGTCCAGCACGTGAGTCGCGCCGAGCTTGCGCAGACGATCGCCACGTTCGGGTGACGATGTGGTGACCGCCACCGCACTGGCACCACCACGAGCCGCGAGCTGGACCGCCATGATCCCGATGCCACCGGCCGCGCCGCGCACCAGCACCGTCTCGCCGGGAGCGAAGTGGGCATGGCGAAGGCCGAAGTGGGCCACCACTCCGGAGCTCCCGAGCGTCACCGCGTCGGCGGCCGACATGGTCGCCGGGAGGGGGAGGAGCGTCGCGGCCGGGGCGATCGCTTGCTCGGCGTAGCCGCCGCCCACGCCGGTGAAGGCCCACACGCGCTGACCGACCCATGATGTGTCGACACCATCGCCGACCGCGGCCACGGTGCCCGCTATCTCACCGCCGAGGATGTGACCGTCCTTGAAGCCGTAGGCGGCGAGAGCGCCGCTTCGGATCACGGCGTCGACGCCGCCGACGCCGATCGCCTCGGTGGTGATCAGCACCTGCCCGTCGGCGGGACTCGGGGTGGGGAGGTCGATGATCGCGAGGCCCTCGGGGCTTCCGAACGCCTGCACCGCAACTGCTTTCACTGTCGTCTCCGTGCTCTGGGGTGACTCGGCGGCGGACAGTAACGGACGCTGCCGTCCGTTTTGGCTAAAGTGAGAGCGTGCCCGATCGTTTGCCTCACATCCTGCGCTCCGATGCCCGGGACAACCGCGAACGCATCCTCGACGCGGCTCGTGCGGCGTTCGCCGCCGAAGGTCTGAACGTGCCGATGCGGGGGATCGCCCGGCGCGCCGGGGTCGGCCCCGCCACCCTGTACCGCCATTTCCCCACCAAGGAGATGCTGGCCACCGAGGCTTTCGCGGACCAGATGCGCGCGTGCTACACCATCGTCGACGAGGGGCTCGCCGACCCGGACCCGTGGCACGGCTTCTGCCTGGTGATCGAGAAGCTCTTCGAGCTGCACGCACGCGACCGGAGCTTCACCACAGCCTTCATGTCGGCCTTCCCCAACGCGATGGACTTCGCCACGGACCGCGAACGGGCGTTGAAGTCGATCGCGGAACTGACCCGCCGCGCCAAGGACGCCGGTCGCCTGCGCCCCGACGTCGTCCTGGACGACCTGATCCTCGTGCTCATGGCCAACAGCGGCATCCAGGCCGCTTCCCCGACTGCCCGCGTCGCCGCTTCCCGGCGCTTCGCCGAGCTCACGATCCAGGCGTTCCAAGCCTCGTCGCCGACGTTAGATCGACAGGAGATGGCATCATCCCGACCCCCTCACCGGCCGTGAACGGCACACCATTCCGCACCGGATGACGAAGACGGGCCGGACGACGATCGCCATGTCGACGGCGGCGCCTGGATTGCCGGGCGAGCTGACGTACAGCGCCGCCGGCGAGGTGGTCGATGTCGAGTGTGGCGTCCGCGCGGCCCAGGCTCACGTCTTCACCTGTTCCGTTGTCATGTCAGGTTCCCAGCGACGTGGGGCTTTTCGGACGCTAGGCGCGTCGTCGCGGAGTTCACCTCTCCCCCGGATTTGCGTCAGCGTTCCGGTAAAGCCGTCAGTGCCGTCGGCTGGTTCATGCAGGCGGCATCTTCCCCGGGTACGGCACCTCGGGCCGGAGCGCTTGGAGCCGGTCGATCTCCGCGCGGGAGAGCTGGCCGTTGCGGGCCTTCTTCGCGACCGACATGGCGGCGACATCGTTTCCGACGGCCTGCGGCGCGCTCAGCGTCCGTCCACCATGGACGTTCGCCTAGCGGATTTGGGCTTCGGGCGCCGAGCGCTCGTGACCAGCGGGGCGAGGACGTAGCCACCTGGGACCGCTTCGAGGACTTGGAGTTGCGATGCGCTCCAACAATAGATCGGAAGTCCGGCCGCGGCGGCGAAAACCTCGACGTGCGCGCTTCATCACACCGCGAGCAGGAGGCCGGCAACGGCCCGCCGGCCACCTGCCGGGGAAGTGATCCCACGTGCAGGTGGCCGGCGGGGTGTCCGGAGTGCTTCAGCCGGTGACCGCGTGGTGCCCCTCGACGGCGACCGGAGTCGGCGCGACCGGCAGGTCTTCCGCCCCGCCCTGCGACCCGGTCGACGGGGTCATGCCCGACGGCGGCTTCACCACCGGCGGCTTGCCTGCGGGCGGCCCGGACGCGGGCGGCTGGCCCACGGGTGGCTGCTCCGCCGGCGGCTGACCTGCCGGTGGTTCATCTGCCGGTGGTCCGGCCACCGGCGGCTCATCCGCGGGGGGCCCGGCCGCGGGCGGCTCGTCTGCGGGCGGCTCGTCCGCACCGGGGTGATCCACGATGGGAGCGTTCGTGCACTCGGAGTTCTGCGGGGAGCCGATGGGCACCACCGCACCGAGAACTCCGACGTTGTTGCCGCACAGCTGGACCGGCAGCACGCTCAGGTTGTTGTCGTTGCCGATGTTGATGCCGTCGTTGCCGGCGCTGTCGGCCAACGCGGGCGTTCCGCCGACGAGCATGCCGGCACTTGCAGCGAGAACGACGGCCCTGAAAGCCGTCTTGCGCACAGATCGCATCGGTTTCCCCTCTTTTCCTTCTTCCATGAGGAAATTCCCATCTGCGGCCGGGTCACCGCAGGTGGACCTACTCACCCAGCGACTATTTCGCCGGCCGGGGCAACGCGAGGCCGGGCGGAACGACTTCCCGGGCCGCCGGAGCTGGCTCGGGATCGGTTGGCGCCGTGGGGAATTCGGCGGAGGCCGTGGTCACGACCTCCGTGCCCGGGGCCATCACGTGGACGGGGCGCTCGGCCGACGCGGTGCCCGCGCAGGCGATGAGCGCCGGGTACGCCAAGCCCGGCGCGGCGGCGATCAGCGGCCGCACCGCGCGTGCGGTGCCGCTAATGGCGATGCGACGAAGGCTCATGATCGGCTCCTTGCCACACTGGCGTACCGTTCGCAGCGGGCTCCGGCGGACCGCAGCCGGAAAGCACCTGTGCGAACACCTGATCAGGGATCAAGCGCTCGTGGAAGCTATCCCGCGTTCCCAACGGTCGCCACGCAAGCGGGACAGCGCGACCGGCAACCAGCCATTGATCTCCTGACCAGCAGAAATGAATGTGTGTCGCACTCGAATTCGGGGCGAAAGTCCAGTTTTGATCACCCGTTAGAGCGGCGCAGTTACCTCTACTGGGCGACAATCAGCGCATTCAAAATCCGGCAGGAAGGCACGCGGCCGTGCGGACCGCTGTTCGCCGGCGCGTCTTTGACCGGCCCCGCCGAGAGGGGACGTACGGGGCCGGAGGGCGGCTTCGGCAGCGCGGATCCGCAGCCGAAGCCGTCACCCGGCAGGTGGAGTTCAGCGCCAGCCGAGGGCGGGCGCGACGTGGGTGAGGATGCTGTCCAGCACGTGGCTGTTGTAGTCCACCCCGAGCTGGTTGGGCACGGTCAGCAGCAGCGTGTCGGCCTCCGCGATCGCTTCGTCCTCGGCCAGCTGCCGCACCAGCACGTCGGGTTCGGCGGCGTAGGTGCGGCCGAAGATGGACCGCGTGTTCTCCTCGATGTAGCCGACGTGGTCCGCGCTGCCGCTGTCGCGGCCGAAGTACGCGCGGTCCAGGTCGTTGGTGAGCGCGAAGATGCTGCGCGACACCGACACGCGCGGTTCGCGCTGCCACCCGGCGTCGGCCCACGCCTTGCGGAACGCGCGGATCTGCTCGGCCTGCTGCACGTGGAACGGCGCCCCGCCCTCGTCGTCCTTGAGGGTCGAGCTCATCAGGTTCATGCCGAGCTTGGCCGCCCACACCGCGGTGCTGTTGGAGGCGGCGCCCCACCAGATCCGCTCCCGCAGGCCCTCGGAGTGCGGCTCGACGCGCAGCAGCCCGGGCGGGTTGGCGAACATCGGGCGCGGGTTCGGCTCGGCGAACCCCTCGCCTTCCAGCACCTTCAGCAGCACCTCGGTGTGGCTGCGGGCCATGTCGGCTTCGGTCTCGCCCTCGTTCGGCCGGTAGCCGAAGTACCGCCACCCGTCGATCACCTGCTCCGGCGAGCCGCGGCTGATGCCGAGCTGGAGCCTGCCGCCGGAGATCAGGTCCGCCGCCCCGGCGTCCTCCGCCATGTACATCGGGTTCTCGTACCGCATGTCGATCACGCCGGTGCCGATCTCGATGCGCGAGGTCTTGGCGCCGATCGCGGCCAGCAGCGGGAACGGCGAGCCCTGCTGCCGGGCGAAGTGGTGAACCCGGAAGAAAGCACCGTCGGCACCGAGCTCCTCGGCCGCCACGGCGAGGTCGATGGCCTGCAGCAACGAGTCGGAGGCGGTCCTGGTCTGCGAATGCGGAGTGTCGGACCAGTGCCCGAACGACAGGAATCCGATGCGCTTCATAACCGCTCCAACGCCCCGACCCACCGGCTGATTCCGCGACCAGCGAACGACGCGATCACACAGAACGCGCTTTGCCCGAGAACGCCCGCATTCAGCTCGCGGTGCGGCCCAGGGCGTCGAGCAGCCAGGTGTGCGCGACGCCGACCGACGCGGGTTCGCCCGTGATCTCGCCGGCGAGGTGCCAGTAGCGGCGCACCCGACGACTGTCGGTCGGCCAGGTCACGATCAGCGGAGACCGCGACCTGGCCGATCACTGGCTGGCGCACACGGCGGCTTGACTCGGCCTGCCACCATCGTCCACAGGAGACACCGACCCGTCGAGATGGGGCGGAGCACACCTGCGAGCTCAGCCGACTGCGGCGCCGAACCAGCGCGGCAGTCGGCTGAGCAGATCCTGCTGGTCGTCGCCGACCCAGGCCACGTGGCCGTCCGGCCGCAGCAGCACGGCGGGCACGTCCAGCTCCTCGCTGGTGTCGACGACGTGGTCGACCCGGTCCGCCCAGCCCGCCACCGAGAGCAGGCCGCTCTGGTCGAGCAGCAGGCCGCGGCCACCGCGCATCAGCTCGTAGAGGCGCCCCTGCTTCAGCGTCACGTCCCGCAGCCGCCGACCGAGCAGGTCATGCCCCTCGCCGAAGTCGTAGCGGATGTCGATCGCGGTCATCTTCTCGATCAGGTACCGGTTCACCTCCTCGAAGTCCATCAGTTCCGACACCAGCCGGCGCACCGCCTGCGGGCCGGGCTCGGTGGACAGCAGCTCCATCTGGGCGCGCGTGTTGTCCAGCACGGCAGCGGCCACCGGGTGCCGTTCTGCCTGGTAGCTGTCCAGCAGTCCCTCCGGTGCCCAGCCGGTGAGCTCGGCAGCCAGTTTCCAGCCGAGGTTGAACGCGTCCTGGACGCCGAGGTTGAGCCCCTGCCCGCCCATCGGCGGGTGGATGTGCGCCGCATCGCCGGCCAGCAGCACCCTGCCGACCCGGTATCGCTCGGCCAGCCGGGTGGCGTTGCCGAAGCGGGACAGCCAGCGCGGCGAGTGCACACCGAAGTCGGTTCCGGCGAACACCCGCAGCTGCTGCCTGATCTCCTCGAGGGTCGGCGGAACCGAGCGATCTTCGGCCACCGCCGCGGCAGGCACGACGACGCGGTAGAAGCCGTCGCCGGCGGGCCCGGCGCCGACCAGCCGATTGGTCTTGCGGATCTCGGCCACCACTTCGGCCACCGCCTCCGGCGGCGCGGTGACCTCCAGCTCGCCCAGCAGCATGTCGGTCGTGGAGGGCTCGCCGGGGAAGGCGACGCCGAGCAACTTCCGCACCGTGCTGCGGCCCCCGTCACAGCCGACGAGGTAGCGCGCACGCAACCGCGTGCCGTCGGCCAGCTCGGCGGTCGCCCCGTGGTCGTCCTGGCTCAGCCCGACCAGTTCGCAGCCGCGCCGGATCTCGGTGCCGACCTCCGCGGCGTGCTCGACCAGCAGGCGATCGGTGATGGTCTGCGGGATGCCGAGGACGTACGAATGCGCGGTGTCCAGTCCGTCCGGCGACGGCTTGGCGATACCGGCGAAGAAACCATGGAGCGGATACTCCCGGCCGTGCGCGAGAAACCGCTCCAGCAGGCCGCGCTGGTCCATGATCTCGATGCTGCGCACGTGCATGCCGAGCCCGCGGACGTACTTGGCCGGCTCCGCCTCCTTCTCCAGCACGAGCACGCGCACACCGTGCAGCCGCAGCTCACCGGCCAGCATCGAGCCGGTCGGCCCGCCACCGGCAATGATCACGTCGAACATGAATCCCCGATTCAACAAGGTTGCGTTCGGCCAGCCGCCCCGCACAATTCCGCAGGTTCTGGCTTCGGCCGGAGATTCTGCGGCACCACCCGGGTCTTGCCGCAAGCCCCCCGGTGCGCTATACGTTGAAGTGGGAAGGGAATGCATTCCCCACTTCCTCGTCCGATGTGGACGAAGGAGATCACCTTGAATTCGCGCCGCTCTCCCGGAGTGGTCGCCGCGCTGCATGCGCCGAAGATATCGGTCCGATGCAGTCGTCCAGGCCCGCTCGGCACCGGCCCCTTTTCCGGATTCCCTCGCCAAGAGGCGGTTTCAGAATGGCTCCGCCCGGTGGCGATTTCGCGCGAAATCGACGCCCTGCACACCAGACGAACACGTCCACACGCGTCCGCGCACCCATGCTGAAACGATCTCCAGCTCATCCCCCACGACTCGGCTGCAGAACTCCTCCGTCAGGCTTCGTCAACGAGCTCGGACTCGGCTTCCGGCAATGGCCGAGGGGTGGTTTCCGCGCCGGTCTCACCGGAGCGGTGGCGAGCGTGCCAGCGCGTGTAGACCGGATTGCGGGCGCAGGCCGACTCGTGGGCCTCGGCCACGTGCCTGCCGATGAAGTCAGCGGATTCGGCCAGCGGGCCGTCGCGGTGCCAGGCCACCAGGTGCCGGTACCAGATCGGATTGCCCGCGATGGGACGTATCGCGAGGCCGGGAACCTCGTCGAACGTGGCCTGGCAGAGGCTGACCGCGTGGCCGTGGCGCACGATGTCCACGAGCAATCGGCCCTCCGCCACGTACGGCATGCGCACTCGCCTGCCGGTGCCGAGCACAACTCTCGCCCAATACTCCGGAGTGCGGTCGTCAGGACGCGGCCCCGCCCAATCCTCGCGCACCAGATCGGCGAGCTCGACCTCGTCCTGGGCCGCCAGGGGATGTGCGGCGGGCAGCATCGCGAAAACCGGCTCGGTGGCGACCGGATGCAGCACGACCCCGCCTCGGGGCGGCAGCTCGTATCCGGGGTTGTCGCCGACCACCGCCGCTTCCAGGCGGCCCGCGGCGACATCGTCGACCAGCGGTATCGGGGAGTACTGCTCGCGGGAGGTGATCTCGGCCTGCGGGTGCAACGTCCGGGCGGCTTCGATCAGACCGCCGAGCAGCGGCGCGTTGACCGAACCGAGGCGAATCCGGCGGGGCGGCATCGCCTCCGAGCGGGCAGCCAGCGCGGCGGTGTTCATCAGCTCGTCGAGGGTGGGCAACACCGCCCTCGCACGGGAGAGGACCAGTTCGCCGAGCGCGGTGGGCGCCACCCCGCTGCTGCGGCGATCGAACAGCCGCCCGCCGAGCATGGTCTCGATTCGCCGCAACTGGGCGCTCAGGCCGGGCTGGGTCAGGTGCAGCGCGGCGGCTGCGCGGGTCAGACTGCCCGTTTCCGCGATCGTGCAAACAACGCGCAGATGGCGAACTTCCAGCTCCATAGCGCGATGTTATGGGCAGCTGAGAGCTCCCCACCACCATCCGCCGTCAGCACTCTTCCTTGCATGTCACATCGCAGTGAGCAGTCAGTGGGCAAACGGCGCGCTGGACTGGCGGCGAGCCTGGCGCTGGCGTTCGCCGCCGCAGCCGGCTGCGGCGCGGCGGCGGACGGCGGTAGCGGGCCGGCCGGCGAAGCCGTCCGGGGCGGCACGCTGCACGTGCTGTCCAGCATCGGCATCGAACATCTCGACCCGGCCCGGAACTACCCCACGCACTCGCAGAACGTGGGCAGGCTGATCTACCGGACGCTGACCACGTACGCCGCAGCACCCGGCCAGAACGGCGGGACGATCGTGCCCGATCTGGCCACCGACACCGGCCGTCCCGGTGACGGCGGCAGGACCTGGACCTTCACGCTCAAGGACGGTGTGCGGTTCGAGGACGGCCGCCCGATCACCAGCGGGGACATCAAGTACGGGGTGCAGCGGTCGTTCGCGCCCGAACTGCCCGAGGGACCACCGTACGCCAGGACCTGGCTGGTCGGCGGCGAGTCGTACCACGGCCCGTACCGGGACGGCAGCGGTCTGGATTCGATCGAGACCCCGGACGACAAGACGATCGTGTTCAAGCTCAACCGCCCGGTGGCCGATTTCGGTTCGGCGATGTCGTTGCCGTTGTTCGCCCCGGTGCCGGCGGACAAGGACACGGGCGTTGGTTATGACGCGCGGCCCTTCTCCTCCGGCCCGTACCGGATCGAGCGGTTCGAACCCAAGAAGCGGCTGGAGTTGGCGCGCAACCCGCATTGGGATCCGTCCACCGACCAGGTGCGCAAGGGGCTCCCCGACAAGATCGTGATCGAGCTGGGCCTGGATGCCGCAGTGGTCGACCAGCGGCTGATCGCCGCCCGGGGCGAGGACGCCGATGCGATCGCGATGGAACCGATCGGCCCGTCCTCGGTAGGACGGGTGATGACAGATCCGAGGCTGCACAGCCGACTCGTGACGGGCGAGTCGATCAACACGCGCTACCTGGCGATCAACACCTCCCGCAAGCCGCTGGACAACGTGCTCGTCCGCCGGGCGATCGCCTACGCGCTCGACAAGGATGCGTTGCGCACCACCAGGGGCGGCCCGATCGCCGGGGAGCTCGCCACCACGCTGCTACCACCCTCGATACCCGGCCATGTCCCGGAAGATCCGTATCCAAGCCCGGATGGCAGGGGCGACCCGGTCAAGGCCAAGGCGTTGCTCGCCGAGGCGGGCACCGCACCGGGCATCACGCTCACCCTCGACGTCCCGGCCACCGCCGTTGGCCGGGCTCAGGGCGAGAGCGTGCAGGCAGCCCTCGGCCGAGCCGGGATCGAGGTGAAGATCAACGAGATCAGCTCGTCGGCCTACTACAGCGTGGTGGGCAACACCGCCGAGCAGCACGACCTGGTGATCGACGGCTGGACGCCCGATTGGCCGGGTGCCTCGACCTACCTGCCGACGGTGCTGGACGGACGGCTGATCACCGGCGTGGGAAACAACAACCGCGCGCAGTACAACTCCGCGCCGGTCAACGCGAAGTTCGACGAGATCGCCGCGATGACCGATCCGGCGAGAGCAGCGGCCGCTTACGGCGAACTGGCCAAGGAGATCATGCAGGACGTGCCGGTCGTGCCGTTCTTGTGGGACCGCTCGCCGATCCTGGTGGGAGGCAACGTCGCCGGCGCGTACGGGCACATCGCCTACGTCGGCAGGATCGACCTCGCGTCGGTGGGGCTGCGCGAATGACCGCCCCGCCGATGCCGGCACCCGCGACGGCGCTCCCCGCGCGGACGGATGCCCCCGCGCTGCGCAGGCTGTGCGCGCAGTGGTCAACGGTGGCCGCACTCGCGGTAGTAGCCGCTTTGGTGCTCGTGGCGCTCGCCGCTCCACTGGTCACCGGGCTCGCCGGCACGTCGCCGACCTCGTTCGACACCGGGACCCTCGACCCCGTGCTCGGCGGGTTGCCGCGCGGCGCGTTCGGCGGGATCAGTGCCGATCACTGGCTGGGCGTCGAGCCGATCACCGGCCGGGACATCCTGGCTCGCATCGTCTACGGTGCGCGGGTCTCCCTGCTCATCGCCCTGCTCGCCACGACTGTCTCGGTGGTGCTGGGCAGCGCGCTGGGCTTGGCGGCGGGCTTCTTCGGCGGGTTGGTCGACGCCGCGATCGGCCGGGTGATGGACCTGCTGATGTCGTTTCCCAGCCTGATCTTCATGATCGCACTGATCTCCGCGGCACCGGACGCCGATCGCGAGGTGCTGCTGGTGGTCGTGCTCGGTTTCTTCGGCTGGCCGTACGTGGGGCGGATCGTTCGCGGACAGGCCGCGGTGTTGGCCCGCAGCGAGTTCGTCTCGGCGGCCCGGGCGCTCGGCGCCTCCCGCCGGGCGCTGCTGGTGCGGGAGGTCCTGCCCAACCTGAGCGGCCCGATCCTGGTCGTCGCGACCATGTCGATCCCGAGCTACGTCGCCACCGAGGCGGGGCTCTCCTTCCTCGGGGTGGGGGTGCGGCCACCGACGCCGTCGTGGGGGCAGATGATCGCTGCCGCGGTGCCGTGGTACGCCGCAGACCCGCTGTACTTCCTGATTCCCGGTGCCTTCCTGTTCATCACCGTGCTGGCGTTCAACGTGCTCGGCGACGCCGTGCGCGACGTGTTCGATCCCAGGAGCTGGCAACCATGATCGTTTTCCTGATCCGCAGGCTTGCGGCGGCGGCCGCGATCCTGCTGGTGGTCTGCGGGCTCACCTTCGCGGTGTTCCACCTCATGCCCGCCGACCCGGCACAGGGTGCCTGCGGCAAGGCGTGCAGCCCCGAGCGGATCGCGGAGATCCGCTCGACGCTCGGCATCGACCGGCCCGTGCCCGAGCAGTTCGCGAACTACCTCGGCGGAATCGTCGCGGGCCGGACGTACGGCACCGGCGAGCAGGTCATCACCTGCCCCTTCCCCTGCCTGGGCTTCAGCTTCCAGACGAACCAGCCGGTCTGGGAGATGCTCACCGACCGGCTTCCGGTCAGCATCTCGATCGCGGTGGGGGCCGCGGCGCTGTGGCTGTACGTCGGCGTCGCCGCGGGGGTGATCTCCGCTCTGCGCCGTGGCAGCGCTTGGGACCGGATGGCGATGATCGCCGCGCTCGGCGGGATCTCGCTGCCGATCTACCTGACCGCGCTGGTGCTGCAATACGTTCTGGTGGTCACGCTGCAAGTGCTGCCTTACCCGCAGGAGGTCGCCTTCACCGAAGATCCGATCGGCTGGGCCGAGTCGATGCTCATGCCGTGGATCGCACTGGCGATGCTCTACGCCGGGATCTATGCGCGGGTGACGCGCGGCGAGATGCTCGAAAGCCTCGGGCAGAACTACGTGCGCACGGCGCGGGCCAAGGGCTTGGCCGAGCCGGTCGTCCTGCGGCGGCACGCGATGCGTCCGGCGCTGATGCCGATCGTGACGATTTTCGGGATGGATCTGGGTGCGCTGCTGGGCGGAGCGCTGATCACCGAGTCGGTGTTCGGCCTGCCCGGTGTCGGCAAACTCGCGGCCGACGCGATCACCAGCGCCGACCAGCCGGTCATCCTCGGCGTGACGCTGTTCGCGGCGGCGTTCGTGATCATCGCCAACCTCGCCGTCGATCTGCTCTACGCGCTGCTCGATCCGAGAGTGAGGGTCGCCGGATGAACCTGTTGTCCGTACGCGGTCTGACCGTCGACTTCGCATCCGGGGTGCGCGCGGTGGACGGCCTCGACCTCGACCTGGCGGCCGGGCAGGTGCTCGGCGTGGTCGGGGAATCGGGCAGCGGCAAGTCGGTCACCAGTCTGGCTGTCTTGGGTCTGCTGTCCGACGCCGAGATCACCGGCGAGATCCACTTCGACGGGCGGGATCTGGCCGCTGCGGGCCCGTGGGCCCGACGTCGGCTGCGCAGGTTGCGCGGTGACCGGATAGCGATGATCTTCCAGGATCCGCTGTCCTGCCTGAACCCGTACTACCCGGTGGCTTTCCAGATCGCCGAGGCCTACCGGGCGCACCGCCCGGTAGGGCGCCGCGAGGCGCATCGCGTGGCGGTGCGCATGCTGGATCGGGTGGGCATCCCGCAGCCCGAGCGGCGGGCCCGGGCCTATCCGCACGAGTTCTCCGGTGGCATGCGGCAACGCGTCATGATCGCGATGGCGTTGTGCCTGGAACCCGACCTGCTCATCGCCGATGAGCCGACCACCGCGCTCGATGTGACCGTGCAGGCCCAGATCCTGGACCTGCTGCGCGATCTGCGCGAACAATCCGGCACCGCGATCATGCTCATCACCCACGACATGGGGGTGGTCGCCGGGCTCGCAGACGACGTCGTGGTGATGCACGGCGGACGCGAGGTGGAACGGGGCCCGGTCCGAAAGGTGTTCTACCAGCCGGAGAACGCCTACACCCGTGGCTTGCTCGACTGCGTGCCCCGCGTCGAGGGACCGCTCCCGCACCGGCTGCCCACAGTGGAGGCTCCATGAAACCGCCGTTGCTGGAAGCGCAGAACCTGGTGAAGCGGTACCCGGTGCGGCATCGCCTGACCCGGCAGCGGATCGGCTGCGTGTCCGCTGTGGACGGAGTCTCGCTGCACGTGGCCCAGGGCGAGACGTTGGGCGTGGTGGGCGAGTCCGGCTGCGGCAAGTCGACGGTGGGGCGGCTGCTCACCCGGCTGGACACACCGACGAGCGGGACCGTGCGGTTCGCCGGCCGGGAACTCGCGCCACTGGGCGAGGCGGCGTTGCGACCGGTCCGCAGGGAACTTCAAATGATCTTCCAGGACCCGTTCTCATCGCTGAATCCGCGGCAGACGGTCCGGCGGATCCTGACCGCACCGTTCCAGTACCAGGGACTGGCGCCGAACGAACCGGTCGAGCAACTGCTGGAGCGGGTGGGGCTGCGGCCGGAACACGCATCCCGCTTCCCGCACGAGTTCTCCGGAGGCCAGGCCCAGCGGATCGGCATCGCGCGGGCACTGGCGTTGCGGCCCCGGCTGGTGGTCTGCGACGAGCCGGTCTCGGCGCTGGACGTCTCGGTGCAGGCGCAGATCCTCAACCTGCTGAAGGATCTGCAGGACGAATTCGGGCTGAGCTACGTGTTCATCGCGCACGACCTCGGCGTGGTGCGCCAGATCAGCACCCGAATCGCGGTCATGTACCTCGGCACCGTGGTCGAGACGGCCGATCGCGACACGCTGTTCTCCCGGGCGGCCCACCCCTACACCCGCGCGCTGCTGTCCGCCGTGCCGCTGCCCGACCCGGATGCGGAGCGCTCCCGCGAGCGGATCGTGCTCCACGGCGACCTGCCCAGCCCGTTGGCTCCGCCCAGCGGCTGTCCCTTCCGCACGCGATGTCCCAAGGCCGCGCAGCGCTGCGAGCAGGAGCGTCCCGCGCTGCGCACGATCACGCCCGGCCACCACGTGGCCTGCCACTTCCCCGAAGAAAGGACCCCATGAGCCGCACGTACCGCCTTCCTGGCGTCGCAGTGACCGATCACCTGTTTCCGGTACCGCTGGATCACGCCGATCCGGGCGGCCCGTCGATCGAGGTTTTCGCCCGCGAGCTGGTCGACCCGGTTCGCGCAGGAGAGCGGCTGCCCTGGCTGTTGTACCTGCAGGGCGGACCAGGTGGTAAGTCCCCGCGGCCGCTGAGCGCGTCCGAAGGATGGCTCGGCCACGCCCTCAAGACCCACCGCGTGTTGCTCCTGGACCAGCGGGGCACGGGCCGCAGCAGTCCGGTGACCGCCCGCGCGGCCGCGCGGTACGAATCAGCCGCCGATCTGGCGGACCACCTCTGCCACTTCCGCGCGGACTCGATCGTCGCGGACGCGGAGCTGATCCGGCGGCGACTGTGCGGGGACGAACCCTGGGAAACGCTGGGGCAGAGCTACGGCGGCTTCATCACGCTGACCTACCTCTCCCGAGCTCCCGAAGGACTGCGCGCTTGTTACGTCACCGGTGGCCTGCCAGGTTTGAACGCCACCGCCGGCGAGGTCTACGCGCGCACCTATCCCCGGGTTCGGGACAAGGTCTCCGCCTATTACGCCCGCTATCCAGGAGATCGCGACCTGGTGCGCCGGATTGCCGACCTGCTCGCGCGCAACGTGGTCCTGCTGCCGGACGGGGACCGGCTGACCGTGCAGCGGCTTCGCACCCTGGGGCTCGTCTTCGGCATGGGCGACGGGTTCGAGCGCGTGCACTGGTTGCTCGACGAAGCGTTCGGCCCGGACGGGGACCTCTCCGCGACGTTCCGCTACCAGGTGATGAACCTGACCGGCTTCGTGGACAACCCGCTGTTCGCCGTGCTGCAGGAATCGGCCTACGCCCAGGGCGACGAGCCGACCTCGTGGGCGGCTCACCACGCCATGGCGGACTTCCCGGAATTCGACCCGGACGCCGACCCGCTGCTGTTCACCGGCGAGATGTTCTACCCCTGGATGTTCGACGAGATCGCGGGACTGCGCCCCTTCGCGGGAGCAATCCAGTTGCTCGCCGATCGCACCGGCTGGCCCCCGCTCTACGACCCGGCACGACTGGCCTCCAACGAAGTGCCGGTGGCCGCGGTGATCTACCACGACGACATGTACGTGGACGCTGAACTCTCGCTCGGCACAGCTCGCGCGGTGGGCGGGTTGCGCGCGTGGGTCACCAACGAGTGGGAGCACAACGGCGTCACCGCGTCCGGTGATCGCGTACTGGCCCGACTGGTGGAAATGGCCGCCGGACGGGTCTGAGGACCCGATTCCACCGTAATTTTGGAGGCTTCATTGCCAAGCCCAACACGAGCGTTGCTGCCGCTCGCCGCTTCGCTGACCCTGCTCGCCGCCGCCACCACGACCGCAGTCGCCGCCGCACCGACCCCGCAACCAGCTCGCGCAACTGACCCCCAGCAGTGCGCCCTGCCCGGCCAGACCGGCTGGACCGACGAGGGGCACAACACCGATCCGGTCCAGTTCCTCAAGCCCAGCGGCCGAATCCGCACCCTCATGCTCTTCGCGGACTTTCCCGACGCCCCGGCCGACGGGCCGACATCGACCTACGCCGATCACCTGAAGCCGGCCGCGGAATGGCTGGACCAAGCGTCCTACGGCGAGGTCGAACTGGACATCGCCCCGCTGGACCGCTGGCTGCGGATGCCGCGGGAATCCACCACGTACGGTTTCGACCGCGGCATCACGTTCGAACAGCACGAGCAGTACGTCCGGGATGCCGTCACCGCTGCCGACCCGCAGGTGGACTTCTCGTCGTACGACCTGGTCTACATCGTCCCCCCGAAAACGGCTGCGGCGGTGACGTTCTCACCGACCTACCTGTTCGCGCCCGCCACCCCCGGCGTCGTCGCCGATGGCACCAGGATCAAGTGGGCGGTCACCTTCGGTCAGGACATGTGGCACTGGGGCTACGAGGTCGCACCCCACGAAACCGGGCACACGTTCGGGCTTCCCGATCTGTACTCCTTCACCGGTCCCGACATCCACCGCCATGCGGGAGGGTGGGACGTCATGGGTGACATCAGCGGTGCCGCGCCGCACCCGCTGGGCTGGCACTCCTGGAAGCTCGGCTGGAGCCACGACGAGCAGGTCGTCTGCCTACCCGGTCCAGGCGAGGTCACCGCCCGGCTGACCGCCGTCGAGCAGCCCGGCGGAAACAAGATCGCGGTCGTGCGCACCGGACCGACCACCGCATTCGTCGCCGAATCCCGACGCGCCACCGGCCTCGATGCCGCCTCCTGCTCGTCCGGCGTGCTGATCTACCGGGTCGACGCGGCGATCCAGACCGGTCAGGGGCCGGTCCAGGTGTTGGACGCGCAACCCGGCACCACGCCGGAAAACGGCTGCAAGCCGCTGGATGACGGGGCATTCCTCCCCGGGCAGTCATTCACGGACCCGCAATCGGGCGTTCGGATCGAGGTGCTTGACAGCGGCGACACCGGCGACACCGTGCGGGTCAGCCGCGCTGAGACCGACGCACGGTTGGGCTATTGATGTGGCTGGGTGCGCAGCTGGGACTCCCGGCCACGGCGGCGCACCCACTACGAAATCCGCTTTCGTGGCATAGGAGCGCCTGGTCTAGAACCACCGCCACGTCCGCTGGAAGGCCGAAACTGTCCGCAGTAGGTGGCGGTCCCAGTGAATGGACTCGTTCGGCGCGCCCTGCCGCGAGGTGTTGGCCCTGATAAGCACCGGCGAGATCTCGGTATGCTCCCAGCGCAGCTCGGCGGCCGGCAACTGATCAGCGTGCGACGTAGGCGCTCAGGAGGGCCTGGACCTCGTAGACGTCGACGCCCTTGCCGAACTGCTTCGTGATCGGCTCGGCCGTGCCGGAGAGCCAGATCTTCAGCTCCGCGTCGAGGTCGAAGGTGCCGGCGGTCTCGACGGAGAAGTGGGTGATGCTGCGGTACGGGACCGAGTGGTACTCGACCTTCCGGCCGGTCATGCCCTGCTTGTCGACGAGGACCAGGCGCCGGTCCGTGAAGAGGAACGAGTCCCGGATCAACTGGTACGCGGCGTGGATCTCCTCCCCCTGCGCCAGCAAGCGCCCGAACTCCTGCGCTGCCGAACGGGGGTCGACCCGCGAAGCGTTGCCCATTATCCCGTCGAAAAGTCCCATGCTCGCACTCCCCTGCGAAGATCGGATGCCCTTCGGCCACACTAACGAAAACGCCGGGCGCCCGACGCCGCCCCTCCGGCTCACACCGCTTTGACCGGTACTCCCGCTGCGTCGAAGCGCTGGATGAGTTCGGCGGGCGCGTTCGAGTCGGTCAGCAGCATGTCGATCGACTCCACCGGGCAGATGTGGGCGAAGGCGCTGCGGTCGAGCTTGGAGCTGTCGGCGACGACGACCACGCGGTCGGCTCGTTCGGTCATGAGGCGGTTGATGCTGGCTTCGGCCTCGTTGTGCGCGAACGCGCCGCGCGACGGGTCGACGGCGTCCACGCCGAGGAACACGATGTCGAGGGTGATCTCCTCGAGGAGGTGGGTGCCGAGCGGCCCGGTGAGTTCGAACGACTGCGGTCGCGCCACGCCTCCCGTCACCACGATCTTCACCTGGGGCCTGACGACGAGCTCGTTGGCGATGTTCAGGGCATTGGTGACGATGGTCAGCGAAGTGCGTTCGCCGGAGTCGCCGATATCGGCGCGCGACACGAGGCTGCGCGCGATTTCGGTGGTGGTCGTGCCTCCGTTGACCCCGACCACCGCACCCGGCGCGACCATCGCCGCAGCCGCTCGGGCGATGCGCCCCTTCTCACGCGCGTTCCGGGCGGCCTTGTAGCGCAGCGGCAGGTCGTAGGAGATGTTCTGGGCGACGGCTCCGCCGCGCGTGCGGGTCAGCAGCTGCTGCTCCGCGAGGTGATCGAGATCGCGGCGAACCGTGGCCGCGGAAGCGTTGAGCTCTTCGGCGATCTCGTCCACTGTGACCTTGCCTCGTTCCCCGAGCAGGTCGAGCAACGCGGACAGTCGCGCATGCCGGTCCACCGGTGTCCCCCATCCTTCGGCCGAACGCAGAATCGATCACTACACGGCCAGTATCGCTCATAAACGCTCACCGGGTGACAGGTGTTCCACGGACCTTTTTGCATCCTCTGAGCGGATGCCCTGTGCCCTTGGGTCGTGAGTGGTCATGGCTGCTTGAGCGACCACAGGCACTCACGACCACGTCATGCGGGCCGGTCGCCTCGGAGAGCCGTCGAGTCACTCACCGGCGCGTCCGTCGGCCAGCGGTTCGATCGCGATGTCGTCGGCGACGTCCCGGAGCACGCGGCGGTCGAGCGTTCCCGCGACCGGCGCCGCCGCCGCGGCCGCAGACCACGCAACGGCATTGCGCAGGCGCTCGGGCCAGGTCTCCCGGCGCATGATGCCGGCGGCGAACGCCGCCACCGCCGCGTCGCCGGCGCCCGTAGGGTTGCCGCTCACCGCGAAGGGCGGCGCTGCGCGCCAGACCCCCTCATCCGTGACCGCGAGCAATCCGTCCGGGCCGAGGGAGACGACCACGGCTGCCGCGCCGCGGTCGCGCAGCTGCTGAGCTCCGCTGAGCGGGTCGTCATGTCCTGTCGTTTCGCGGAGTTCGGCGGCATTGGGCTTGACTAGGTCCGCGCCGGCTTCAGCCGCCGCCAGCAGCGCGGGGCCCGTGGCGTCGACCACCGCGGGCACCGAGCGGGTGTGGGCGTCCCGGACCAGCTCGGCGTAGGTGCTCGCCGCGCACCCGGGCGGCAGGCTTCCCGAGCACACGAGGACCGAAGCGGTGGTCAGCCGCTCGGCGACGAGGGCCCTGAGCCGCTGCCAGTCCTCGCCGCCCAGGTGGCTGCCGGGCTCGTTGAACAGCGTCGCCCCGCCCGCGTCCGCTTCGGCGATCACCGCGACGGTCTTGCGGGTGGGAGCGGACACCGGCAGCAGCGCGTGCTCGATCCCGGCAGCGGTGAGGTCGTCGCGGATCACGTCGCCGAGGACGCCCCCGACAGGGGCGGCAACGAGCGTCGGGACTCCCTGGCCGTGCAGCACCCTGCTGACGTTGAGACCTTTGCCCCCGGCGCGTTCGTGGACGCTGCGGACGCGGTGCGATTCCCCGAGGATGACGTGCTCCACCCGGTAGCTGACGTCCAGCGCGGGGTTCGGGGTGACGGTGATGATCATCCGGTCGCGTCCTGGGGCGAGCCGGTGCCGAGCCGCAAGACCCCGAGCAGGCGCGCGGTTTCCGCTGCGAGGGCCTTCTTGCCCGCGGTGAGGTACTTGCGCGGATCGACCAGGCCCGGGCTGCCCGCCAGGACCCGCCGCACCGACTCCGTGAACGTCTTGTTCAGGTGCGTGGAGATGTTGATCTTGGTCATGCCGCTGCGGATGGCGGAGCCGAGGTCCTCGTCGGACACGCCCGAAGAACCGTGCAGCACGAGGGGAACGCTCAGCGCGTCGTCGAGCCGCTCGATGAGCTCGAAGTCGAGCGAGGCGTCCCGCGTCACCATCGTGTGCGAGGTGCCGACCGCGACGGCCAACGCGTCCACGCCGGTGGCGGCGACGTAGTCGACGGCCTCGCGCGGATCGGTGCGGGCCCCCGGCGCGTGGACGCCGTCCTTGCCGCCGACCTCGCCCAGCTCGGCCTCGATCCAGAGCCCGGCGTCGTGGCACCTGGTCACGACCGCGCGCGTGCGGGCCACGTTCTCCTCGTAGCTCTGCTTCGAGGCGTCGAACATCACGGAGCCGAACCCGAGCTCGATGGCCTCGGCGACCAGATCTTCGGACTCGGCGTGGTCCAGGTGCACGGCCACCGGCACCTCGGCCCTGCGGGCGCGGGCGAGCGTCGCGCACGCGATCGGCTCCAGCGCGCCGTGGTAGCGCGCGCAGTTCTCGCTGATCTGCAACACCACCGGGGCCCCCGCGCGCTCGGCGCCGGCCACCAGGGCATCCGCGTGTTCGAGCCCGATGACGTTGAACGCACCGACCCCGAGACCGGTGCGGACGGCGGCGTCGACGACGCTGCCGGTGCCGACCAAAGGCATGGCTGCTACCTCTTTCCAGTGTGGTTGATGACCGGTTTGCCGCGCGCGAACACGGCGTCGACGAGGAAGTCGTCCGTGAGCACGACGAGGTCGGCCGGGCGGCCGGGAGCCAGCGAGCCGGCTTCGCCGCCGAGCCCGACGGCGCGGGCGGGAACGCTCGTGATCGCCGCGAGCGCGTCGAGGAACGGGATTCCGATGGCGACCGCGTTGCGCAACGCGCGGTCGAGCGTGAGCGTGCTGCCGGCGAGCGAATCGCCTTCTGCCAGGCGGGCTTCGCCGCCGCGCACCCGGACGGTCGCCTCGCCGAGGGTGTAGGTGCCGTCGCCCAGACCGGCTGCGGCAATCGCGTCGGTGACCAGCGCGGTGCGTCCTGGTCCCGCCGCGCTCGCCGCCGCATGCGCGATCGCCGGGTGCAGGTGGAGTCCGTCGACGATGAGCTCGATCGTGACCCCGGCCGCCGCCAGCAGGGCGGGCACCGGTCCGGGACGGCGGTGGTGCTGCGGCCGCATCCCGTTCCACAGGTGGGTTGCGACGGTGACCCCCGCATCCACGGCCGCGCGGGTGAGTTCGTAGTCGGCGTCGGTGTGCCCGATCGCGGCGGTGGCGCCGCTGTCGACGACCTGGCGCACCGCGTCCAGGCCGCCGGGCAGTTCGGGCGCGAGGGTGACCATGCGGACCGCACCGTCCCCTGCGTCGAGCAATCGGCGCAGATCTGCCGCGGCCGGTGCGCGCAGCAGCGACGGCGGGTGTGCACCGCAGTGCGCGGCGGCCAGGAACGGGCCTTCCAGGTGCACCCCGGCGATGAGCCCGTCCTGGACCGACTCGGCGAGCTCGGCGACTTTCCGCTCCATCACCGGCAGCGGAGCGGTGACCAGCCCGGCCACCAGCGTGGTCGTGCCGTGGGAGCGGTGGAATTCGACCGCCCGCCGGACCCGTTCCCCGGTCCCGTCCTGGAACGCGGCTCCCCCGCCGCCGTGCACGTGCATGTCGACGAAACCCGGTACCAGCCACCGATTCCGCAGGTCGACGTCGACGGGCTTCGGCGCCCGCCCGGCCCCGGTGGAGGCGATCCGGCCGTCGCGCACCTCCACCCAGCCGGGGTCGAGGACGGCGGAGTCAGCCGCGACGATCTTGCCGCCGCCGAGAATCATGTCGTCCCCACCAGTTCGGCGGCGAGCAGCGCCGCGCCCAGGCTGCCCGCGCGATCGCCGAGCGCGGCGGGCACGATCCGCGGCGTGCGCTGGAGGTTCCAGTCCTCTGCCACGCGACGGGTGAGCGGGTCGAACAGCAGCGGCCCGGCCTGGGACAGGCCACCGCCCACCACGACGACTTCCGGCGCCAGCAAGGCGGTGAGCCAGATCAGCGCGCCGCCCAGCGCATCGACCGCCTCGTCCCAGACGGCGGTGGCGACCGGGTCCCCTGCGGCGACCCGCCTCGCCACGTCCGCCGCGCCCGCCGCCGGAGTCCCGGTCCGGTCCTGGTAGCGCCGGCTGATCGCGCCCGCGGACGCGACCTCCTCCAGGCGAATCCGCCGGCGTTCGCCGGCCTCGATGGGGACCTGCCCGATCTCCCCCGCGTATCCGCCTGCGGCGTGGACCCGACCGGATCGCACGTGCGCCGCCGAGATTCCGGTGCCGACCGGGAGGAACACGGCGTCGCTCGCCTCCCGGGCGGCACCTAGCCGGTGTTCCGCCAGCGCCCCGGCCCGGACGTCGTGCCCGAAGGCGACCGGCAGCCCGATCCGCTCCGCGAGCAACGAGCCGAACGGCACGTCCGACCACCCCAGGTTCCCCGAGAACACCGCGACGCCCCGGGATTCGTCGACGATCCCTGGCACGACGAAGCCCACGGCCGTCGGCGCGGCGCGCTCGGAAAGGTCGGCGACGAGCGAAGACGTCAGGTCCAGCACCCGCTGGACCGTGTCGGGCGACGGCGGCGGCGTGGCGCGGCGGCGCTGTGCCAGCACCGTCCCCGATGCGTCGACCAGCACCGCTTTGGTCTCGGTCCCGCCCACGTCGACACCGACCACGGGGCCGCCGGCGTTGTCCGTCACATGTCGTCCAGGACGATCGACCGGGTCAGGTTGCGCGGGTTGTCCGGGTCGAGCTCGCGCTTCACCGCCGCAGCCACCGCGACTCGCTGGGCGAGCACCAGGTGCGCCATCGGGTCGCGCTGCCCGCTGTCGACGAAGTCGGCTCCGGCCGAGGCGACCTCGGCGGCGAGCCCGGTCGGGGTCTCGCCGAACATCCAGGTCACCCGGCCGGGTTCGGCGATGCTGATGGGGCCGTGCCGGTACTCCATGGCCGGGTACGCCTCCGACCACAGGCCCGCGGCTTCCCGCACCTTCAGCGCCGCCTCGTGCGCCAGCCCGACCGTCCAGCCCTTCCCGAGGAAGGTGATCTGCTCGCTGGCCGGGAGCGCGCCGAGCTCGGCGCCCAGCATGGTGCGGGCATCCGCGACGGCCCCGGTCAGATCCGCTCCGAGCGAAGCGCGGAGCAGGGCCAGCGCGGTCGTCGCGAACCGCGTCTGCACCACGGACTGCTCGTCGGCGAACTCCAGCGCGACCAGCTCGTCGCAGGCGTCCGCGATGGGCGCGGTGGGGACGGCGGTGATCCCGACCGTGGGCACCGTTGCGCTCAGCCGCCGCAGGAGTTCGAGCACCTCCGTGGTGGTTCCCGAGCGGCTGATCACCACCACGCGGTCGTAGGGCCGGCCGATGGGCATCTCGGACGCGGGGAACGCGTCCGTCACGCCCTCGCCGGCGGCCTCCCGCAGCGTCGCGTACGCCATGGCCATGAACCAGGAGGTGCCGCACCCGGCCACGGCCACCCGCTCACCGCGGGCCGGCAGCACTCCGGCCACCTCCCGGGCCAGCTCCGCGGCGCGCAGCCAGCATTCCGGCTGGCTGTCGATCTCGCCGTCCACGAGATATCCGCCAGACGTCATCAAGTCCTCCAAACCTGTCGTTTCCGCGGCGAGCTGGTTCCCCGGTGCGCCGCCGAACGACGGCGCAGCGGGAGGCCGGGCACTGCCGGACCGCCACGCGGAGTCCGTCGCAGCGCGCCACGCCGCCAGCCTAGATGCCCGAATTTGATCGAACAAGAGACTAAACAATCAATATCAATCAGCATATCGCCCCAACCATCGCTACTGCAGGAGCCGCCAACTTGCAGCGACAGCCCCCGCAAAGAAGCCGTGCGTAGCGCCCCGACCACGCGACGTCACCGGATCAAGCGCGTTGACCAGCACGTTCCAGGCAATGCGGACCGAGGTAGTGACAGGCACCACCGGCCGCGTTAATAATGACCGAACTTGCATGAAGTTGCTCGATAACTCGGTTTTACGAGCACACATGCGCAAGCTGGTTATCTGAGTTAGGGAGAGCAACACATGCCCCAGAAGCTCCGGAGACGGCTGGTGCTCGCCGCCGGGATGTGCCTGGCACTGCTGACGGGCTGCGGCATGCCCGACGCCGACGCCGGGCGAGTGCTGCGGGTCGCGCAGTACCCGGACCCGCCGGAGCTCAACTCGCAGCAGCAATCGGGCAGCCAGGTCTACATGGGACTGTGCGAGCCGCTGACCGGCCTCGGCTTCGCCAGGGCCGGCGACCTCCGGATGCGCGGCGCGGAAAGCGTGCGCACCGCCGACGGTCGGGTGTGGACGATCGCGCTGCGCCCCGGCCGCACGTTCCACAACGGCGAACCGATCACCGCGCAGACCTACGCGGACACCTGGAACGCGGTCTCCTACGGCCCCAACGCGTACAAGGCGAGTTCCACCTTCAGCGTCATCGACGGCTTCGACGAGGTCAACGAGGACCCGCCGCAGCGCGACACGCTGCGCGGGCTGGCAGTGCTCGGGCCGCTGACCTTGCAGGTCACGCTCAAGCAGCCCAACTACGACTTCCCGAAGATCATCGCCTCCTACAGCGCGTGCCCGATCCCGCAGGAGGGCCTGGCCGACCCCACCGCCTACTCGCAGGCGCCGATCGGCAACGGCCCGTACCGCTTCGTCCGCTGGGACCGCAACGAGAAGATCGTGCTGCAGCGCTGGCACGACTACCAGGGCGAGGTGCCGCCCGGGGCGGCCGAGGAGATCCAGTTCAAGATCTACCAGTCGCAGGACACCGCCTACCGCGACGTGCAGGCCGGGCAGCTCGACGTGCTGCGCAACCTGCCCGGCGGCCTGCTCAACGACGCCCGCACCCAGCTCGGCGGCTCCGGCCTGTTCGCGATCCCGCAGCAGCGGCAGATCACCCAGATGCTGGTGCCCGAGTACGTCGAGTCGCTGCGCGATCCGCGGCTGCGCAAGGCGATCTCGCTGTCGATCGACCGCGACGCGATGGCCGGGGCGCTGCTGCGCGGCACGGCGACCCCGGCCCATTCCCTGCTGGTCGAGGCGGTCGGCGCGCCCTACCGGGCGGACGCCTGCACGGCCTGCCGGTACGACCCGGACGAGGCTCGCCGCCTCGTCGCGGAAGCCGGCGGATTCCGGGAACCGGTGGTCATCTGGTACTCCAACACCGGGGGCGGTGGCGGCACCGAGATGTCGCAGATCGCGCTGGCCATCTCCAACGCGCTGCGGCAGGAGCTGGGCGCCGAGGTCAAGCTGAAGCCGGTGCTGCCCGCCCAGCTCACGCAGGCGCAGATCAGCGGCGAGCTGACCGGTCCGGCGCTGAGCCTCTGGGGCGACATCTACCCCAGCCCCGACCAGTACCTGGGCATGTTCCGCAAGGGCGGCGACGGCAACGAGTACACCCGCTACGACAACCCGCGCGCCAACGAACTGATCAACCAGGCGCTGGGCACCGGCGACGAGCTGGAAGCGGCGCGGCTCTGGCAGCGCGCCGAGGACCTGATCCTCGACGACATGCCCGCGATTCCGCTCTACTACCCGGCCATCTACGCCGCGCACGCGCCGTGCGCCGCGCCGGTCACGCTCGGCGGCGACCTCCAGTACTACCTGACCGAGTTCGAGTGCGGCCCCGGCCGCGAGGGGTGATGCCGACATGCTCGGATACGTCGTCCGCCGCTTCGCGGCGATGCTGCCGGTGTTGTTCGGCGTCACGTTCCTGATCTTCGCGCTGGTCTACGCGATGCCCGGCGACCCGATCGCCGCGCTCGCCGGCGGCCGGCCGATGCCACCGTCCACTGTGGCGGCGCTGCGCGAGCAGTACCACCTGGACGAGCCGCTGATCACCCAGTACCTGCTGTACATGACCGGGTTGTTCCAGGGCGACTTCGGCACCGACTTCTTCGGCCGGCCGGTGCTCGAGATGATCGCCGAGCGGTGGCCGACGACGCTGCAGCTGGCGCTGACCGCCTGGGTGTTCAAGCTGGTGATCGGCCTCGTGGTCGGGATCTTCGGCGCGCTGCACCGCGGCCGCTTCGGCGACCACCTGACCCTGGCGTTCACGGTGCTTTTCGTGGCGCTGCCCGGGTTCGTCATCGCGTTCATGGCGCAGCTGGTGTTCGGCTTGAAGCTGCAGCTGTTCCCGATCGCGGGCGTGGCAGGCGGCTGGCCAATGAGCTTCATCCTCCCCGCGCTGGTGGTGGCGTTGGAGGCCGCGGCGCCGCTGGCGCGGCTGACCAGGTCGAGCCTGGTCGACGTGATGGGCGCCGAATTCATCCGCACCGCACGGGCAAAGGGCGCGTCGGCCGGTCGCGTGGTGTGGGGGCACGCGCTGCGCAACTCGATGATCCCGGTGGTCACCTACCTCGGGCTCAGCCTGGCGGCGATGCTCGGCGGCGCCGTGATCGTCGAGAGCGTGTTCAACCTGCCCGGCATCGGCGGCCTGCTGGTGCAGGCGGTGCAGACCCAGCAGGGCACCATCGTGGTGGGCGTGGCCACCTTCATCATCCTGATCTACCTGCTGGTGAACCTGCTGGTGGACATCAGCTACGGAATCATCGACCCGAGGGTGCGCAATGGCTGACCGGACCGACTTCTCCCCCACTCCCACCCGGGCCGCGCCCCGCCGGAAGTTCACCGTGATCGGGCGGCTGCCGAGGCCGCTGCGCGCGCCGCTGTTCGTGGTCGCGGTGCTGATCGCCGCCTGCTACGTGCTGATGGCGGTCTGGCCGAGCCTGTTCACCTCCGTCGATCCGATGCACTGCGAGCTGCGGCTCAGCGGCGCGGGCCCGGCGCCGGGCCATCCGTTCGGCTTCGACATGCAGGGCTGCGACTACTTCGCCAACGTCGTGCACGGCGCCCGGCCGTCGATCGCGATCGGCCTGCTCGTCACCGCGGTGACCTTCGTGCTGGGCGCGGTGCTCGGCGCGCTGGCCGGTTACTTCGGCGGCATCGTCGACGGGGTCGTGTCGCGGATCGCCGACGTGGTGTTCGGCCTGCCGATGATCATCGCCGCGATCGTGGTGCTCAACCTGTTCGAGGAACGCACGATCTGGACGGTGAGCCTGGTGCTGATCGTCTTCGGCTGGCCCGGCGGCATGCGCTACATGCGCGGCTCGGTGCTCAAGATCCGCAACCTCGAATACGTGCAGGCCGCGCGCGTGCTGGGCGGCAGCCACCTGCGCATCATGGGCACGCACATCGCGCCGAACGCGCTGACCTCGCTGATCGTGCTCAAAACCCTGGAGATCGGCGGTGTCATCGCCGCCGAGGCGGCGCTGACCTTCCTCGGCATCGGGCTCCAGCCGCCCGCGATCTCGTGGGGGCTCCAGCTCTCCACCGCCCAGCAGCAGTGGCAGGCCAGCCCGCACCTGCTGGTCTACCCGGCCCTGTTCCTGACCGGCGCCGTCCTGGCGTTCGTCGTCCTCGGCGACAGCCTGCGGGAGACCCTCGACCCGAAGGGAAAGCAATGAACGCGAAGGCGCGGTCCGCACCGCACCAGGACGACCGGCGCACGGTTCTCGACGTGCGCGGCCTCAGCGTCGACTTCCACACGCCCGCCGGCCGGTTGCACGCCGTCCAGGACGTCAGCTTCAGCGTGGGCGCGGGCGAAACACTGGCTGTGCTCGGCGAATCGGGCTCGGGCAAGAGCGTCACCGCGCAGGCGATCATGGGCATCCTCGACACGCCGCCGGCCGAGATCGTCGGCGGCACCGTCGAGCTCGGCGGCCAGGACCTGCTCGCGCTGTCCGAGCGGCAACGCCGCGCGGCAACGGGATCGCGGGTGTCGCTGATCTTCCAGGACGCGCTCACCGCGCTGAACCCGGTGCAACCGGTGGCCAAGCAGATCGGCGAGCTGTACCGGCTGCACCGCGGCGCGTCGCGGAGGCAGGCGTGGCGGCAGGCCGTGGAAATGATGGACCGGGTGCGGATTCCGGCGGCGGCCAGCCGCGCCGGTGACTACCCGCACCAGTTCTCCGGCGGCATGCGCCAACGCATCCTCATCGCGATGGCGCTGGCGTTGGACCCGGAGGTCGTGATCGCCGACGAGCCCACCACGGCGCTCGACGTGACCGTGCAGGCCCAGATCCTCGACCTGCTCGCCGAGCAGCAGGCCGAGCGCGGCCTGGCGCTGGTGCTGATCACCCACGACCTCGGTGTCGCGGCCAAGATGGCCGACCGCGCGCTGGTGATGTACTCCGGGCGCGTCGTCGAGCACGGGCCGATCCGCCGGCTGTTCACCGCGCCGATCCACCCGTACAGCCAGGGATTGGTCGCCTCGATCCCGCGGCGGTCGCACCGCGGCGGCCCGCTGCCCGCGATCAGCGGCCTGCCGCCGAGCCTCACCGATCGCCCCGCGGGTTGCCGCTTCCACCCCCGCTGCAGCATCGCGCGCGAACACTGCGAGTCGGTCGAACCGGAACTGCTGCAGCTGGACGACGGCAGGCAGACCCGGTGCCACTTCTGGACGGAGGTCGCATCGTGACCGATCAGCACATCCTCGAAGTTCACGACGTCACCAAGCACTACCGCAAGCGCGGCGGCGGGCGGTTCGGCCTCGGATCGGCCACCGTCAAAGCGGTCGACGGAGTGAGCCTGAAGCTGCGCAAGGGCGAGGCGCTGGGCATCGTCGGCGAGTCCGGGTGCGGCAAGTCCACGTTGACCCGGCTGCTCACCGCGCTGGAGAAGCCCACCAGCGGGCAGATCCGCTACCGGGGCGTCGACGTCCACAGCGCGAAAGGCGCTGCTAGAACCCAGATGCGGCGCAACATCCAGATGGTCTTCCAGGACCCCTACGCCTCGCTCAACCCGCGCAAGACCGTCGGCTCGATCCTGGCCGAGCCGTTCCGGATCCATCGCGACGCGCTGCCCGAGTCGGGCCTGCGCCCGCGGCTGGAGCAGCTCCTGGAACAGGTCGGCCTGCGGCCGGACCACCTCGACCGGTATCCGCACGAGTTCTCCGGCGGGCAGCGCCAGCGCATCGGCATCGCCCGCGGCATCGCGTTGAACCCGGAGGTGCTGATCTGCGACGAACCGGTCTCGGCGCTCGACGTCTCGGTGCGCGCGCAGGTCCTCAACCTGCTCGCCGAGCTGCAGCGCGAACTGTCGCTGACCGTCGTGTTCATCGCGCACGACCTCGACGTGGTGCGGCACTTCTGCGACCGGATCGCGACGATGTACCTGGGCAGGGTGGTCGAGGAAGGCGACTGCGACGCGGTCTACGACCACGCCGCGCACCCCTACACCCGGGCCCTGCTGTCCGCGATCCCGCGCCCCGGTTTCGACGACGAACCGGAGCAGGAGCGCATCGTGCTCGAAGGCGACCCGCCGTCGCCGATCGCACCGCCGTCCGGCTGCCCGTTCCACACCCGGTGCTGGATGGCCCGGCCGGACTGCGCGCACACCGTTCCGGCCGGCCACGACCTGGGCGAGGGGCACGTCTCGCACTGCCACTTCGCCACCGAGGTCACCGACGCCGACCCGCGGGCCGCGGTCGACGGATCGCGGTAACCGCTCAGCCGACTGCACCAACTCGTGTCGATCAAGGATGAGTGATCATCCGCGACGGACGAGTTGGTGCACCTGTTCCACATCAGTCGCGTGCGATGTCCTCGCGCTCGATCAGGATCCGGAATCCGGTCAACAATGCGTTGAGGCCGACTTCGAACTCGTCGTCGCTGCCGACCTCCGCGAGGACATCGGCGTGCTGGACGAGCAGTGGAAAGGCCGCAGCGTCTCGTGAGCGGTACAGCAGGCGCCGGTGACTGATCTCCTCGGAATCCGACGCGTCCAGGCCGAGGTTGAAGTGCACCGAGCCGATCACGAAGGTGGCCAGCGACGACGCGACGGCGGCCGCGAGCCGGGGGCTGAGACCGGCGCCGATGAACAGTTCGAGGGAGTACTCCCTCCCGGCCAGCGAGTTGGGACCGAGCCGCTCGGTCCCGCGAAGCAGCGAGGCCACGCCGGGGTGCCGGAGCAGGTGCTCGCGGAACAGGCGTGCGGACCACGCCGCCTTCTCGGCCCAGTCCGCGCCGTCGGGCGGAGCCGAACTCGCGACGCCGAGGGTCCGGTCGACGAGCAGGGTCACCAGCTCCTCGCGGTTGCGCACGTGGCGGTAGAGCGACGCCTGCGTGCAGTCGAGCGCCTCGGCGAGGTTGCGCATCGTCAGCGCGGCTGCCCCGCGGGTGTCGAGCAGGGCCATGGACGCGTCGAGGATGGCATCGAGGGTCAACGACCGGCGCCGCCGCTGCCGCGCGGGTTCCCGCTCCCGGGCGAGCCACCAGGCCGCCGAGCCCGGCCTCGTTCCCGGCCCGCTCTTCGGCGGCGGATCGCCTGTCCCGGCTGTCGTCATCGGTTCGCGCACCAGGCAAGGGTAACCGCTATGCGAACATCTATCACTTAATCTAAGCTAACGGCGTTCGCATAACCGCAAGCGGAGAGGGATCACCATGCGCGCCGTACGGAACACCGATTCGGGTATCCACGTGGCCGAGGTCGAAGAACTGGGAGCACCCGGGGTTCGCCTCACCATCGCCTCGGCGGGTATCTGCGGGACCGACGTGGGCTTCGCGACCAGTGGCGTGCAGGGCTACACCTATGGTCACGAGTTCGCCGGCACTGCCGCCGACGGCACGAGTTACGCCGTCGAACCCACCGTCTACTGCGGAGAGTGCGACCAGTGCCGCGCCGGCCACGTCCAGCGGTGCAACGCGCCGGAGCGCGGAACGCTGGGGATATTCAGGGACGGCGGGATGTGCGATGCCGTCACCGTCGCCGAGAACATGCTCGTCCGACTCCCGTCCGGCCTGGATGTGCGCGACGCCTGCCTCGTGGAGCCGGCGTCGGTGGCCTGGCACGGTGTGCGTAGCGCGGCACTCGAGCCCGGGGAGCGGGTGGCGGTCGTCGGCGGCGGCAGCATCGGGCTGCTGGCTGCGGCGGTAGCCCGGCAGCGCGGCTTCGACGTCGATGTCGAGGTGCGCCACGAGCACCAGAGGATCGCGGCGGAACGCCTCGGGTTCGGCTCGGCGGACGGCGCCTACGACGTCGTGATCGACGCCGCGGGCAGCGAGGCCGGCCTGGCCCGGTGCGCCGAACTGGCCCGCGTCGGCGGTCGCGTCGTGCTGCTGGGCGTATACCAGCACACCGCGCCCATCCCGGGCATCGTCAGCCTGGTCAAGGAACTCAGCTACATCCACTCCATCGCCTACGGCCGGCACGACGGCGTCCGCGACACCGAACAGGCCGCGGCGATGCTCGCCGGCAACCCCGAGATCGCGCAGACGGTGATCACCCACCGCTTCCCCCTCGACGACGCCGCAGAGGCCTTCCGCGTGGCCGGCGACCGCGCCTCCGGAGCCATCAAGGTCGTCCTCCACCCCTGACACACCGTCCGGCGTGGGCGCGTCATCGTGGAGAAGCACAACCGTGAACACGTCGAGCAGCCACAGGAGCGGAGCAGATCCCTGCCCGCTCCGCCCGGCTCATCCGAAGCCGCCCGGTGCCTGACGCCGATGGCGGTTTCGCGCGAAACCGCCATCCCGCCCCACTCGGAACGCCGCTTTCGCGCGAAACCGGCGCCCTGCGCCCCAAGTGGCCATGTCCCGCACGCGGCCGCGCACCACATCTTGGAACGATCTCCGGGGATGCGTGATGACTTGTCTCGTCAGAAGGGCGCGGAGCGCTCCGCTGCGCCCGCCGATGCGGCGGGCGCAGCGGAGCACTGGTCAGGACGAGCTGACGTGGGACCGCGCGAAGTAGTCGATCAGGGCGGCATCCGGCGCGGTCACCTCGACCGGTATTCCACCGCTGCGCAGCGATTCCGTTGCCGCGCAACCGGTCGCGACCGCTTCCCGCGCCGCGATCGGCGAGGTGACGGTCGGCACGTCCGCGCTCACGAACGCCAGGAACTCGGCCACGATGCGCGGGTCCGCGCCGCCGTGCCCGCCGCTGGCGCGCTCGACCTCCACCACCTGGTCGGCATCGGGCGCGTAGCCGCGGTGCCTGCGGTTCCACACCTTGACCACCGAGTCCGCGTCGTCGCCGAAGTTCTCCAGCCTGCCCTCGGTGCCGATGACGGTGTAGTTGCGCCAGTAGTCCGGCGTGTAGTGGCACTGCTGGTAGCTCGCCAGCACGCCGTTGTCCAGCTCCAGGTTGACCAGGCTCAGGTCCTCGACGTCCACCACCGGGTTGAGGCCGGTCTGGCTGCGCGGCGGCCAGTTCTGCTCGTACTCGGCCCAGTCGTGGCCCGTCTTGTAGGTCTCGCGCTCGTTGCGGTCGATGATGTCGCCGTAGACCGTCAACGCGCCCATCGCGTTGACGCGCCTGCTGTACCCGCCGGCCAGCCAGTGCAGCACGTCGATGTCGTGCGCGCCCTTCTGCAGCAGCAGGCTCGTGCTCTTGCTCCGGTCGGCGTGCCAGTCCTTGAAGTAGAAGTCACCGCCGTGCCCGACGAAGTGGCGGCACCAGATCGAGGTGACCTCGCCGATCGCGCCCGAGGTGATGAGATCGCGCATCGTGCGGATCACCGGCATGTGCCGCATGTTGTGCCCGACGTAGAGCTTGCCGCCGAACTGCCGCGCCGCGGCGAGGACGCGGTCGCAGCCGGCCGTGGTGACCGCCAGCGGCTTCTCGAGGTAGACGGCGAGCCCGGCTTCCAGGCAGCGGATGGCGTGCTCTTCGTGCAGGTGGTCCGGACTGACCACGAACACCGCGTCGAGCTCGCTTGCCAGCAGCTCGTCGAGCGCGTGCGTCTGCCGGACGTCGTCGCCGTAGCGCTGCGCGGCGGCAGCGGCGCGCGCCGGATCCGGGTCGCACACCGCGACGATCCGCGAGCCCTCACCGGGCCGGTGGGCGTGGTCGGCGATCCCCACTCGCAGCCCGCACCCGAGCACACCTGTCCTTACGTCCATGGGTCACCTTCCCGCACCACGGCCACGTGCGCACACCGACAAGACTGCGCACCTTTGCTCCAACATGATTGATAAGAGCATATATCGATCAGTTTCGCGCAATCCACTCTATGTCGCCCACGCCGCCGATACCACCCCCAGCACCACGAGCACGGCACGCGACATGCCGCCGGCCCTCGGTAGCAGGGCCGGCGCCACTGCCGAACGGCACGATGGCGACCCGTCGCATCGGACCTGTGGTTCTGCCGACCAGAGGAACATGGCGCCGGGTACCCGTTCGGCCCAAGCCGGAACCACGGGCCGAACGCGGGGAGCGGGGAGGGCCGTGGCGATAAGCGGATCGCAGGCTCACCCGGCGACCTGGCGATCGCCGCGCGGTCGCTGACGCGAGTTGTTCGCGTCAGTGCGCCAGAACATCATCCGCCGAAAGGTTGGACGACTTGACCTCCGCTTACCGAGTTCGGACAGCCGCGCGGCTCAACTATCCACATTGGACCGGGATGTGTCACCGGCTCCGAAGCGCTGATCCCGGCACTTGGTCAACGAGTCGAGCGACTCCTGCGCGATGGCGGCGATGTACGCCGGGCACAACAGGGCTTCCAACGGCTCCTCCCGGCCCCGGGGGGAACGTTCGTAGCGGGCCCTGCCCGCGGCGTAGCTCAGCAAGATGCCCTGCTCCGCCGCAATCGGTCCGCTGCCGGGAAGCCTGGGATGATCATCGGGATCATGTTCGCAGGAAACGCGGTCGTAGCGCGCGAGCGCGTCCTCCAGGCCCTCGATCAGGTCGTCGAGGACCGACTTCCGCTCGGTGTCCCAGATCGCGTGCCAGCTCACCGCCCTGACGACCAAGACCCGCCCGGCCAGCTCCTCCGGATCTGCGGTGGACAGGGCCCAGCCCTGCGAAGCGATCTCGTCCTCGACGTCGGTCGACCACTTCGGATACCCCTCCAGAAGGGACGACAGCACGTCGATCTGCTCCACTGCCTCGGCCGGCAGGCGTGCCGGGACGTCGGCCACCGAACCGGGGTTGAGGATGTCCAAGGCGATGCGCGCGAATCCAGCCGCATTCCGTGGGCAGAGCCATTCCTCCCGCGGCCGCGGCTCCTCCCATTCCTCCCCCTCGTTCGCGAGCGGTGAGAACACGTCGAGGAGGGCTTCGTCGTCCTCGTCCGTGTGGGTCTCGTACGGGTGGGAGACATGGGTGCACGGCTGAGCCCGCAAGGCCGCGTCGGCGGCTCGGAGGGCCTTGACCGCCGCATCCACGACACCGTCGCCCGGGAGCCAGGTGAGGTAGGGAGCGGTGATCACCGATCCGAACACCCACAGCCACGCCTGCTCGCCACCGGGCTCCTCGGCGAGCTCGGCGACGCAGTCGAGTACGGCCCGGTCGTACTCGGCGTTCGCGGAATCCTGGTAGAACAGGCGGATTTCTTCCCAGGACTCGACCAGCGCATCGATGGAGTCGCCAGCAACGTCGAACATGACCACATCCAAGCACGCCGGACCACCAGGTTCCGCCCGCATCGCGAACAACGCCGGCAGCCCGGTCGAGGTCGTCGTGAACTCCAGTGCCGGATACCTGGCCTGAAGCGACACGCCGTAACCCCGAGCTGCAAGAACGAAATGCTCGTGTGCTGTGGTCGAACACGGGCCACCGCATCACAGCTATAGAGCGACCTGCGACGGCTCCAGTGCACTGCGGTCGGACGCGGCGTGGAGGTGCCGGCGGAACTCCTTCAGCGCCATGGTGGCGTGTGCGTCGCGACGACGAACGAGCACGGTCGTCACCGTTGCATCGGCAGGCGCCATCCGGTGCAGGCGGAGCCGGTGGCGCAGTCCGGAATGCTCGACCAGCGCCCGGGGCAGCATCGTGACCCCGAGGCCCGCGGCGACGCAGCCGAGGATGCCTTCGACCGTGCCGTAGTCGAGGACCTTCGGTTCCACGCCGCGCGCTCGGACGACGGCTTCGAGCCTGCGCCGGTACGAGCACCCCGCGCGGAACACGAGCAGCCGGGGGCCGTTGGGTCCGCGCAATGCGTCATCGAGGTCGCGGTGCCTCAGCGCGGTGATGACGACCATTTCCTCGGTGAAGACCTCTTCTTCGTGCAGGTCCTCGTCGTCGACGGGGCCGGCGACGAGCGCTCCGTCGAGGGCGTGGTCCTTGACCAGCGCCACCAACGACTCGGTGGGGCCGGTGAGCACGGAAAGGTCGACATCCGGCCAGGCCGCGGTGTAGGACTCGAGGACGGGCGGCAGCCGAATCCCGGCCGTCGTCTCCATCGCCCCGATCCGCAACGGTCCGGAGGGCCTGTCGTCCCGAACGGCGCGGCGGGCCTCGTCCGCGAGCGAGGTGATCCGCTGGGCGTAACCGAAGAACTGCTCCCCGGCCGCGGTCAAGGCCACTCCCCGGGCGTGGCGGCGGAGGAGGATCGCGCCGAGTTCTCGTTCCAGTCCTGCCATTCGCGCGCTGATGGTGGACTGCACGGTGTGCAGCTCCGCGGCCGCGCGCGTGATGCCACCGGTGCGTGCCACGACGACGAACACCTGCAGGTCCGACAACTCCACGGGCTCGCTCCTGACCTTGAGGGTTCGTCGCCGGCGATGGCAGCGTTCGCCACTCATCGTTGGACACGATTCCTAGCAGAGCCTAGCGTCCTTCCTGCACCGGAGACGCAGGTCGACAGCGGGGAGAACGCGGTGATCCCGACCAGACTGACGGCGGCGCTGGGCATCGAGCGGCCGATCGTGCTCGCGCCGATGGACAAGGTCGCCGATGCTCGGCTCGCTTCGGCGGTGTCCGCGGCGGGTGGGCTGGGCTTGCTCGGTGGCGGCTACTGCGATCGCGAATGGCTGGACGAGCAGCTGGCGTCGGTGAGCAGGCGGGTCGGATGCGGGTTCATCACGTGGTGCCTGGCCCGGAATCCCGAGCTGCTCGACGTCGCGCTCGATCACGACCCGGCAGCGGTGTTCCTGTCGTTCGGCGACCCGATGCCGTTCGCCGACCGGATCCACGACGCGGGCGTGCCGCTGCTGTGCCAGGTCTGCACGGTCGAAGAAGCGCGACGCGCCCTGGATGCCGGAGCGCGCGTCCTGGTGGCCCAGGGAGGAGAGGCGGGCGGGCATGGCACCGGAACCCGTTCGACCCTCACCCTGGTCCCCGAACTGGCCGACCTGCTCGCCGCGCGTTCTCCTGACACACTGCTCGTGGCCTCGGGCGGGGTGGCGGACGGCCGCGGACTGGCCGCCGCTCTGTGCTTGGGGGCCGACGGCGTGGTGATGGGGAGCCGGTTCTGGGCGAGCACGGAAGCGGCCGTGTCCGCCGCCGCGCAGCGCCGCGCACTCGCCTCCAGCGGCGACGACACCGTGCGGCAGAGCGTGTACGACATCGTCCGGGCGGTGGACTGGCCCTCCCACTACACCGGACGAGTGCTGCGCAACGACTTCGTCCGTCAGTGGCACGGGCACGAGCAGAAGATGCGCGAAGACCTGCCCCGCCTGCAAGCGGTCTTCAACAACGCCAAGGACAACGATGACTACAGCATCGGGAACGTCATCGTCGGCGAAGCGATCGGCCTCATCGACGAACTCGAACCCGTCGAAGCGATCATCGACCGCGTCGTGCGGGAAGCCTCGTCCATCCTCTTCTCGACCTGATCTCGTCGGCAGCGCGCCGCACCCGCAGACCTGATCTGCTCGCCCACCACGCAACAACCACGGGAGGAAATGCACATGCAGCAACGAGTTCGGGATTTCTGCGCGCGCTTCGGCCTGCGCGTGCCGATCCTGCAGGCACCGACGGCCGGTGCCTGCCCGCCCCGGCTGGCGATCGCGGTGGCCGAAGCCGGCGGGATGGGTGCGAACGGGGTGGTGCTCGACCGGCCCGAACTCATCGGCGACTGGGTGGAGCGGTTCCGCGCGGGAACGACGGGCCCGTTCCAGCTGAACACCTGGATCCCGGACGCGCCGGTCGACGACCCCGGGCGGCAGCAGGCGGCGGAGCAGTTCCTGGCGCGATTCGGCGAAGCGGGCGAGGCAGGGCCTCCGAGCCCGGATTTCGCCGAGCAGTGCGAGGCCATGCTGGCGGCCCGGCCGACGGTCGTCTCGTCGATCATGGGGCTCTTCGCCGATGACTACGTCGAGCGGCTGCACCGGGCGGGCATCGCGTGGTTCGCCTGCGCGACCAACCTCGCCGACGCCCTGGCCGCCCAGGACGCCGGCGCCGACGCCGTCGTCGCCCAGGGCATGGAGGCGGGCGGGCACCGGGGCAGCTTCGACCCGCAGACGGCCGAGCAGACCGACGTCGGCCTGTTCGCCCTGATCCCGCACCTGGCCGACCGGCTGCGGATCCCGGTCATCGCGGCCGGCGGAATCGCGGACGGTCGTGGCGTGGCCGCCGCGCTGACGCTGGGCGCGAGCGCGGTCCAGGTGGGGACCGCGCTGCTGCGCTCCCCCGAGGCGGGCATCGACGACGGCTGGTCGGCCGCCATGGAAGGGCTGTCGCCGGAGCGGACGGTCACCACCCGCGCGTACACCGGCCGACTCGGACGGGCGGCGCCGACGCCGTTCGTGACGGCGTGGACGAGCGACGAAGCTCCTTTGCCCGCCCCATATCCCGTCCAGCGGCGACTGGTGGGCCAGTGGCGCCGAGGCGGCGCGGCCGGACTCGACCGGGTCAACCACTGGGCCGGTCAGAGCGCGGCCCTGGCCACCACGGCACCGGCGGGCGAAATCGTCACTCGCATGTGGACGGACGCGCGCGAACTGCTCGCCTGATCGCAGACGAGCACCAGGTGGCGCCGGTTCGGGCGTGGTCGGCACTCTGGTCGTCGAGGCGCGGTTCAGCGCTGCGGGCTGGACCGAAACATCGGCGCACTGCTCGGAAACGTCAGTCCTGGCCGAGCCAGAGGTCGGGGCCGAAGACCTCGTAGTGGATGTCGGCCGCCGGGACGCCGAGTTCGCGGAGCTGGGTGCGGACCGCCCGCAGGAACGGCAACGGGCCGCACAGGTAGGCCGTGATGCCCTCCGGGATGCCGATCGCGGTCAGGTCGACCAGGCCCGTGCGGTCGGCAGGCCAGGGACCTTCGGGGGCCTCGTACCAGACGTGGGCGGTGGCGTCGGGCAGCTTCGCGACGAGTTGGTCGAGGTCGACGCGGAATGCGTGGGTGCCCTGGGCGCGGTCGGCGTGCACGGCGATGACCCGGCGCGGCGAGCCGGTGGCCGCCAGGTGGTTGAGCATGCTGATCATCGGGGTGCAGCCGATGCCGGCCGAGGCGAGCAGGACCGGGCCGTCGCCGTCGCCGAGCGCGACATCGCCGAACGGTGCTCCGATCCGGAGGACGTCGCCTTCGGCGACGCGCTCGTGCAGGTGGTTGGAGACCTCGCCGTCCGGGCTGCCGACGACCTTCTTGACCGTGAACTGCACCGCGTCGGCGGGCGTGCCGGAGAGGCTGTACTGGCGGATCTGGCGCGCCCCGTCCGGCAGTTCGACCTGCACGGACACGTACTGGCCGGGTCGCGATGCGGGTAGCGGGGAGCCGTCGACCGGGCGGGCGAGGAACGTGACGACGTCGTTGTCGGGCAGGCGGCCCACGACGCGGTAGTCGCGCCAGACGTCGCCGCCGGGGGTGCCCGCCTCGGCGTACAGGCGGGTTTCGATCGCGATGAGCGCGTCCGCCATCGACCAGTAGACCTCGCTCCACGCGGCGGCGACTTCATCCGTGACAGCCTCGCCCAGCACCTCGGCGATGGCGGCGAACAGGTTGGCGTGCACGATCGCGTACTGGTCGGGCGTGATCCCCAGGGACGCGTGCTTGTGCGCGATGCGGCTCAGCATCGCCTCGGGCGGAGTGCCGGGATGTTCCAGGAGCGCCGAGGCGAACGCCGCGATCGATCCCGCCAAGGCCTGCTGCTGCTCGCCGCTTGCCTGGTTGCCCCGGTTGAACAGGTCGCGCAGCAGGTCGGGGTGAGCGGCGAAGAGCTTGTCGTAGAACACCGACGCGATCTCGCCGATGGCACTGCGGACCGCCGGCAGGGTGGCGCGCACCGTTTCGATCGAATCCTCGGACAACATCGGCCAACTCCAAACTGGTATCCGGTATTCGTATTTTTGGCCGCACCGGAGCACCGGGTGCGGTGCGTTCCGGGGTCAGCCCGCCGGCGGCCTCGACGACAGGCTCAGCAGGATCGGTCCGGTGGGGGCGGCCACCAGGTCCTCGACGGTGATCGGGTCGAGCGCGGCGAAGAAGGCTTCCTGGGCGTTGCGCAGCGCCGCGCGCAGTCGGCATGCCGACCGCAGCGGGCAGGGCGGATCGTCCTCGCAGCCCACCACATCGCCCACGCCTTCGAGCTCGCGGACGAGTCGGCCGAGAGATCCGGTGCGCCCAGACCGGGTCAGGGTGAGCCCGCCACCTCGACCGCGCCGAGCCTCGACGACGCCGAGGCGCTGCAGCAGCGTGACGACCTTCGCGGCATGGCTGTAGGGAACGGCGACCTGATCGGCGATCTCGCGAGTGGTCGGGGCGGCCTGGTCGTCCAGGACCGCGAGGCGCATCGCTATCCGCAGCGCGAGATCGGTTCTTTTGGTCAGCCGCACGAGCACGACCCTAGATAATTGGAATCTCAAAATCCAAATATGCCGCACGTGCCTGTAAGGCAGCTCATACCGGGCACCCGCGCTCCACTCCGGTATTGACCGTGCAAATCCAGTATTGACCGGTCAATTGATCGCCCGCTAGATTCTCGTCCCATGGCAGTCCCGGCGTACTTGCGGATCCGCAACGAGCTGGAGCGGCAGATCCGCTCCGGCGCGCTTCCGCCTGGAACCCGGCTGCCGACCGAATCCGAGCTCCAACGGGAGCACTCGATCGGCCGCGCGACCGCGCAGCGAGTGCTGACCGAGCTGGCGCAGGCGGGCCTGGTGGAGCGCCACCGCCGCCGGGGAACGTTCGTCGCATCGAGTGCACGGCAGGAGAACCTGCTGCGCATCGCCAACCCGGTGCTGCAGGGCCCGGAGATCCCGGGGCTGCACGCGGTGGACTCGATCACGGTGCTCCCGGCCGGGGACGCCGACGTCGAACTGCCCGGCGTGGCCGACGACGTGCCGGTGCACGAGTTGCGGCGGCTGAAGTTCGACGTCGACGGCAACCCGATCGCCGTCGAGCTGTCCGTCATCCCGTTCTCATTGGCACCACGACTGCAGGACGAGGACCTCGTCCACCTGACCGTGCACGACTACTTCACCCGCATCGGCGTTCCCGCGGCCAAGTCCCGCGTCTACATCGATGCGATCAACCTCGACGAGGCGACCGCGGATCGGCTGCAGCTGCCCGAGGGCAAGGCGGTGATCCGGCTGCGGCGCCTGACCTGGCTGACCGACGGCGGCCTCGCCGAAGTGGCGTGGAGCATCATGCGCCCCGACCTCGTCGAGTACTTCCTCGAACAAACGATTCCCTAGCAACGAGGAATCCCCCTCAGCCACCGATCCCGGGCGGATCGGTCGATCCGCCGTGCGCATTTTCACGGACCTCCCATCCCTCGTGAACATCGTCATCGGGGCACAAAGGAGTGTGACCATTGGCAACTTCGCGCATCGCGATCATCGGCACCGGCGTGATCGGTGCGATGACCGCCTGGCAACTCACCCGTCGAGGGGCCGAGGTACTGGCCTTCGACGCCCACTCGCCGGGGCACGACCGCGGCGCATCCGCCGGTGAATCGCGGATCTTCCGGACCGTCTACAAGGAAGGATCGAGCTACGTCCCGCTGCTGCAGCGGTCCGGCGGCCTGTGGCGCGACCTGGAGCGAACGTCCGGGTCCGATCTGCTGACGATGTGCGGCGGGCTGACGATCGGTCGCGCCGACCACCCGGACGTCCAGGCCGTCCGGCGCTGCGCCGAAGGGCACGGGCTCGACCACGAGATCCTCGATGCGTACCGGTCTCGGGAGCGCTTTCCCCAGCACGCGGTCGACGACGACGAAGTAGCGGTGTTCGATCCGGCCGCGGGCGTCCTCCGCCCCGAGCTCGCGGTGCAGGCGGCCCTGCACGCCGCCGAGGCATCCGGTGCGACGCTGCTGCCCCACCACCCCGTCCAGGAGGTCTCCGAGACCGCACGCGGATGGCGAATCACCAGCAACGGCAAGGACTTCGACGCCGATCACGTCGTCTTCGCCCCGGGACCGTGGGCGTCGCGGCTGGAGCCGCTGCGAGGACTTCCGGTCGAGGTCAGGTTGATCACCGCGTGCTGGTGGGCGGCCCGCGACCACCCCGCTCACCTGCCGGACCGGTTGCCGATCACCATCCGCCGGCACCGGGAAGCCGGGTTCTCCTGCTTCCCGTCGCTGGACGGCGCATCCATCAAGACCGTGCCGCACCACCTCGGGTTCCCGGTGCTGGACGACCCGGATGCCTTGCCCCGCAACGCTTCCCCGGAATTCGTCCGCGCAGCATCGGCCGCCGCGGCCCGGCTGCTGCCCGGCGTCGTGCCGCACCCGATCCGGATCGGCACTTACGCCGAAGGGTTCACCCCGGACGAGCACGCGCTGCTCGGCGCCCTGCCCGGCCTGCGCAACGCCACGGTCATGACCGGCTTCTCCGGCCACGGTTTCAAGCTCGCACCGGTCTTCGGCGAGATCGGCGCCGATCTGGTCCTGACCGGCGGCACCGCGCACGACATCGACCACCTCGACCCCAGCCGCTTCGCCAGCGCGTGATCACTGGAGGCACCCCATGCCCACAGGTTCGACCGGACAACTGGTCGGGATCGTCCTCACCAGCCTGCTGGTGATCGGCGCCGGCGCCGCCATGTCCGTCTACTTCGGACGCCGCGCGAAGACCTCCCAGGACTGGCTCGCGGCCAACGAGTCGCTGCCGCTGTTCGTCGTCGTCATCACCCAGTTCGCCGCCGCCTCGGGCGGTGGCGTGCTCATCGCCCACGTCGGGATCGGCTACAGCTCCGGGTGGTCGGTGTTCATCTACGAAGGCTGCGTGCTGGTCGGCTTCCTGCTGCTCATGCTGATCGCGCGCTGGCTGCGCGAGCAGCGGTTCACCACCGTGCCCGACGTCGTCACCCGCCTGTTCGGCCAGAACCGGCTGCTCACCGCCATCGCCGCGGTCGCCGCGCTGGTGGTCCCGTTCGGCTGGATCGCGACGCAGTTCGTCGCCTTCGCCCGGCTCTTCGGCCAGCTGACCGGAATCCCGCTCCCCGTGCTCGTCGCGGTCATCGCCGTCGCTTCGCTGGCGTTCGTGCTGCCCGGCGGGCTGACCTCGGTGGCGTGGGCGGACTTCGTGTTCGGCCTCTTCAAGATCACCATGGCGCTCGTCGTCGCGATCTACGGCATCCAACTGGCCGGCGGCTGGACGCACGTCACCCAGGTCGTGCCGCAGCGGCTGTGGGGCTTCGAGGGCGTCACGGCCGTGGGCTGGCAGCAGATCTGGCTGTGGGCGGCCGCGATCATCCCCGGCACGCTGACCAATCAGCTCTACTACCAGCGCGTGTTCGCGACCAAGCGGATCAGCGACGCGCGCCGCGGCCTCGGGCTCTCGGGCCTGACGATGCTCATCAGCGGCGTCTACGCCGGCTGCATCGGGCTCGCGGTGCACGCGATGAACCCGAACCTGGCCTCCCAGGAGGACGCCGCCGGCTGGCTGCTCACCCAGCTGCCGTCCTGGATGCTCATCGTCTTCGCGGCGTTCCTCGTCTCGACGATCGTCGCCACCAGCGGCGCCGCCCTGCAGTCGGTCACCGCCAACCTGACCCGCGACGTCTACCAGAACATCGCCGGCAAGGCGGCGAGCGAGCGCCGAACCGTCGCGCTGTCGCGGTTGCTGACCATCGCGGTGTCGATCGTCGCGGCCGTGCTGGCGGTCGTGTTCCCGCAAGCCCTGCCGTGGCTCGTGGCCACCTACGCCTACTCCGCGGCGGCGCTGGCCGCGCCGATCTTCCTCGGCTACGTGCTGCACCGCCGCCGCCACCTCACCCCGGCGACCGCGATCGCGAGCATGGTGGCGGGCATCGTCGGTTGCGGTGTCGCGCAGGTGCTGAGCACGACCGTGCCCTACGCGGTGTACGGCATCGCCACTTCGGCCGTGGTGCTGCTGCTGATGGCCGCCGCGACGTCCAGCAAGAGGGCCGACGCATCCGCGCCGGCCGTTCACCGTGAGATTGTGAGGGAACGATGAGTAAGAGGATCGCCGTCGTCGGCCTCGGCGTGCTGGGTGCCGGTGTCGCACGATCGCTGGCTCTGCAGGGCGCCGAGGTGACCGTGTTCGAACGGTCCGCGGCGCTGGCCGGGACGTCGGGCACGTCGTTCGCCTGGACCAACTCGCACAGCAAGAACCCGCGTTCCTACCACGACCTCAACGTCGCCGGCCTCGCCGAACACGACGCGCTCGCCTCCGACGCCGCGCAGACCTGGCTGGTGCGCAACGGGAACCTCGAGTGGGCCGAAGACCCCACCGGCGCGGAGCGGCTCGCCGCCTCGGTCGCGGAACTCGCCGACCGCGGCTACCCCGTCGAATGGACCACCCCGCAGCGGGCCCGCGAACTCGTGCCCGACCTGCGCGTCCCCGACCACGTCGCGGACATCGCCCACTACCCCACCGAAGGTCACGTCTTCCCGGCGCTGCTCGTATCGCGGCTGTGGGGCGAGGCACGCGACCACGGCGCGCGCCTGCGCTGCCCCGAGACGGTGACCGGCCTGTCCGAGACCGACGGCGGAGTGCGGATCGAACTGTCCGACGGCGTCGCCGAGGCCGACGCCGTCGTCCTCGCGGTCGGCCGCTGGACCGAGGCGCTCACCGCGTCGGCGGGCCACCGCGTCCCCGTGGCCGATCCCGACGCCGCGGGATCCGCGACCGTCGGGATGCTCGGCTACACCAACCCGCTGCCCACGAGGCTGGACCGCGTCCTCACCACGCCGCGGCTCAACGTCCGCCCGGACGGCGGCGGCCGACTGATCGTGCAAGGCCTGGACCTCGACGTCGACGCCGACCCGGCCAACCCACCGGCGCTCGACGGCTACCACGCCGGGCAGTTGTGCAGCCGCCTCAACGACCTGCTCGACGGCACCGAAGGCGCCCGCTTGGAGTCCCTGCGCATCGGCCAGCGCGCCATGCCCGCCGACGGCCTGACCGTCGCCGGGTTCCTCGGCGACAGAGGCAGGATCTACACCCTCTGCACGCACAGCGGCGTCACGCTCGGCCCCCTTCTCGGACGTCTCGCCGCACAAGAACTCCTCACCGGGAACCCCGCGGAGATCCTCGCGGACTTCCGTCCCCAACGGCTCATCGGCCAAACGGACCTCCCCACCCTCCAACCGGCCCGCTTCGCCGGCCAGCAGTAACGGAACCCGCAGCGCCCAGGCGCACGTCCGGCCACCCGAGCACGGCACATACCGGCACAACGATGATCCACGTTCCGTGATCCACGTCCGGTGATCCACGTTCCGTGATCTACGTTCCGGTGGTCCGCAGTTTCAATTGAAACTGCGGACCACCGGCGTGTCGGGCCACGACACGCCGGAGGCTGTGGACAACTCCCGCAATTTCAATGGAAATCGAACCTCTGATTTCCATTGAAATTGCGGACCTCCGGGGTCCGGGAGCATCGGGTGCGTCAGCGGCGGAGGGTTTCGTGGGGGAGAATCCCAAGGATGTTCCGGCGCCGCGCGAGTAGGGCGCCAATGCCGACGCCTCGTACCGCATCCCGAACAGCTCGCCCCCTCCACGACGCGCCACGATCACCGTCCCGACGAGACGACCGGCCGATTTTTCCGGCCAGAGAGGCGAAGAATGCGCATCGACCTCAGCGAGAAGACCGCACTCGTCACCGGTTCCTCAGCGGGGATCGGTTTCTCGATCGCACGCGGTCTCGCCGGCGCGGGCGCCGATGTCGTCGTCAACGGCCGTTCGGAGAAGACCGTCACCGCCGCCGTCGACAAGATCCGACAGGAGGTCCCGGACGCGGCCGTGCGCGCGGCCGTCGCCGATGTCGCCACCGACGACGGTGCGAACCGAGTCGTGGACCTGGCGGGCGACGTCGACATCCTGGTCAACAACCTCGGAATCTTCGGCGCCACCCCGGCGCTCGAGATCACCGATGACGATTGGCGGCGCTACTTCGAGGTCAACGTCCTCGCATCGGCGCGGCTGACCCGCCTGCTGCTGCCCGCGATGATGGAACGCGGCTGGGGGCGCGTGCTCAACATCGCCAGCGACTCCGCCGTGGTCATCCCCGAGGAGATGATCCACTACGGCACGAGCAAGACGGCGTTGCTCGCCGCTTCCCGCGGATTCGCGAAGGCCGCCGCGGGCACCGGGGTCACCGTCAACTCGGTCATCGCCGGCCCGACCCACACCGGCGGCGTGGAGGACTTCGTCTACCAGCTCGTCGACCGGGCCCTCCCCTGGGAGGAAGCGCAGCGCGAGTTCATGCGCACCAACCGGCCGCAGTCGCTCCTGCAGCGGCTCATCGAGCCCGAGGAGATCGCCAACATGGTCGTCTACCTGGCCTCACCGCTCGCATCGGCCACGACAGGCGGCGCGGTGCGCGTGGACGGCGGCTACGTCGATTCGATCCTGCCCTGACGAACGCACCGGCCCGAGGGGCCGTTTCAGAACGGCTCCACCCGGCTCGTCCCGAACGCCCCCCGCATCCGACGCCGGTGGGGGGGGGGGGGGGGGGGGGGGGCCCGGCGCCCCGCCCCCCCCCCCCCCCCACCCCCCCCCCCCCCCCCCCGAAACCCCCCCCCCGCCGCGGTGCCGTGC
>NZ_JBSGJZ010000019.1:149092-163948 GCF_053605825.1 Saccharopolyspora sp. NPDC003752 | reverse complement strand
GATTACTTTGTCCCAACCACAGACCTTTGGTAACTTCTTGCTGCTATGGCGACAAGAAGTGCGCACGGGTCTCTCAGCGGAGGCGGGCCTCGACCGCCGGGTAGTCGGTGTAGCCCCGCTCGCCGCCGCCGTAGATGTGGTCGGCGTCCACCGGTGCGAGCGGATGGCCGCCTGCGAACCTCACCGGTAGGTCGGGGTTGCTGATGAACAACCGGCCGTAGGACATCACGTCGGCGAGACCGGATCGCAGGACGCGTTCCCCGGCTTGCCGGGTGGTCGGTTCGGGGCCGTTGAAGTTCGCGATCAGCGTTCCCGGCCACCGGGGCCGCAGATCCGCCAGCGCCGGGTAGTTCCCGCGTTCCACGATGTGCAGGTAGGCGAGCCCGAGCGGTTCGACGGCGTCGACCAGGGCCCGGTAGGTGCCTTGCGGATCCTGCTCGGCGATGTCGTTCTCGGGGTTGTCCGGCGAGATCCGCAGCCCGACGCGGTCGGCGCCGACCTCCGCGGCCACCGCTTCGACCGCCTCCACTGCCAGTCGCAACCGGCCGCTGCGGGAACCCCCGTAGCCGTCGCCGCGCACGTTGGTGTTCTCCGCGAGGAACTGCTGGATCAGGTAGCCGTTGGCGCCGTGCAGTTCCACGCCGTCGAAGCCCGCCCGGATCGCGTTCCCCGCCGCCACGCCGAAGTCCCGGATCGTGGCGTCGACCTCGGCGGTGGTCATGGCCCGCGGTGTGACGTGGTCGAGCAGGCCGTCGGCGGTGAAGATCGTGCCGGAGACCGCGCGGGCCGACGGCGCGACGGGGAGCTCGCCGAGCGTCCGCGGGTGGCTCATCCGGCCGACGTGCCACAGCTGAGCGAAGATCCGGCCGCCGCCGGCGTGCACGGCATCTGTGACGTGCCGCCAGCCGGCGACCTGCTCATCGGTGACCAGGCCGGGGATCCCGGGCCCGCCCTTGCCGAGCCGGTTCGGCCAGATCCCCTCGCTGACGATCAGCCCGGCGGCGGCGCGCTGGGCGTAGTAGTCACCGGTGATCGCGGCGGGCACGCCGGTGCGGTCGTCGGCGCGTCCCCTGGTCATCGGGGCCATCGCGATCCGGTTCGGCAGGCTCAGGCGCGCGCCGCGGTACGGCTGCAGCAGCGGACCGGTGGTCTCGATCGTGGTCATGGGTGGCTCCTGGAGTTCCGGTGCGGTCAGCGGGCGAGGGCGATCGCGTCGATCTCGATCTGCCAGTCCGGTCGGGCCAGCGAGGACACTTCCAGCAGCGTGTCGGCGGGGTACGGCTCGGCGAGGAATTCTTCGCGCAGCTCGATGACCGCCGGCAGGTTCGCGGCCATGTCCCGGACGAGGATGGTCACCTTGACGACGTCGGCGAGGGTGGCCCCGGCCGCGGCGAGCACCCGCTCGATGTTGGCGAACGCCTGCCTGCCCTGGGTCTTGAAGTCGCCGCCGACGGCGCGGCCGCGTTCGTCGATGCCCGCCTGACCGGAGACGTGGATGAACCCACCGGCCTTGATCGCCTGCGAGATCCGGTACGGCTCGTACCAGTCGGGATCGGTGGCGATGCGCTCGATGTCGGTGGTGGTCATGGCCGTCCTCCAAGTTTCATGCTCAGTATTTGTATGTGCATGCATATCTTGAGCATTCATGTACCTTGATGTCAACCACGACCGCCGCGACACCTGGGGGACCCGATGGCCGAGCCCGCCGCGGACGACCAGCTGTGGAGCCGGGTCGTCACGTTGTCCGGCCGGGTGGAGAGCGAGCTGGCCAAGGCCATGCAGCGCAAGCACCGGCTGGGCCTGTCGGAGTACCGGGCGCTGTGCCACCTGGCCGATGCGGACCAGGGCGAGCTGCGGATGCAGGAGCTCGCCGACGCCGTCGGGCTGAACCAGAGTTCGGCGAGCCGCCTGGTCGCCAGGCTGGAATCAGCCGGGCTCACGGTCCGCGACCACTGCCCGGCCGACCGCCGCGGCGTCTACAGCGTCATCACCGAAGCCGGACGCGAACTGCACGCGGCGGCCCAGCCCACCTACCTGGCGGCACTGGCCGCCGCGCTGGACCACGCCGCCGCCGACCCCGACCTGGCCACCACCGTCAAGGCACTCCGCGGATAGGACGTTCCACCCGGCGAAGTGACGCCCAGTTCGCAGTTTCAATTGAAACTGCGACCGGCCGCTACTTCCGGCGGAGGCGGGCCCTGGCGGCGAAGTCCGGGTCGAGCCGGATCCCCGGCGGGGTCCGCGGTCCCCTCGGGGCCGGGACCGCCGAGCCGATCGCGCCCGTCAGGTGGGTTCGCTGGGACGGGACCATCAGCCACGGCTGGCGGGGGCCGAGCAGCGGCGAGTACACCGGCACGAAGCCCTGGTCCAGCAGCGAGATCGCGAAGTCCACCGCCACGTGGCCGCGGTCGTCGAGCACCCCGGTGCCCTGCCAGGGCAGCAGGCCGGAGCCGCCGAGGTAGGTGAACCCGAGGCAGCCCTTGCGGACCGCGCTGAGCGTCAGCCGCACCCGGTTCGGGAACATCCGCTCGTAACCGAACTCCTCGTCGACCTGCATCGTCGCCATGTAGCGGAGCACCGTGTGCCAAGCCCGGCGCAGCACCGCGCAGCGCGCCTGGCGCACCTCGGCCGACACGGTCTGGTCGGTCACGTTGTAGATGTCCGCGTAGACCGCCGTGGACCACTCCAGCCGGTCCGTGCCCGCGGGCACCACGACCGGCACCGAATACACCAGCGACATCAGGATTTCCCGGAACAGCCCGATGACGTGCGGCGCGAACTCGCCCAATTCGGCGGTGCGCAGGTGCACCAGCTCCAGCGTCCGCAGCGGGTTGTCGGTGATGTCGAAGGACCTCAGCGACTCCGCGAGCAGCCGGCGGTAGCGGGCGACCCGCGACGTGTGCTCGGCCTTCAGCCCGGGCAAGCCGAGCCGCTGCTCGGCGACCGCGTCGATCTCCTCGACGGTGGTCCGGTCGCCGATGCCGACCAGGTCGACGTACTCGCGCAGCTTCTTCTGGTACGCGTCGGTGATCGCGTGCGGGCGGCTCCGGAAGTGCCTGCCGTCGGTGAGGATGTTGAAGTGCAGGCCGGGCCGGTGCACCGCGCTGACCGCCTGCTGGAGCTCCCGAAGCCGCGCCATGGCACCGAGTTCGGCGAAGTCCGGCAGCGGGCCGCCGGCCTTGAGCCGGTTCAGGCACTGCTTGACCGGGAAGCCGAGCAGCACCACCTCGATGGGCTCGCCGCGGCGCACGAACGGTTCGGCGTCGCGCCGCAGGTCGGCGGGTTGGTAGTTGGCGCGGGAGCCCTTGATGAACTGCTTGCGGGTGAACACGTGGTGCAGCGCCGCCAGCACCTGCTCGGGTTCGCTGCGCTCGTCGATGCCGAACTTCGCGACCGCGCTGCGCCCGGTCCGCGCCGCCGCCCGGTCCGCGTCGGCCACCACCGAGTCCACGATGGACAGCGATTCCTGTTCGGTCAGGTGCACGGCCCAGCGCTGCGCCTGGCGGTTCTTGCGCAACGCGCCGATCTGCAGTTCTTCCAGCGAGTGCGTGTTGGAAAGCCGCTGACCGCTGCGCGTGCCGGGCCGCGGCGTGGTCTCGAAGGTGGCGATCACCGCGGCGGCATCGGCCACCGGCTGCGTCGGGAGTCGTTCGGCGGCCAGGCCGGGGATCTCGACGGCGACCGGAAGGGCCCCGCCGAACTCCTTGGTCACGGCGATGCGGTTCGCCAGCTCGTCGTCGAAGACCGCCACCACGTCGACATCGCCGAGCTCGCGGAGCTTCTCCACCTTCAGCTCCGTGCGCGGGCGGCCGCCGTCCTCGGACAGGCACAGCAGCGTCGCGTCCGGCACCCCGGCGGCGGCCAGCACCTCCTCGGTGTGCTCGCGGAACCGCTCGCGCCGGCCGGTGCAGAACACCACCCGCCCGCCGGCGTCCTGCACGTCCCAGACGAACCGGGCCAGCCCGGCGTTCACGCTGTCGGTGCGCAGCTTCTCCCGCGGCCGGGCCAGGAACGAGCGGGTGAAGTCGGCGCGCACCTCTTCCCAGTCGACGGACGGGTAGCGCTCGCGCAGCCCGCTGCGGGAGACGAAGTTCTGCCAGGTGGCGGCCGCGTGGGTCGGCAGCAGCGGAAGCGTGCCGGGGCCGGCCAGCTCCAGGATGCCGCCCGGCGCGCCCGGCCGAGGCCCCGAAACCGAGCGGGCGGCGTCCAGGATCCGCTGCAGCGGCACGAGCCCGCACAGGTCGACGTCGATCACGACCGCGGGCTGCGGCAACCGGTCGTCCCAGCGGCGCCGGCGGGTGCGCTGCTGGACCCGGTCCAGCACCGATTTCAGCACCTCGTCCTGCGCTTCCGGCACGGTGTGGACGTAGCACTGCAGCGGCTGTTCGCCGGAGAGCAGCTCCGCGGTGCGCGGCCCCAGGAAGCGCAGTTCCTCGGCGATCACCCGGTCGACGGCCTGCCGCACCCGGCTCTCCCGCCGCGCGGATTCGAGGCGGCTGAACCCGGCGCTGAGCTCGTCGAGGGTCTCCACCAGCGCGCGCGCTCCCGCCGACACCTCGGCACGGGTCGGCTCGTGGCTCACCCGCAGGTAGTCGGTCACCACGATCCGGCCGGTGGCCTGCAGCTCCGGCGAGAGCTCGAAGGCGATTCCGCCGCCGCCCAGGGCGAACAGCCCGATCCCGTGCACGTCCAGGGCCAGCCGGAAGGTGCGCAGCAGCGGGCGGACGAAGTGCTCCAGGAAGTACTCGAGTTCGTCCTCACGCCGCTCGAAGCGGTTGTCCAGCACCACGCGCAGCAGGCCCGGGGTGCCGTCGTCCACCGGTTGCAGCAGCGTGGCCAGGTCGGTCGCGATGGTGCCGCCGGGGTGCGTCGGATGGGCGGGTGCGGGCTCGGCGATGCGGGTCAGCGCGGCCGAGCCGGTGCCGGTGTCCACCACGACCGCGGGCACCGGCTGGGTGGCGCAGTGCATCCGCAGGTCCGGATCGGATTCCACAATGGACGACAGCCGCTCCCAGCCGCGCAGTTGGCGCAGGGCGCGCTCGCGGGGGCCGGCGGCCTGCAGCTGCACGGTGCGCTCCGGCCCGCTGACGGTGATCCGCTCGGCGGGGAACGGCACGCTGCGGTTGGGACCGAGCACCGCGGCGAAGCAGTCCTCGGCGAGCTGGTGCCGGGTCGAGGTCAGCAGGTCCGCGCGGTCGGCGGGCAGCGGCACCGAGCCGCCGGTGTCGCGGTCCGCGGCCAGCGACCGGGTCAGCCGGTGCAGCCACGCCGGGTCGAACACCCGGCGGGTCCGGCGCAGCCGGACCAGCGCGCGGTAGAGATCGGACCAGTTCGGATCGTGCCCCAGCGGCAGCCCCGCCCCGGCCCCGGCGCCGCTGAGCTGCAGCGATCCCCCGGCCGAGCGCTCGACCCGCAGGCCGTAGCCACCGGCGGAGAGCAGGTCGTTCGCGGCCGGGATGGTCAGCGGGTGCCACAGCCCGGGCGGCACGTCCGCGGCCGTGGCGGGCGGGCTCGCCGGTGCGGCGAGCTCCGGGGACAGTCGCGCGGTCACGGGGCTGCGGTGCGCGTCGCGCGCGTGGCAGCCGAACAGGCACGGGTACCGGCGGCAGGTGTGCCACCGCACCAGGTTCTTCCCCCAGTCGATGTCCACCTGGCAAGCAGAGCACGTGGCACGGCGGGAAAACGAGGGGCGGCCGGGCAGTAACCCACGATGACCTTTCTGTCACTGAGAATGACGGCTCGGATCACACTAGATAGCGACCTTGTGCGCTGACAACATGACTCACTGCATATGCCAACGGTGTAACGCGACAAGATCCGCAGGTCAGAGACCCGCCCAGAAAGCACCCGATGACCAACCGACAGGGTCTGGTCAACCCATCAACAAAGAAATCACCCGAACGACTGATACCGTCCCCGGCATGTCCGGAGCGCACGACCGCCCGCGGGCCGGGAAACTGTGGACATCGCCGGCACCGGGAGAAATCCCCGGAACCAGTCGGTGAACCAGACCGCCGAGTCGAACTCGGCAGCCATCTCCCCCAGGGCTCCCCTGAAAGAGAATCATGGTCGTGGTCGGCAAGATGGTCAGTGAACATGATCAAGGAGTCGCCTTGCCTGCCGAAGTAGCCCCGTTGCGCCGGAAGCCGGTCCAGCAACGCAGCGCACAACGTGTGGAGAAGATGCTCTCGGCCTGCGCCGAGCTGATCGACGAGGTGGGCTATGACGGTTTAACCACCACGCTCATCGCCGAGCGGGCCGGCGTCGCGGTCGGCTCGCTCTACCAGTTCTTCCCGGACAAGCGCGCCGTGGTCCAGGAACTCACGCTGCGCAACCTGGACCGCTTCGTGCGCACCGTGTCGGCCCGGTTCGACCAGCTGGAGCTGGCGCACTGGTGGGACGCGGTGGACGCCGTCTTCGACGTCTACCTGACGATGCACCGGGAGGTCCCGGCGTTCAGCCGGCTGCACTTCGGCGACGTGGTGGACCTGCGGCTGCTGGATCCGAGCAAGGACAACAACGCGGTGATCGCGGAGAAGCTGACCGGGCTGATCGCCGAGGAGTTCAGGCTCGACCCGGTGGACCTGCTGCTGCCGCTGGCGGTCGCGGTCGAGGCGGCGGATGCGGTGCTGCACCTGGCTTTCCGGCGCGATCCCGCCGGCGAGCCGACGCTCGTCGCGGAGGCGAAGGAACTGGTGCGCGGCTACCTGTCCAACCGGATGCCCGAGGGTCAGCCGAAGGATCTGCCTTCGCCGCGGTAGGTCGGCACGGTGGCGGTCAGCCGGTCGGCCGCCACCAGGTGGTAGTGCGCGAACCGCTCGGCGGGCTCGCCCGCCTTCGCGTGCCGGAACCACACCCGGTCGCCGAGCCGGAGCCGCCCGGCCGCCGCCCCGGCCACGGGCGTCTGCACCTCGCCGGCGCCCTCGGTCGCGAGCAGCCGCAGGCCGCCCGGCGAGTGCGGCACGGGCAGCCGGTCGGCCCCGACCGGCCCGGAAGCGAGGTAGCCGCCGCCGAACAACGTCGCGATCCGCGCGGTGGGGCGGTGCACGACGGGCAACGCGTAGAACACCGCAGGCCGCGGGCGGAAGGAGCGGTAGCCGTCGAACAGCGTCGGGCCGATCAGCCCGGAGCCGGCGGCGACCTCGGTGACGGCTCGTTCCGCGGCGGTGCCCTCCAGGCTGCCGGTGCCACCGCCGTTGACGAACTCCAGCGGGGTCAACGCCTGCACCGCGCGCACCACGGCGGCCCGGCGTTCGGCGAGCTCGGCGGCCGACCGGCGCTGCATCCAGCGCAGCGCGGCGGCCTTCACCGGCTTGCCGTGCGGCGCGTCGCCGAGCCCCGCGATCTGGCCCTCGTACGCCATCAGCCCGACCAGGCGAAAACCCTTGCGGCGCAACACCGATTCGGCGATCCGGCGAGTCTGCGCGACGGTGTGCACCGGAGAGCGCCGGGTGCCGACGTGCAGACCGGGCAGCGGCCGCCAGGCCGCGTCGACCTCCAGGCAGAGCCGGATGGCGGGCCGGTCGGGGCCGAGCGCGGCGTCGATGAGGTCGAGGTGGTCGACGGAGTCGACCATGAGCGAGATCGACGCGGCGGCGGCCGGGTCGGCCGCGAGGTCGCGCAGCGCCGAGCGGTCGACGGTCGGGTAGGCGACGAGGATGTCGTCGCTGAGTCCTTCGCGGTGCAGCCAGATCGCCTCGGCGAGGCTGTAGCACATCAGCCCGGCGTAGCCCGGGACCTGCAGCACCCGGTGCAGGAGCTCGCGGCAGCGCACCGACTTCGTCGCCACCCGGATCGGCCGCCCGGCGGCCCGCCGCACCAGGTCGGCGGCGTTGTGGTCGAACGCGTCGAGGTCGACCACCGCGAACGGGGGGTCGAGCTCGCTGGTGATCTCGTCGAACCGGCGCACGCGGACAACAGTAAGCCGAAAACTCTTGTTATGTGAATCTTATTCACATAATTTCTCCGCGATGGCACCCGAAGGAGGGTTGGCGATGCAGCGTTGGACCAACTGGGCGGGCACTGCCACCGCCACGCCCAGCGCCTTGGTGGCGCCGCGCGACACCGACGAGGCCGCGGCGGCGATCCGCGACGCGGCTCGCGGCGGCGGCACCGTCCGGCCGCTGGGGACCGGCCACTCGTTCTCCGGCATCGGCTCGCCGGACACCGGCTGCGCCCTGGACCTCTCGCACTGGTCCGGGATCGTGCACGCCGATCCGCACACCGGGCTGGTCAAGGTGCGCGCCGGCACGCCGCTGCACCGCCTCAACGCCGAGCTCGACGGGCTCGGCCTGGCGATGGCGAACCTCGGCGACATCGACCGGCAGACCATCGCGGGCGCCATCTCGACCGGTACCCACGGCACCGGCGCCGGGCTCGGCGGCCTGGCGACCCAGGTCGAAGAGCTGGAACTGCTGCTCGCAGACGGCACCGAGAAGCGCTGCTCGGCCGCGGAGAACCCGGAGCTGTTCGCCGCCGCCCGGCTCGGGCTCGGCGCGATCGGCGTGATCACGACCGTGACGCTGCGCTGCGTGCCGGCGTTCTCGCTGGTCGCCGAGGAACGACCGGCGCGGCTGGACGACGTGCTGGACGGCTTCGACCAGCTCGCCGCCGACAACGACCACGTCGAGTTCTACTGGTTCCCGCACGCCTCGAACACGCTGGTCAAGCGGAACAACCGGCTGCCCGCCGGGCAATCGCCGCGGCCGCTGCACCCGCTCCGGCACTTCCTGGAGTACGAGGTGCTGGAGAACCGGCTGTTCGGCGCGGTCTGCCGGCTGGGGCGCGCGGTGCCCGCATCGGTGCGGCCGCTCAACCGGTTCTGCGCCGCGACCTGGTCCGCGCGTTCCTACAGCGACAGCTCGCACCGGGTCTTCACGACGCAGCGCAACGTCCGGTTCGTCGAATGCGAGTACGCCGTGCCGCGGGAGGCGCTGCGCGACGTCCTCCAGGAGCTGCGGGCCGCGGTCGGCCGGCTCGACGATCCGGTGATGTTCCCGGTGGAGGTGCGGGTCGCGGCCGCCGACGACGTGTGGCTGTCGACCGCGTACCAGCGGCCGTCGGCCTACATCGCGATCCACCAGTTCCGGGGCATGCCGCACCGGCGTTGGTTCGACGCGTTCGAGGACATCGCCGGTGCGCACGGCGGACGGCCGCACTGGGGCAAGATGCACCGGCTCGACGCCGCGGCGCTGCGCGAGCGCTACCCGCGGTTCGACGACTTCCGCCGGGTGCGCGCCGAGGTCGACCCCACCGGGGTCTTCCGGAACCCCTACCTGGACCGGGTCCTCGACGCCTGTGGATAACTCGCGCAATTTCAATGGAAATCAGAGGTCCGATTTCCATTGAAATTGCGGCCTACGGGTCAGCGGAGGGCCGCGCGGACGGCCTCGGGGATCGGGGTCTCGCCGTTGACGAGCTCCAGGGCACGCCTCGCCGCGGCGGGCTGGTCGAGCAGGGCCAGCAGCACCGCGGCGACGTCCGCGCGGGTCACCTCGGCCCGGTCGACCGATGCCGCCAGCGCGACGCGCCCGGTCGGCGGGTCGTCGGTCAGGCGACCCGGCCGCAGGATCGTCCAGTCCAGCGATCGCGGCCGGAGGTCCTGCTCCGCCGCGCGCTTGGCGTCCAGGTACGCGCCGAACACCGGGTCCACGTCCGGCGGGTTCGGGCGCGTCGTCCCCATCGAGCTGACCTGCAGGAATCGGCGAACTCCGGCCCGCTCGCAGGCGTCCGCCAGCAGCGCGGAGGCCGCGCGGTCCACGGTGTCCTTCCGCGACTCGCCGCTGCCCGGACCGGCCCCGGCGGCGAACACCGCGGCGTCCACATCGGACAGCAGAGCGGCGAGCGCATCGGCGTCGAGCCGCTCCAGATCGGCCAGCTGCGGCTGCACCCCATCGGCGCGGAGGTCGTCGGCGTGGTCGGGGTTGCGGATCAGCCCGAGCACGGAGTCACCGCGCTCGACGAGCATCGCCCCCAGGTGCCGCGCGATCTTCCCGTGCGCCCCGGCAATCACGATTCGCATGCCACCCAACCTAGGGCACACGCGCCCGCACAGCCTGTGGACAACTCACCACAGGCTGTGGACAACTCGCCCCGTCGGTCGTGAGTGCGCAGCCGGGTGGCGCGCCCGATTGCGCTACGCACTCACGACCAGACCCCAGGGGCTGGCTTCGGGGTTCAGCGGCGCGACGGGGCGGGGGCCTCCGTCGCGAGCAGCTGCTGGTAGACGACCTCGTTCACCCAGCGGGACACCGCGGTGTGCTCGACCGGCGGGGCGTCGTCGAAGCACCGCCCGTCCAGCTCCACCTGCACGTCGTCGCCGTCCGCGCTGAGCACCGCGATGCCGAACTGGCGGGCGCGGATCAGGCAGGTCGAGGCGAAGTCCGGGGCCACCGCGACGTTGCGCGGCACCACGATGGCGGCGCTGGCGAACCGGGCGAACGGCACCGCGGCGGTCAGCGCGCTGCGCCAGTGCCGGGCCGGGGCGAGGACGCCGGTGACCCGGGCCGCGGGCGGCGGCACGCGCCCGTCCATCTCCGGCCACACCCAGGTGGCGATCTCGGCGCGGTCCAGCACCGGACCACTGCCGAAGCACAGGCGTTCGGCGTGCGCGTCGGGGAGCAGCTCGGCGGTCGCGATGATCTGCCGCCCGAGCAGCTTCACGGGCGGCAGCACGCTGCCTGCCCAACCCAACGTGTCCACCGACCGCTGAGCGAGCCGGCCCATGGAAGCGGCGAGCCCCAGCGGGGACCGAAGCTGCGTCGTCGAGCAGGCTCGGAGCTCGTCCTCGGTCCAGGCACGTCCCGGCATTCCGGTCACGGCGTTCCGCCTCCCTCATGCACTGCGCTTGCACTCCGCGGCCTCCGACAACGGGGCCACTGCCGACTTAAACAGCTCGGAGCGGGTTTTGCGCTGCTCAACGGGGGTCCCTGCGACCGGCGGCGGGCATCGGTCGGTGACTGGTCGACGAATGACATCAGGACTTCAGCCCAGCGATGCCGCCATTCAGGTGATGCCGGTACGGCACCTGCCAATCGGGTTTTCCGCGACCACCCAAGGCGAATTCGGCCGGCCCCGCAAAACGACCACCGGTGGGGCGGTCAGTGCGACAGCAGGTCGAGGTTGATCCGCTCCTGCTCGACGAGCCGCTGGCGGATGCCCTCCGCGGCCGGCAGCAGCGGCTTGACCAGCTTCGAAACCTCCGCGCGGACGCTGTGCGCCACCACGCCGAGCGCCGCGACGACCGTGCCGCCCGCGTCGTGCACCGGGACCGCGACGGAGCAGTTCCCGAGCGTCATCTCCTCGTTGGCCTGTGCGAATCCCCGGCTTCGCACGGTCTGCAGCTCGCGCCCCAGCCGACCGGGCTCGGTGATGGTGTAAGCGGTGTAACGGGACAGCCCGCGTTCGCAGTAGTGGTGCATCACCGTGCTCGGCGCATGGGCGAGGAGCACCTTGCCGACGCCGGTCGAGTGCAACGGCAGCCGACCGCCGCTTCGCGAGATGATCGGCACGGCCCGCGGCGTGGTCAGCTTCTCGACGTAGACGACCTCCAGCCCGTCGCGGACCGCGAGGTGGACGTTGTCGTGGGTGTTCTGGCACAGCTCCTGCATGTACGGCAGGGCGATCTCGCGGAGCCGGCTGTTCACCGGCGCCAGCAGCCCGATCTCCCACAGCCGCAGCCCTATCGCGTAGCGGCCGTCGCCGTCGCGCTCCAGCGCACCCCACATCTCCAGCTCGCGGACCAGCCGGTGCGCCGTGGCCAGCGGGATCTCCGCACGCCGGGCGATGGCGGTGAGGGTGAGCCGGGTGTGGTCGATGTCGAAGGCGGTGAGGACGCTGAGCGCCCGAGCCGTGACCGACCGGCCAGGATCCCGGCTGTTGCCCGCCATGACTTCCTCCCGTGCAAGTGCTCGAACTGTTCTGCGTAGCGGTGCCGGTAGCGGAGCAAGCTGCGAGGGCGGGCTGAGCGGCTGTGCCGCTCTGAGGGCATGCACGTGCCCGCCTCCAGTGTCGACCCCGACGATGCGCAAGCCCAGCACAGTCCGCGGCTGTCGCCAAGATCTGTTTTACCGCGCACCGACGAGGTATCGGAGCGGCCATCAGGCGAGGCCGAGCAGGGCGGTGAACGCCTCGGCCTGTTCGACGTTGGCCAGGTGCGCTGCGTGCGGCAGCACTTCCAGCCGGGCGTTGGCGCCGATCCCGGCGACGATCGCGGCGCCGTGCTCCGGCGGCGTGGCGGGATCCTCGTCCCCGGCGACGACCAGCGTCGGCGCGGTGATGGCGGGCAGGTCGGGGCGCAGGTCGGCGCGACCGATCAGCTCCGAGCACAGCGCGTACGCCTCGTCGTCGGTGCTGGCGATCATCGCGGCGTAGATGGCGGTTTCGGCGTGCCACTCGCGGAAGTACGGGGTGAACCACTGCTCGATGGTCGGCGCGACCAGCTCGTTGGTGCCGTGCTCGCGAGCGGCGGCGGCCCGGTCGAGCTCGGCCTGCTCCTGCCCCAGCCAGGCGGAGCTGCAGCAGATGGTCAACGCCTCGATGCGATCACCGGCGTGCGCCCCGAGCCACAACCCGATCATCCCGCCGAGCGAGGAGCCCACGAACGAAGCCCGCGGCACCTCCAGGTGGTCCAGCAGCGCGAGGACGTCCGCACCGAGATCGGCCGGCGTGTAGGGGCCGGGCAGCACCGGGGATTCGCCGTGTCCGCGCTGGTTGTACCGAACCACGCGGTAAGCGCCGTTGAGCGCGTCGAGCTGCGGATCCCACATCTCCCAGGTGCAGCCGAGCGCGTTGGACAGCACGAGAACGGGAGCATCGGGATGCCCGGTCTCCCGCCACTCCAGGCCGAGTCGTTCCCACCGAGTCACGGAAGTCCCCCTGTCAGCTCACAACCCGAGCAGCGCCCGCATCCGCGCGTATTTCCGTTCAAGCCGCTCCCGCGTCACCGCGTCCAGCACGGCCAACCGCGCGGGATCGGCGTTGTGCGCCAGATCGGCCTCCTTCACCAGCAGTGCTCCAGGAGTTCCCAAGATCCGGGCGGCGTAGTCGGCGGGATCCTCACCGGCCCGCTTCGTCACGGCCAGCACGATCGCCTTGGTCTCCGGCGGCAGCGCGGCGGCCAGCAGCCATTCCTCGGAGAGGGCGTCGTCCTCGACGGCGTCGTGCAACCAGGCGGCGGCGACCTGCGCATCGCTGCCGCCCCGCTCCCGAACCCCGGAAGCGACGGCGGCCAGGTGCTCGACGTAGGGCCGCCCGGCCTTGTCGACCTGCCCGAGATGAGCGCGCGTGGCGATGGAAGCGACCTCATCGAGCCCCAGAACCGGACCAATCACACCGAAACCGTACAACCGATGGCGAAGGAGAAACCTGTTCGCTGTCCGCTGAAGGAGAACCCGGTACCAAAGCCCCAAACACCCCAAACCGCGCGCATGAGGCGGCCCAGCCCAACGAAAACCCAACAACGACCAGGAAAAGCGACCTTCGCCACACCCCGAGCGAAGCACCCGAGATTCCTGCTGGTCACGGGCCCGTGAGCGCTTTGGGGCGCCATAGCAACCCAAAACACGCACGACCCCGACCAGCAAGAACAGCAGAACACCAAGAAAAGAAAGAAGTGCCACAAAGCCAGGAACCACGCACCCGAGGACCGAGGCCCCAAGGCACGGAGAACGAAGAGGCCAAGCCGCAAGAAACGACCACGGAGAAACGAAGAAGTGAAGCGACGACCAGGCACAAGCCAGAAGGAAGGAGAGGCAGCAGGAAGCCAGGGAGAAACAGAGGGAAGAAGCGACGCACCCCACAGGCTGGTCGCTGAGCAGGCCGGGGACGCGCGAGAGGTGAGGAGCAGCACGAAAAGCGCCCACCGCACCGTGGGGGCTACGGGGGGCTCGGCCCCCGTATAGATATAGGAAGAGGCCCTCCCGGCGAAGCATGAGCCGGGAGGGCCTCTTCCGAGTGGGCGAGGAGGGAGTTGAACCCTCACGTCCTTTCGGACACACGGACCTGAACCGTGCGCGTCTGCCATTCCGCCACTCGCCCGTGGCTTGCCTGGAAGCTTACCTTGCTGTCTTCCGGGCCTTGGCACCGGGGTCGCTTTCGCTTCCCGCTGCCCTGTTGGCGAGAAGAAGATTAGCACGGGCTGACGAGGGGGTTCGGCGGGGGGTTGGACGAGTTGGGAACAGGGCGGTGTCTTGACCCGTTGGCCCAGATACGATGGTCGCCAGGAGTCGTACGCGTGAAGGGATTTTGCCGTGGGCCTCGTGCAGCGCTTTGAGCGCCGACTCGAAGGCATCGTCGGTAACGGCTTTGCGCGCGTGTTCGGCGGAAAGGTCGTCCCCCAGGAGGTCGCCCAGGCTCTGCAGCGGGAAGCCGAGCTGCAGGTCCGGGAGCTCGCCGGGGGACGGCTGCTCGCTTGCAACCACTACGTGGTGCAACTGAGCCCGTCCGACCACGATCGGCTCACCGGTGATGAGGCCCGGGTGACCGACCTCCTCGCCGACTGCGTTCAGGAGCATCTCACCGAGCAGGGGTGGGACACATATGGTGACGTCGTAGTCTCCCTGGAGCGCTCTGAGACGCTGCACACGGGACAGTTTCGAATCAGCTCGACCGTCGACCCCGACGTGACTCGACGGCCGGCACAACCGCGTACCGCAGGAGACCGACCCATGAGCCAGCCACCAGGCCACTACCCCCAGGGAGATCCGTACAACCAGCAGGGGCAGTACGGCTACGACCAGGGTTACGGCCAAGGCCAAGACCCCAACTACGGCTACGGCCAGCAGCAGCCGCAGCAGCCCGGTTATGACCAGGGTTACGGCCAGCAGCCGCAGCCCGGTTACGACCAGGGCGGCTACG
>NZ_JBSGJZ010000019.1:0-148996 GCF_053605825.1 Saccharopolyspora sp. NPDC003752 | reverse complement strand
ACGGGCCAGCAGCCGCAGCAGGGTTACGACCAGGGCTACGGCCAGCCCGGCGGCTACGACCAGGGCTACGGCCAGCAGCCTCAGGGCTACGACCAGGGCTATGGCCAGCAGCCGCAGCAGGGTTATGACCAGGGTTACGGCCAGCAGCCGCAGCCCGGTTACGACCAGGGCGGCTACGGCCAGCAGCCGCAGCAGGGTTACGACCAGGGCTACGGCCAGCCCGGCGGCTACGACCAGGGCTACGGCCAGCAGCCTCAGGGCTACGACCAGGGTTACGGCCAGCAGCCGCAGCAGGGCTACGACCAGGGCTACGGCCAGCCAGGTTTCGACCAGGGTTACGGCCAGCAGCCGGGTGGGGCGTACCCGCAGTCCGGTGGCTTCCCGGACCAGGGCGGCTACGGCCAGCAGCCCGGCGGCGCCTTCCCGCAGAGCGGCGGTTTCGCCGCGGGCGGCCCGCGCGGGCAGATGACCGCGACGCTGCACCTCGACGACGGTTCGAACCGCTCGTACACGCTGCAGCACGGCTCGAACATCATCGGCCGGGGCCAGGAGGGCCAGTTCCGCCTGCCGGACACCGGTGTGTCGCGCAAGCACATCGAGATCACCTGGGACGGCCAGAGCGCGATGTTGGCCGATCTCGGTTCGACGAATGGCACCACGGTGAACGGCACGCCGGTGCAGACTTGGCAGTTGGCAGACGGCGACGTGATCAGGGTGGGCCACTCGTCCCTGGTCTTCCGGGCTCAGCAGGCCTGAGCGCGGAAATCCGCGTCCGGACACGAGTAGGAGCGTTCACAACAAGTGCCAGAGCTGGTGATTCAGCTGACCAGAGCAGGGTTTCTCGCCCTGCTCTGGTTGTTCGTGCTGGCTGCGCTTCGCGTGGTTCGCTCGGATCTCTACTCGGCGTCCGGGATGCGGGTCCCGATCCCAGGTGCGAGTCGGCTCCCGGGCAAGCAGGCCCGGGGCAAGAGCAAGGCGCCCCGCCAGATGGTGGTGACGCACGGCGCTCTGGCCGGCACTCGCATCTCCCTGGACGGCCGGCCGATCCTGATCGGCCGCGCCGACGACTCCACGTTGGTCCTCGACGACGACTACGCGTCGACACGACACGCGAGATTGTCACTTCGAGGCTCCGATTGGTACGTGGAGGATCTAGGCTCCACTAACGGCACATACCTCGATCGGGCGAAGGTCACGGGGCCGACCAAGGTCCCGCTCGGCGTTCCGATCAGAATCGGCAAGACGGTGATCGAGCTGCGCTCATGACCCTCGTCCTTCACTACGCAGCCCGCAGCGACCGCGGCCTGGTGCGCTCCAACAACCAGGACTCGGTCTATGCCGGCCCACGACTACTCGCCCTCGCGGACGGCATGGGTGGACATGCCGCCGGTGAGGTCGCCAGCAAGGTCGTCATCGCGGCGTTGGCGCCGTTGGACGACGACGAGCCCAGCGACGACCTGCTCGGCCAGCTCCGCGGTGCGGTGCTGGCCGGCAACGGTGCGATCGCCGAGCTGGTGGCCAACGACCCGGACCTGGAGGGGATGGGCACCACGCTCACCGCTGTGCTGTTCGCAGGCAGCAAGCTGGGCTTGGTGCACATCGGCGACTCCCGGGCCTATCTGGTCCGCGGCGGCGAGCTGACCCAGATAACCCACGACGACACCTTCGTGCAGTCGCTGATCGACGAAGGCCGGATCACCGAGGAGGAGGCCGCCAACCACCCGCAGCGCTCGCTGCTGCTGCACGCGTTGACCGGCCACGAGGTGGAACCGAGCCTGGCGATCCGGGAAGCCCGCGCCGGCGACCGCTACCTGCTCTGCTCGGACGGCCTGACCGGGCCGGTGAGCACCGAGACGATGGCGGAGGCGCTGCGCATCCCGGACCCGCAGCAATGCGCGGACCGGATGATCGAGCTCGCCCTCAAGGGCGGTGGTCCGGACAACGTGACCGTGATCATCGCCGACGTCGTCGACGTCGAGTTCGGCGACGACGCCCCGATCGTCGGGGGCGCGGCGGGAAATGGCGATGAGCATCCGCAACCCGATTCGTCGGCGGCGCGCGCATCCGCGGTGACCATGCCGCGGCCGCAGCCGCAGCGTTTCGAGCCCACCTCACCTCCGGCGGAGCGGCCGCGCAAGCGTCGCTGGCTGCGTTCGCTGTTGGTGACGTGCGGCGTGCTCATCGTGTTGGCCGCAATCGCACTGGTCGGGCGTTGGTGGGTGCTCAACCAGTACTACATCGGTGCGAACCGCGCCGACGAGGTGGTGATCTACCAAGGCGTGCAGGGCAGCATGCTCGGCGTTTCGCTGAACTGGCAGGTCGAGACCTCCTGCCCGGTGGACTCGGCGCAGGACTGCACGCCGATCAAGGTGACCGACCTGCAGGAGGCCCAGCGGCCGGACGTCCGCAACGGCATCACCGAGGTCAACGGGCTGCAGGAGGCCCGTGACGCGATGCGGCGGCTCCGGATGACGGCGCTGCTGCCGGAATGCCAGCAGCCGGAACCCCCGACGTCGCAGCAGCCTCAACAGCCTCAGGTGCCGCCGGGCCAGCCCCAGCCGCCGCCCGAGTCCACTCCGGACGCCACCCCGCTGCAGACGGAGGAGCAGAAACCGGGCGTGACCTGCCGGATGGTGAGTTGATGGCACAACCGGCCGCTACGACCGGAGCTGCCAGCGGGGCCCCCCGAGTCGATACTCGGCGGGGCACCGAGCTGTTCATGCTGGTTTGCTCGGCGGTGATCGTCACCTTCGCGCTGATCCTCGTGGAACTCGCGCAGGAGCAGACGATCTCCCGGGAGCTCTTCTACTACGGGTTCGCGTTCCTCGCGCTCTACGGCGCTGCGCACTTCGGCGTGCGCCGCTGGGCGCCTTACGCCGACCCGCTGATCCTGCCGCTGGTGTCGCTGATCAACGGGATGGGCCTGGTGATGCTGCACCGGCTCGACCTGGCACCGGTGGTCGGCGCCCCGTACACGCCCAAGCAGATCGTGTTCACCACGGCGGGCGTGGTGCTGTTCATCCTGGTGCTGGTGTTCGTCAAGGACCACCGGACGCTGGCGCAGTACGGCTACACGTGCGGTTTCGTCGGGCTGGCGCTGCTGGCGCTGCCCGGCCTGCTGCCGTCGAGCATCTCCGAGGCCAACGGCGCGAAGCTGTGGATCAACCTCGGCTTCGTGTCCATCCAGCCGAACGAGTTCGCCAAGCTCCTGCTGCTGGTGTTCTTCGCCTCGTTCCTGGTGTCGAAGCGGGAGCTGTTCACCACGGCCGGCAAGCGGTTCCTCGGCGTGGACTGGCCGCGCCCGCGGGACCTGGCCCCGGTGATCGCGGCGTGGCTGCTGTCCATCGGCATCGTCGTGCTGGAGAAGGACCTGGGCACGTCCCTGCTGTTCTTCGGCATCGTGCTGGTGATGATCTACATCGCCACCGAGCGCGCGGTGTGGGTCTTCCTGGGCCTGTCGATGTTCGCGCTCGGCTGCGTCATCGCCTTCAACCTGTTCGACCACGTCCAAGCCCGGGTGAACACCTGGCTGGACCCGCTGGCCGAGGGAGCGGCGAACGACCAGCTGCGTTCCGCTCTTTTCGGCATGGCCAACGGCGGGATCGGCGGCTCCGGGCTGGGCTCGGGCATGCCGAACCTGACCCCGCTGTCGTTCAGCGACTTCATCATCCCGTCGCTGGCCGAGGAGCTCGGCCTGACCGGGCTGATGGCGCTGCTGATGCTGTACCTGCTGCTGATGATGCGCGGGCTGCGCAGCGCGCTGGCGGTGCGCGACTCGTTCGGCAAGCTGTTCGCTGGCGGTCTGTCGTTCACCGTGGCGCTGCAGCTGTTCGTGGTCACCGGAGGTTCCACCGGGCTCATCCCGATGACCGGTCTCACCGCGCCGTTCCTCGCCTCGGGCGGTTCGTCGATGCTGGCGAACTACATGCTGATCGCGCTGCTCCTCCGGGTCTCCGACGCCGCGCGTCGCCCGCAGGCACCCGCGAAGCCGAAGGCCAAGCAGGCCCCGATCGCGGAGGCACATACCGAGTTGGTGGAGCGTCCCCGATGAACAAGCCGCTGCGCCGGGTGGCGCTGGCGATGATGGTGATGGTCGTGCTGCTGATGGGCAACGCGACGTACGTGCAGGTCATCCAGGCCGACGAGCTGCGTGACCACGCGCTCAACAAGCGGACGCTGTACGAGGAGTACGCCCGGGAGCGCGGGCAGATCACCGCCGGCGGCCAGTCGCTGGCCAGTTCGGTCCCCAACGAGCACGACCGCTTCAAGTTCCTGCGCAACTACCCGAACGGGCCGCTGTACGCGCCGGTGACCGGGTTCTACTCGTTCTACTACGGCTCCAACGGCATCGAGCGCGCCGAGGACAAGATCCTCAACGGCACGGACGACAGCATGGCGTTCGACCGGCTGTCCGACATGATCACCGGGCGCGAGCCGCGCGGCGGCAGCGTTGAGCTGACCATCAACCCGGCGATGCAGCAAGTCGCCTACGACCAGCTGACCAAGAAGGGCTTCCAGGGCTCGGTGGTGGCGCTGAACCCGTCGACCGGCGAGATCCTGGCGATGGTCAACGCGCCGTCCTACGACCCGAACCCGCTGGCCTCGGCGGACAACAACGCCGTCGCCGCGGAGTGGAACAAGCTGGACGCCGACAAGGACCGGCCGATGGCGAACCGGTCGGTGTCCGAGCTCTACCCGCCCGGTTCGACGTTCAAGCTGATCACCACGGCCGCCGCGCTGGAGAACGGGTACAACCCGAACAGCACGGTGGAGGACGCCGCGTCGATCACGCTGCCCCAGACCAGCACGCAGCTGCCGAACTACGGCGGCAAGCAGTGCGCGGGCAACACCCTGACCAAGGCGCTGGCGCACTCCTGCAACACCGCGTTCGCCAAGATCGCCGGTGAGCTCGGGCCGGACAAGATGCGCAAGACCGCCGCCGCGTTCGGCTTCGGCCAGGACCTGCAGATCCCGATGACCGTCGCCAAGTCGGACCTCGGCCCGATGGCCGACGCGGCCTCGCTGTACCAGAGCGGCATCGGCCAGCGCGACGTCCGCGTCACGCCGATGCAGAACGCGATGATGGCCGCCGCGATCGCCAACGGCGGCAAGCTGATGCAGCCGCAGTTGGTGAAGGCGACCCGTGCGCCGGACATGTCGGAGCTGGACACCCTCCGGCCGGAGGAGATGAGCGAGGCCGTCTCCCCGCAGGTCGCCGCGATGCTGCGCGACATGATGATCCAGTCGGAGAAGAACACCAAGGGCGAGGGCAAGATCTCCGGCGTCGAGATCGCCTCGAAGACCGGTACCGCCCAGCACGGCGACGCCAAGGACCAGCCGCACGGCTGGTACGTCGCGTTCGCCCCGGCTGAGAACCCGACCATCGCCGTCGCGGTGATCGTCGAGAACGGCGGCGACGAGGGCACCGAGGCCACGGGTGGCTCCATCGCCGCCCCGATCGGCCGCGCGGTCATCCGGGCCGGTCTGCAGGGGGGTGGCTGACCCGTGCTGACCACCGGCCAGTTACTCGCCGACCGGTACCGGCTCGGCCAGCGGATCGCCGTCGGCGGGATGGGCGAGGTGTGGCAGGCGGTGGACGTCCGGCTGGACCGGACCGTCGCCATCAAGGTGCTCAAGGCGGAGCTGTGCGGCGACGCCGAGTTCCTGCACCGCTTCCGCACCGAGGCCCGCACCACCGCGTCGCTGAACCACCCGGGGATCGCCGCGGTGCACGACTACGGTGAGACCGCCGCGATCCCGGACGGGCCGGAGGACACCGCGTACCTGGTGATGGAGCTGGTCGAGGGCGAGCCGCTGGCCGCGATCCTGGCCCGCGAGCGCCGGATCAACACCGACCACACGCTGGACATGCTGGAGCAGGCGGGGCGGGCGCTGCAGGCCGCGCACGAACGCGGCCTGGTGCACCGGGACGTCAAGCCGGGCAACATCCTGATCACGCCCGAGGGCAAGGTGAAGCTGACCGACTTCGGCATCGCGAAGGCGGCCGACGCGGCACCGGTGACCCGCTCGGGAATGGTGATGGGCACCGCGCACTACATCGCGCCGGAGCAGGCGCTCGGCGACGACGCGACGCCGTCCAGCGACGTGTACTCGCTGGCCGTGGTCGGCTACGAGTGCCTGATGGGTCACCGCCCGTTCCTGTCCGACAACGCGGTGACGGTCGCGATGATGCACATCCGCGAGATCGCGCCGCCGCTGCCGCCGGACGTGCCGCCGGGTGTGCGGGCGCTGATCGAGGCGACGCTGGCGAAGGACCCGCGGCGGCGCTACGCCGACGGCGGCGAATTCGCCAACGCCGTCGCCGCGGTGCGCGCGGGCCGGCCGCTTCCCACGCCGTCCTCGCTGGTGGTGCCGCAGCAGCGGCAGCAGCAGCTCAACGTCGCCGTGCCGAACACGGGCGTCCACCAGATGCCCGCGCAGCTGCCGCCGATGGGCAACACGTACCCACCGGGGCTGATCCCGCCGCAGGCGCCGGCCCCGCAACTGCCGCCTCCGCAGGCGGCGGCACCGCGCACGAACAAGATCATCGTCTGGCTGCTGGTGGCGGTGCTCGCGATAGCCTTGCTGGTCGCCGTCGGGGTGGCCACGTACTGGGTGGTCAACTTCAACGAGGGATTGGTCGAATCCGGCACTGTGACAACGCACAACCTGGATTCGGCAGCTGCTTTGGGCCAGACTTCGCTACGGCTCGCGCCCGGGATCGGGGCGGCACCAGCGGGGTGGCCGGACACGGAACTCGGGGGAACACCGCTGGTCGCCCAGCCGGTACCGATCGGATCGGGCGAATCGGCATGATGGGACGATCGTTGACAAGGATCGGAACGACGCTTCGATGAGTTCACCTCGACTTCTGTCCAACCGCTACGAGCTCGGTGAGACTCTCGGCTACGGCGGTATGTCCGAGGTGCACCGCGGCCGCGACACCCGGCTGAGCCGCGACGTGGCGGTGAAGATCCTCCGCGCCGACCTCGCCCGCGACCCCACGTTCCAGCTGCGGTTCCGCCGCGAGGCGCAGAACGCGGCCGCGCTGAACCACCCGGCGATCGTGGCCGTCTACGACACCGGCGAGACCGAGTCCGAGAGCGGGCCGCTGCCGTACATCGTGATGGAGTACGTCGACGGCCGGACGCTGCGCGACATCGTCAAGACCGAGGGCCCGCTGTCGCCGCGCCGGGCCATGGAGGTCATGGCGGACGCGTCGGCCGCGCTGGACTTCAGCCATCGCCACGGCATCGTGCACCGGGACGTCAAGCCCGCCAACATCATGATCACCCGCGGCGGCGCCGTGAAGGTGATGGACTTCGGCATCGCCCGTGCGCTGGCCGACGGGCAGGCCGCGGTGACGCAGACCGCCGCGGTGATAGGAACCGCGCAGTACCTGTCGCCGGAGCAGGCCCGCGGCGAGGCGGTGGACGCGCGAAGCGACGTCTACGCCTCCGGCTGCGTGCTGTTCGAGCTGCTCACCGGGGAGCCGCCGTTCACCGGTGACTCGCCGGTCGCGGTGGCCTACCAGCACGTCCGGGAGGAGCCGCGCAAGCCCTCCGACGTCAACCCGACGACGCCGGCCTCGCTGGACGCCGTGGTGCTCAAGGCGTTGAGCAAGAACCCGGCGAACCGCTACCAGTCGGCCGCCGAGATGCGGGCCGACCTGGTGCGGGTGCTCTCCGGGCAGCGCCCGAAGGCGCCGATGATCATGTCCGAGGACGAGCGCACGGCGATGCTCACGCAGACCTCGGCGACCGAACTGCTGGCGCCGGGCCGCCACCGGTCGGTCGAGCGGGAGCCGGAAGAGGTCGACGTCGAAGCCGACCGCAAGCGCCGGAAGCACCGGATGATCGCGCTGGTCACGGCGGCCTGCGTGCTCGTGTTCGCGCTCGCGGCCTGGCTGGCGACGTGGGTGTTCACCTCGGAGCCGAAGACGGAGGCGGTGCCGAACTTCACCTCCATGACCCAGGCGGCAGCGCGGGTCAAGGCCGAATCCGAGCAGTGGCGCGTCAACTGGTGCCTGGCCCCGTCCAGCGTCGACGACAAGGACAAGATCGTCGGGCAGAACCCGCAGCCGGGGACGCAGATCGTCAAGGAGACCCAGTCGATCCGGCTCTGCGCCGGCACCGGGCCGGGGAGCGTGCAGGTGCCGGACCTGACCGGCCTGAACATCGACGACGCCCAGAAGAAGCTGGAAGAGGCCGGGCTGAAGCTGGGGCTGACGCCGGAGTACCGCGAGACGGACGACTCCAAGCAGGTCGGCAAGGTCATGGACTGGAGCAAGCGGGGCGAAACCGTCACCCAGGGCACCACGATCTCCGTCGTGATCGGCGAGGCGCCCAGGATGGTCGACGTCCGGAACGTGGTCGGCCAGCCCTTCGACACGGCGAAGGCCTACCTGGTCGGCGCCGGGTTCAAGGTCAGCAAGCAGGACCGCGACTCCGACCAGCCCGCGGGCACCGTGCTGGAGCAGTCCCCGTCGGGCGGCAGCAAGGCGAAGCCGAACAGCGAGATCGTCCTGGTGGTGTCCAACGGCGGGCAGATCAGCATGCCGTCGCTGGTCGGCATGACGCCCAGCCAGGCCGAGCAGGCCCTGCGGGAACGCGGCTGGAACGGCAGCATCATCGAGTCCGACCAGTCGACCACGGACAAGAACATGGACGGCAAGGTGGTCGGCTCGTCGCCGTCCGCCGGGCAGAAGGTGGGCAAGGACCAGCCGGTGACGCTGTACGTGGGCGACTACACCTCGAGTCCGACCACCAGCACACCTGCCGACGGCGGGCTCTTCCCGCCGTTCGGCTGACCGCTTCGACGCGAAGGGCACCTGCCACCGGCATGACCGGGCGCAGGTGCCCTTCCGCTTTTCAGGACTGGAAGATCCCGCGAGGAGTCCAGCGAGATCCGGTGCCGACCGCGGGACTCCGGCGCGACTTCCACACCGACGCCGACGAACGGCGGCTGTCGTTGGACTTCCTCCACGAGTACATGCAGTGGAACTACCGCAACGGGCCCAAGTGGCCCCTCCGGCACGCGCACCTGGTCCCGGCGGTCAGCGCCGCGCGGCGGCGGCGACCTGGCGCATGCCGCGTTCGAGCTCGTCGACCAGGTGCCCGTCCACCTGGTGACCGGCCGAGGCCATCCAGTTCGCCAGCATCCGGTGGCCGCCGTCGGTGAGCACCGACTCGGGGTGGAACTGGACGCTCTCCACCGGGAGCTCCCGGTGCCGCATGCCCATCACGATGCCGCTCGCGGTCTTGGCGGTGATCTCGAAGTCGTCCGGGATGGTGTCCGCGCGGACGATCAGCGAGTGGTACCGGGTCGCGATGAACGGCTCCGCCAGCCCGGCGAACACGCCGGTACCGGAGTGGTGGATCTCGCTGACCTTGCCGTGCAGCAGCTCCGGCGCCCGCTCGACGACCCCGCCCCACACGGCGCCGACGGCCTGGTGCCCGAGGCAAACGCCGAACACCGGCTTGCGCTCGGCGGCGCAGCGCTCGATCAGCTCCATCGTGCGCCCGGCGCGATCCGGCGTACCCGGACCCGGGCTGAGCAGGACGCCGTCGGCGGCGGCAACGTCGTCGTCGGTGACGACATCGTTGCGGCGCACGACGCAGTCCGCGCCCAGCTGAGCGAGGTACTGCACGAGGTTGTAGACGAAGCTGTCGTAGTTGTCGACGACGAGTACGCGCACCCCGCCAGGGTACGCGGAGGGTGAAAGCCGATTCCAGACTCGTCTTGCATCGCGGCGCAGGTAGCGGCCCCCTGCGGGAATTACGGTCGCCTTCTCGCTGTCATGAATGACCAATTCACCACATCGGGGCTGTCCTCGACCAGCAGCACGGCCTGTGCGGCCTTCGCCGCGGTGCCGCCCGGCAGGCGCCGCCAGATCCACGCGTACATCAGCGTTCCTCCAGCTCGGCCGGCCGCAGCCCGGGATGCGCCGGGTCCTTGGGGTACTGCTTGACCAGCACGCCGTGCACGATCAGCCGCTGCGCGGCGGAGAACTCCGGGTGGCAGGTGGTGAGGGTGATCAGCCGGGTCTGCTGGTCGCGCGGCAGCAGCTCCGGCGGCTGCCCGGGCACCGGGAAGATCACCTCGCCCTGCTCCGGGAGGACGATGCTCCGGCCGACCACCTGCTCGTACGGCCCGCCGATGGGCGCCACGCCCGCGCACCTCGGGTCCGCCGCACGCCCGTTCCAGGCCACGACCTCGCCGGTCATCGGGAGCACGCGGTAGACGTACCAGTGCGTCGCGGTCTCGATGACCAGCGCGTCGCAGGAGCGCAGCTGGTCGAGGTCGTTGAACGGCGCGCCCTTGCCGATCCGGTGCCCGGCGACGGCGAAGTTGCCCTGCTCGCCGGGCCACGCCGTGCCGACGTAGTGCCCTGGCCCGGCGGCCAGCGTCTTCGCGTCGGTGCCCTCCAGCACGGCGAAGCGGAAGTCCGGGCCGAAGGCCGGGATGTGCAGCTGCGCGAACCCGGCGCCGGCGACCGGCGCGGGCGGCTCCGCCGCCGGCGGCGGGTGCTGCGACTGGACCTTCAGCTGATCGGTGGCCTCGGCCTGCTTCTGCGCGGTGAACCAGTCCGTGACGTACACCGCGTAGAAGACGAACAGCAGCAACACCAGCCCCGCGGTGATCAGCAGTTCTCCCAGGACGTGCAGCGCCGTGCGCAGCCGGGCGGGCCGGCTCTCCCGCGGTGGTGCCACCATCAGCTCCGAGGAAGCCACGGTGTTCCTCTCCGGTCACGGCTTGGACCACGGGGTAGATCAACGCTGTGATTACGTTAACGTGGTAGCTGGAAAACGAGCCGCATCGCGAGAAGTTGCGCGCGCCCTCGGGCGCCGCAGCCCGGGGTGCGGTGACCGCCCGAGCAAGCGGCGCACGACGCCGCACCACCTGGCGAGGACACCATGCCGAAGTCCAAGGTCCGCAAGAAGGACTCCCCCACCCCGGTGACCGATCGCCGCACGCCGGTGAAGGCGAAGGCGGTCGGCCCGTCGCACCCGATCTACGTCATCGTGATGTTGGGGATGATGGTGATCGGCCTGCTCTGGCTGGTGGTCAACTACATCGCCGGCGACAAGATCCCGTTCATGGTCGACCTGGGCGGGTGGAACTTCGCCGTCGGTTTCGCGTTCATGATCATCGGCCTGTTGATGACGATGCGCTGGCGCTGACCCGTAGCACGTTAGCTGAATGTGGTCGAGGTCCGGAGGGGTCAATCCCTTCGGACCTCACTCATCTCGTTGACCTCTTGACGTTCGGTCAGCGAACAACACAGGTGTAACTCATCCCCAGTGGGGATAACTCCTGTGGATAACTCATCGGTAGCGGGTGGATAACGGTGGATGCGAGCGGTTCCCGACAGTGGTCGACGCCGATCGGGCTGGTCTCCTGCGGCTGGGCGCTCGCCGCGGCCGCAGCGCTGTGGTGGCTCCTCGCCGAACAGCCGGTCGACCGGCTGTTCATCGGCGTGCTGGTGCTGGCGTTGGCCGCTGTCTCCGCGCACGGCAGCATCTGCCGACCTCGACTGCGCGCGGACGTCGAGGGCATCACCGTGCGGACGTTGCTGGGCCGACGGCACTGGGCCTGGCCCGCGGTGACGATCCGGGTCCGGCAGGACCGCCGCCTCGGCCGCACGGTGCGGACCCTGGAACTCGACGCGGACCCGCAGCTGATCGTGCTGACCAGGCTCGACCTGGGCGCCGACCCGCAAGATGTCGAGGACGAACTCCGCGGCCTGCGCCGCTGACCCGTCAGCTGCCCAGGCCGCAGCGGGTTTCCTCGCCGGAGCCGAAGCACACGACGTTGCCGAACTGCAGGTCGCGCGTCACCAGCATCGCGATCAGCACCACCAGCAGCGCCGCCAGCGCACCCGCCTGGACCAGCACCTGCCGCTCGCGCGGGGCGTAGACCAGCGCGGCGGTCGCGATCACGCCGACGACGAGCCCGCCGATGTGGCCCAGCAGGGAGATGCCCGGGATGACCACGCTGGCCGCGATGTTGAGCGCGATCACCACCAGCACCGGCCGCAGGCTGACCTTCAGCCGCAGCGCGGCGATCGCGATGCCGCCCATCAGGCCGTACACCGCGCCGGACGCGCCGGCCACCTGCTGCAGCTCATCGCCGAACACGAACACCGCGGTGCTGCCGCCGAGCAGCGACAACAGGTAGACGGCGCCGAACCGCACCCGCCCCAGCAGGAGCTCCAGATCCCGGCCGATCACCCACAGCGCGATCATGTTCATCGCCAGGTGGAGCAGCCCGATGTGCAGGAACCCGGCGCTGATCAGGCGCCACCACTGCCCGCCCGCGACCAGGATCGGCCACAGCGCGAAGTCGGTGAACAGCGCGGCGGTGGAGTTGCCGGGGATGCTGCCGGCCTGCACCGCGGTGAGCGCGAAGACCGCAACGTTGATCGCGATCAGCACCGGCACCAGGATCGGCTTCGCGGGCAGCCGGGCACCGGCCACCGTCACCGGCTGCCGCATGCCGCGCTGCCCCTGCGCAACGCAGTCGACGCACTGCTGGCCGACGGCGGCATCGCGCAGGCATTCCGGGCACGACGGCCGCTCGCACCGGGTGCAGCGCAGCCCGGTGGGGCGGTCGGGGTGCCGGACGCAGGTCGGCAGCTGCGGCGGAGCCCCGTCCGATCCGGGCAGAGATCCGGGCGGAACAGTCACGTCAGACCTGCTCTCCGGTCGAGACCGCTTCGAATGGGCCTGGCGGCGGCGCGGGCAGCGGAACCTCGGGCATCGTCTCGCCGGGGACAACCCCGACTGGGTGGACGACGCCCGAGGACCCGCGACGGCGCAAGCCGAGCCTCACGCCGCAAGCGGCTGACGCCGCTCCCCAAAGCAAGCCTAGTAGGCCGGGTTTCAGCCGCGGTCGATCGAGACCTTCTCGATGACGATGTCGTTGACCGGGCGGTCCAGCCGGCCGGTCGCGGTGTTGCCGATCGCGTCGACGACGTTGCGCGAGTCCTGGTCGGCGACCTCACCGAAGATGGAGTGCTTGTAGTTCAGCCAGTCCGTGGCGCCGACGGTGATGAAGAACTGCGAGCCGTTGGTGTTCGGCCCGGCGTTCGCCATCGCCAGCAGGTAGGGCTTGGTGAACTGCAGCTCGGGGTGGAACTCGTCGCCGAACTGGTAGCCCGGGCCGCCGCGGCCGGTGCCGGTCGGGTCCCCGGTCTGGATCATGAAGCCGGAGATGACGCGGTGGAAGATCACCCCGTCGTAGAACGGCCCGGAGCGCTCACCCTTGGCGTTGGGTTCGGTGTACTCCTTGGTTCCTTCGGCCAGGCCCACGAAATTGGCCACTGTCTTGGGCGCCTTGTCGGGGAACAGGTTGATCCGGATGTCGCCCTGCGAGGTGTGCAGGGTCGCGGTCACCTTCGTCCCAACGAGCGATCCGTTGTCTTCAGCCACCAGACCATCCTGCCATCGAAGAGGCCGAACGCCGTGTCTGGGTGCAATATGGGGCTGATCGCCGCCTGCCGGGCGGTGCCCACGCCGCGGGCGTGGGTCGAGTAAGTCGACCGGCGAACGCCGGGCCGAGGAGGCACACGATGGACGAGGTGAAGGCGATGGCCCGAGCTGGCGAAAGCGTGGGCAAGGCGGTCGGGACGGGCTTGAAGTCCGCCCGCCACGGCGCGAAACGCGCCGGCGAGGTCGGGGTGGCGCTGTCCAAGCAGGCCGCCGCCCGCGCCGAGCAGGAGCTCGCCAACCACGGCTACTCCCCCGACGAGTTGCAGGAGCGCATCGCCCAGGCGACCACCGGGATGTCCCGCAAGGAGCTCGCCAAGCGCAGCCGCAAGGCGCGCAAGCAATGGGAGAAGAAGACCGAGAAGTCCCGCAAGCAGCTCGCCAAGAACACCACCGCGGCCCGCAAGGAGCTGGCCGCGATCATCGAGCCGAGCAAGCCGAAGCGGCGGCGCAAGTGGCCGTGGGTGCTGCTGGTGCTGGCAAGCCTCGGCGCCGCGGTGGCGGTGGCGTTCTCCCGCCGCCCGGAGGAGCTGCCGATCGCAGAGGCCAACGACGGTTTCCCCAAGCGGGACACCCAGGCCCGCCACCGCGCGGAGCGCCCCGACGTGCCCGCGCAGACCGACGGCCAGTCGCACATCGCACCGGAACGATCCCACTGACCTCGCACGCGCGGAGGCCGGGCCGGTTCGGCCCGGCCTCTCTCTTTTCGGCGTGTTGCATGTCACGTTCCGACCGGCTGGTCCGGTGGTCACGATGCTGACATGAGCGAACCGACCAGTTACGACCTGCACGCCTCCACGCACGTGTCCGCCACGCCGGACGCGGTCTACCGAGTCGCCAGCGACATCACGCGGATGGGCGAGTGGAGCCCGGAGTGCACCGGCGGCGAGTGGGCGTCCGGCGAACCGGGCACCGCCGGCGCCACCTTCAAGGGCCACAACCGGCACCGCGACGACGTCTGGACGACCGAGTGCGAGGTGACCGCGGCCGAGCCCGGCCGCCGGTTCGCCTGGGCGGTGCGGAGCTACCAGCCGACGCCGGACAACTCGGTGTGGTCCTTCGAGATCGAACCCGACGGCGACGGCTGCACCCTGACCCAGCGCTTCCAGATGAAGCAGCCGCCCAGCCGGCTGGCGTCGATCAAGGAGAGCCTGCCCGCCGACCGGGCCGCCACCTTCTACGAGTTCCGCCGATCGCGGCTGCAGCAGGCCATGCAGCAGACCGTCGACGCGATCCGGGACGCCGTCCAGCGCTGACGTCAACCAGGGTTGACACCTCCCGATTGTCAACATAAGTTGACAGCATGGCAGAAGCGACGGAACTCGCCTCCGCGGCGAGCAGCCGCGATCCGCGGATCGGCCTGCGAGCCGTTGCGGCGCTGCGGAAGCTGCTCGAACAACTGGAATCCGTCCAGGTCCGCAACGCCCGCAACCAGGGCTGGTCGTGGCAGGAGATCGCCGCGGAGCTCGGCGTTTCCCGGCAAGCCGTGCACAAGAAACACGGGAGGTCCTGATCATGTTCGAGAAGTTCGCCCCGACCACCCGGCAGGCGGTGGTCCGCGCGGTGCACGAGGCCGAGCAGCACGGCGCCCCGGAAGTCACCGACGAGCACCTGCTACTCGCACTCGTCGATGACCCGAACACCGCGGCGGGGCGCCTGCTGGCCGCGCACGAAGTGCAGCGCGATGCCGTCACGACGGCCTACCAGCAGGCGCGCCGGCTCGGCGGTCTGAGCACGTCCGATGCGGAAGCGCTCCGCGAACTGGGCATCGACGTGCACGACGTCGTCGCCAGCATCGAGCGCTCCCTCGGCGCGGACGCCCTCGCCCGCCGGCCCAGCCGACGGCGGCGCTTCTTCAAGTCGCACATCCCGTTCAGCACCGCAGGCAAGCGCCTGCTCGAAGCCACGCTGCGCGAGGCCATCGAGCTCGGCGACCGCCGCATCGGTGACGAACACCTCTTGCTCGCGCTGCTGCTCGGCAAGGGAGTCGCCGCAGAGCTGCTCGAACGCCACGGCATGACCTACCGAGGCGTTCGCGCGTCCCTGCGCAGCGCGGCCTGAACCGGGAAACCGCTACGACGCCTGCTGGGTCGGCTCGGCCTCGAACTCCTCCGCGGTTGCGGGGCGGCCGACCGCGACAGCGCCGATCGCACCCAGCACGCCGACCACCGCGAATGCGTAGAAGCCCCACGGGTACGCGATGCCGGCGGTGAGCATCGCGCCGCCGAGCAGCGGACCGCAGATCGCCCCGATGCGCCCGATCCCCGCCGACCAGCCGAGCCCGGTCGCCCGGCTCTCCGCCGGGTACACGCGCCCGATGTAGGCGTAGACGAGCACCTGCGAGCTGAACACGAAGCAGCCCGCGATGAGCACCGCCACGTACACGCCGATGCCGGGCAGCTTGACGCTCAGCGCGGCGAGGAACACGGCCGAGGCCGCGAACCAGCCGATCGTCGAAAGCCGCAGCCCCACCCGGTCGGCCACCGCCCCGGCGACGACCAGCCCGATCACGGCCCCGATGTTCAGGGTCAGCAGCAGTCCCAGCGCGGCGCCCAGCGGATACCCGGCGGACTTCATGATCTGCGGCAACCAGGTGTTGAGCCCGTAGACCAGCAGCAACCCCATGAACGAGGTGACCCAGAACGCGAGCGTGGCGCGGGTGAAACCGCCGCGGAACAGCGAGGCCACCGCGCTGGCGCCGCCGCTGAGCTTGCGCTCCGGAGCGGCGGCGCGCAGGAAGGAAGCCGATTCCGGCAGGTAGCGCAGCATCAGGGGAACGAGCACGAGCGCGGGCGCGGCCCCGATCACGAACATCGCGCGCCACCCGAGGCTCGGCAGCACGGCGATACCGAGCAGCGCTGTGAGCACGGCGCCGACGTGGTAGCCGGTCATGATCGTGGTGGTAGCGCTGCCGCCCTTGCCCGCGCGGGCGTACTCGGTGACCAGCGCGATCGCGGTCGGCAGGCACCCGCCGAGCCCGAGCCCGGCGAGGAATCGCAGCAACCCGAAGGCGAAGACCGAAGGCGCGAGCGCGCACAGCGCCGTGAACACGGAGAAGCTGGCGACGGAGAAGATCAGCGCCTTCCGCCGGCCGACGACGTCGGTGATGGTGCCGATGGCCAGGGCGCCGATGGTCATGCCCACCAGGCCGACGGTGGAAACGACGGAAGCGCTCGCGGCGGTGAGCCCCCACTGCTTCGCCTCCAGCAGCACGGGCAACACGCTGCCGAGCACGACCAGGTCGAACCCGTCCAGCAACACGGCGGTCCAGCACAGGGGCAGAACCCAACGGGCCCGCCCGGCATCGACCTGGCTCGACATGCCACCTCCACTGCACCGTCGCAGAACCGGAATGCGCGAATGCTCCCCGCCGCAGAGGCCCGACCAACCACAAGACCTTCCACTGAACGGAATCGAAGCAAAACCGTCACCCGCCCCCCGAACCAGGAAGGACAACGAATCCCCAGGTAACGACCCCGAAAACCAAACCACCACGAAACCAGGACCAAACCCGCAACGAAACCAAGACCAACGAAACCAAATGTCCAAAGAGGACAACCAAACCAAGCGGAAGAACAAGCAGGAGCCGAAGGCAGACGCCGAGGCGGAGGCGGGGAGCAACCCCAGAGAAGACGAAGCCACCAATGTCCGAGACACCAGCAGCCGAACCAGAGCCAAGCCGACCAACACGAGCACGCAGCCGAAGCCCGCAAAAGCCATCACAGCCGAAGGCTGACAACAAGAACAACACAGCCGAAGGCTGACCAACAACCAGAAAAAGCACGGACAGCCGAAGGCTGCCAATACCCAAACACAGCCGAAGGCTGACGAAAAGCCCGCAACAGGACGAACAGGCGCTACCCCACAAACCGAGGCCGAACAAAAGGCCGAACACCTCGAACGGCACACCGGGAAGCCGCCCAGCACTCCGACAGCCGAAGGCTGGAGAAAACCCACCAAAAGGCTGGTCCGTGAGCAGGCCGGGAACGCTCCCAGGGTGAGGAGCAGACAAAAAAAGACCCCCACACCGTGGGGGTCTGCGGGGGCTCGGCCCCCGCAAAATAATGACGCGGTAGTAAAGGCCCACGCTTTCCGTGGGCACACTCCACCGAACTAACGCGTGGAGACGAGGGGAATCGAACCCCTAACCCCCGCCTTGCAAAGGCGGTGCTCTGCCAATTGAGCTACGTCCCCGGCTATCGCAGCCCCACTCAGGTCTGCTGACCGGTGACGCGCGATGGCTGCCGACTCGACGGCCGACTCAAGCGCCCGGAGAAACGATCAGGCCTCGGCGGTGGCTTCGCGCCACAGGTCGGCCTCGGCCTTGGCGGCCCGGTTGCGCCGGATGACGAACAGCACGACTCCAGCAACTGCGGCGAGTGCGAGCAGCTTCTTCACTTCCGGTCGCCTCCTAGCACGGCGTCAGCCCGAGCAGTTCTCGGAGCTGGGAAAAATTCCAGTGGGCCTAGAAGGACTTGAACCTTCGACCTCTTCGTTATCAGCGAAGCGCTCTAACCGCCTGAGCTATAGGCCCTTGGTGTGCTTCAAACACTACAGGACGCCTTCCGGCACCCGAAACGGGGGTCCCCGTTGGGATCTCCCCGGACGTGGCGATCCCGGTCAGGGACCGGAATCGCCACGTCAGCGGCTCATTCCCGCTCGGAGAGGGTGACCTCGACGCCGCCGGCGAAGTCGGCCGCCACGTTGTAGATGAACGCGGCCACCGTCGCCAGCGCGGTCACCAGCACGATGTTGATCGCGCCGATGATGGACGCGACGCCGAACACCCGGCCGGCGCTGATCAGCGGCTCGCTGGCCGCGTCGTCGGGCTGGGTCAGCTCGGTGAACGTGCCGTTGAGCTGGTCCCACACGCCCATGCCGTCGAGCACGCCGTACAGCACCGCGACCGCGATCATCCACACGAAGAACAGCGCGACGCTGAGCACCAGGGCGAGCTTCAGCACCGACCACGGGTCCAACCGCTTCACCTGCAGGCTGGCCCGCCGCGGGCCTCTGCTCGGCCGCCGCGCGGAGGCCGTCGGCGAGGTGCGGGCGGCCCCGGCGGCACCGGTGGCGCCGCCGGTGAACGACACGGTCGTCCGCGCGGCCTGCGGCACCTTGGTGCGCACCGTTTCCTGGTCCTGCACCTGCTTCGGGATGTTCTGCGTGTCGGCGACGTCCGGCCCCGAGGCGGTGGTCGCCATCGGGGTACCGGCCTCGCCCGGCGCGGTCGCCGAGGCGCGTTGCCACGGTGGCGGTGCCTCGGTGCCGTGCAGGGCCTCCCCGTTGCCTTCGGCGTCCGGTTTGGCGGCCGAGCCGGACTCGGTGCCCTCGCCCCCGGTGCTGTCGTCGGCTGTCTGGGTGCTGACCGAAGCCCCGTCCGCATCCTGCTGCGGATCAGCCTGCTCCGGCTTCTCGGAAGGTGTCACGAGCGATCCTTCGATGATCGTCGGCGGCGGTGTGCGACGTGGTCTCCCACGGTTTTACTGCTGCTGCTCCGGCCCCGCAGCGTCCGGGTCGGCGGCCTCGTCGGCGTTGCGCGCGATCGCCACCAGCGCGGACCCCTCGTCCAGGTTCATCAGACGAACCCCCTTCGTCTGCCTGCCGGCCTTGCGCACCTCCTTGGCGGTGGTCCGGATGACCCCACCGGTCGAGGTGATCGCATAGAGCTCGTCGTCGATCTCGACGATGAGAGCCCCCACCAGCCTGCCACGCTTGTTGTCGTACTGGAGAGTCAGCACTCCCTTTCCGCCGCGGCCCTGCACGGGGTAGTCATCGATCGGGGTGCGCTTCGCGTAGCCGCCGTCGGTCGCCACCAGCACGTACCGGTCCTCCCGGACCACGCCCATCGCCAGCAGCTCGTCGCCGTCGTTGAACCGCATGCCCAGCACGCCCGAGGTGGCCCGGCCCATCGGCCGCAGCGCCTCGTCGGTGGCGTGGAACCGGATCGACTGGCCCTCGGCGGACACCAGCAGCAGGTCGTCATCGGCGGAGCACAGCACCGCGCCGACCAGCTCGTCGTCGTCCTTGAGGTTGACGCCGATCAGACCACCCGATCGGTTGGAGTCGAAGTCGGTCAGGCGGGACTTCTTCACCAGCCCGTTCCGGGTGGCCAGCACCAGGTACGGCGCCGCGGTGTAGTCCTTGATCTGCATGACCTGGGCGATCTGCTCGTCCGGCTGGAACGCCAGCAGGTTCGCCACGTGCTGGCCGCGAGCGGTGCGGTTGGCCTCCGGCAGCTCGTAGGCCTTCGCCCGGTAGACCCGGCCCTTGTTGGTGAAGAACAGGATCCAGTCGTGCGTGGAGCACACGAAGAAGTGCGACACGATGTCGTCCTGCTTCAGCTGCGCGCCCTGCACGCCCTTGCCGCCGCGCTTCTGCGCCCGGTACAGGTCGGTGCGGGTCCGCTTGGCGTAGCCGGTGCGGGTGATCGTGACGACCACGTCCTCGTCGGCGATGAGGTCCTCCATGGAGACCTCGCCCTCGAACGGGACGATCTTCGTGCGGCGGTCCTCGCCGTACTTGTCGACGATCTCCATGAGCTCGTCGCGGATGATCTGCCGCTGCCGCTCCGGCTTGGCGAGGATGTCCTTGAGGTCCTCGATCTCCCGCTCGATCTCGGCCAACTGGTCGACGATCTTCTGCCGCTCCAGGGCGGCCAGGCGGCGCAGCTGCATCTCCAGGATCGCGTTGGCCTGGATCTCGTCGACGTCGAGCAGCTCGATCAGCCCGGTGCGCGCGTCGTCCACCGTGGGCGACCGGCGGATCAGGGCGATGACCTCGTCCAGCATGTCCAGCGCCTTGACCAGACCGCGCAGGATGTGGGCGCGTTCCTCGGCCTTCTTCAGCCGGAACTTGGTGCGCCGGACGATGACCTCGACCTGGTGCTTGACGTAGTACCGGATGATCTGGTCCAGCCGCAGGGTGCGCGGCACGCCGTCGACCAGGGACAGCATGTTGGCGCCGAAGGTGGTCTGCAGCTGGGTGTGCTTGAAGAGGTTGTTCAGCACGACCTTCGGGATCGCGTCGCGCTTGAGCGTGACCACGATCCGCATGCCGCGCCGACTGTTGGACTCGTCGGCGATGTCGGAGATGCCGGTGAGCTTGCCCTCCCGGTGCATCGAGGCGATGTTCTCGATGAGGTTGTCCGGGTTGACCTGGTAGGGCAGCTCGGTGACGACCAGCGTGGTGCGCCCCTTGTTGTCCTCTTCGACGTCGACGACGGCCCGCATCTTGATGGAGCCGCGACCGGTGCGGTACGCGTCGGCGATCGCGGTGGTGCCGAGGATGAGCGCGCGGGTCGGGAAGTCCGGACCCTTGATCCGCTCGATCAGCGCTTCGAGCAGCTGCTCGTCATCGGCTTCCGGGTTCTCCAGCGCCCAGACGACGCCGTCGGCGACCTCGCGCAGGTTGTGCGGCGGGATGTTGGTGGCCATGCCGACCGCGATCCCGCCACCGCCGTTGACCAGGAGGTTCGGGAATCGCGACGGCAGCACGGTGGGCTCTTGGGTGCGGCCGTCGTAGTTGTCGGCGAAGTCGACGGTGTCCTCTTCGATGTCGGCGAGCATGTGCATCGCCAACGGGGCCAGCCGCGACTCGGTGTACCGCATCGCCGCGGCCGGGTCGTTGCCGGGCGAACCGAAGTTGCCCTGGCCGTCGATCAGGGGGTGGCGCATCGACCACGGCTGGGCCAGGCGGACCAGGGTGTCGTAGATCGCCGAGTCGCCGTGCGGGTGGTAGTTGCCCATCACGTCGCCGACGACGCGGGAGCACTTCACGTAACCGCGGTCCGGGCGGAAGCCCGAGTCGTACATCGCGTACAGCACGCGCCGGTGCACCGGCTTGAGGCCGTCGCGCACGTCTGGCAGCGCGCGGGCCACGATCACGCTCATCGCGTAGTCGATGTAGGAGCGCTGCATCTCCTGCTGGATGTCGACCGGCTCGATCCGGCCGTGTTCCGGCGGCAGGATTTCCGTCATGCTCGTCCTTCGCTTTCCGGGAAGTTCGGGGGCTTAGCGGCGCGTGGCGTCACACGTCGAGGAAGCGGACGTCCTTGGCGTTGCGGGTGATGAACGAGCGCCGGGCCTCGACGTCCTCACCCATCAGCACGCTGAACAGCTCGTCCGCGGTCGCCGCGTCGTCCAGCGAGACCTGCAGCAGCAGCCGGGTCTCCGGGTTCATGGTGGTTTCCCACAGCTCGTCGGCGTTCATCTCGCCGAGACCCTTGTAGCGCTGGATGCCGTCGTCCTTGGGCAGCTTGCGGCCCGCGGCGGCGCCCTGCTCCAGCAGCGCGTTGCGCTCCTTGTCGCTGTAGGCGTACTCCGGCTCCGAGCGCGGCCACTTGATCTTGTACAGCGGCGGCTGCGCGAGGAACACGTGGCCGTTCTCGATCAGCGGGCGCATGAAGCGGAACAGCAGCGTCAGCAGCAGGGTGCGGATGTGCTGGCCGTCGACGTCGGCGTCGGCCATCAGCACGATCTTGTGGTACCGCAGCTTGGACAGGTCGAACTCGTCGTGGATGCCGGTGCCCAGCGCGGTGATGATCGCCTGGACCTCGTTGTTCTTGAGGACCTTGTCGATCCGCGACTTCTCCACGTTGATGATCTTGCCGCGCAGCGGCAGGATCGCCTGGAACCGCGACTCGCGGCCCTCCTTCGCGGAGCCGCCCGCGGAGTCGCCCTCCACGATGTAGAGCTCGCACTCCTCCGGGTTGTTGGACTGGCAGTCCTTCAGCTTGCCCGGCAGGCCGCCGATGTCCATCGCGCTCTTGCGGCGCACCAGCTCCTTGGCCTTGCGCGCGGCCATCCGCGCCTGCGCCGAGGACACCGCCTTGTTGACGATCACCTTGGCCTCGGCGGGGTTGCGCTCGAACCAGTCGGTGAGCCACTCGAAGGCGGTGGTCTGCACGAACGACTTGACCTCGGTGTTGCCCAGCTTGGTCTTGGTCTGGCCCTCGAACTGCGGCTCGCGGACCTTCACCGAGACGATCGCGGCGAGACCCTCGCGGACGTCGTCGCCGGTGAGGCTGCCGTCCTTCTCCTTGAGGAGCTTCTTCTCCTTGGCGTAGCTGTTGACCACGCGGGTCAGCGCCGACCGGAAGCCCTCCTCGTGGGTGCCGCCCTCGTGGGTGTTGATGGTGTTCGCGAAGGTGTAGACCGACTGGTTGTAGCCGGAGTTCCACTGCATCGCGATCTCCAGCTCGGAGCCGTTGCCGGACGCGCTGAAGGACACCACCTTCTTGTGGATCGGCTCCTTGGTGGCGTTGATGTGCCGGACGAAGTCCTCCAGGCCGCCCGGGTAGTGGAAGGTGCGCTCGGTGGCTCGCGCGGCAGCGCCGGACGCGTCCTCACCGGACTCGTCTTCCTCGGCCGCTCGCTCGTCGCGGAGCACGATCGTCAGGCCCTTGTTCAGGAACGCCATCTCCTGCAGTCGGCGGGAGACCGTCTCGGCGTTGTACCGGGTCGTCTCGAACACCTTCGGGTCGGCCCAGAACGTGATGCTCGTGCCCGTCCGGTCGGTGGCCTCGCCGCGCTCGACGTCGGAGACGGGCTTGGAGTCCTCGTAGCGCTGCCGCCACACATAACCGTTGATGCAGATCTCGGCTTCCAGCGACATCGACAGCGCGTTGACCACCGAGACGCCGACGCCGTGCAGACCACCGGAGACGGCGTAGGCGTCGCCGCCGAACTTGCCGCCCGCGTGCAGCACGGTCAGCACGACCTCCAGGGTCGGCTTCTTCTCCACGGGGTGCATGTCCACCGGGATGCCGCGACCGTCGTCGACGACGCGGACGCCGCCGTCGGCGAGGAGGGTGACCTCGACCTTGGACGCGTAGCCGGCCATCGCCTCGTCGACGGAGTTGTCCACGACCTCCCACACCAGGTGGTGCAGACCGCGTTCACCGGTCGAACCGATGTACATGCCGGGACGCTTGCGAACGGCCTCAAGGCCCTCGAGAACGGTGATGGATGACGCGTTGTAATCGCTCTTCTTCGGTGCCACGGGCCTCGATTTCTCCTTGAGCCGACTGTGCTGTCAGGTTGGCCGGTGCCGGTTCGAAAACGCGCCCCGTCCCGCACCGCAGACCACTTCGGGGCGACTCGTCTGCCGGGGCCGCACCCTGATGCGCGCCGTCGCCCCGCGCCTCGAAGCTCACCGCGGTCGAAGGCGTCGGCCACACCCTCTTCTGATTCTACTGGTCCCCCGTGACAGAAGTAGGGCAAGGACACCCCTGACTTCCTCACAGAGCGGAGAACTCGAATCAATCCACCATCCGAGAGCCGCGAGCGATCGCCGGGGGATCTCTGCCGCGATCGGCCGGTCGCCCGCGCGTCCGGAGGACGGCGCGCACCGCGAGGCTACTAGCCGTAGGTGTCCCGCGGGCCCCGCCCGGGAACGTGCCGGGGGCCGTGTCGCCAGCTGGGGGCGGCCGGGCCCTGCACCTTGATCCGGCGCACCACGTCGCGGCCGACGCCGTCGCTGATCCGCTTCAGGATCTGGCGCTGGAGCAGTCGCAGCTGGGTGGCCCACGCGGTGGACTGGGCCTGGACGGTGAGCTCGCCGTCCTTCAGCGCCACCGGCTTGGTGTGCTCGGCGACGTCGCCGCCGACCAGGGTGGCCCACTGGGCGAAGACCTGGCCGCCGGAGAGGTGCTCGGTCCAGCCGCGCTCGCTGGCGATCCGCGCGGCCAGCCGCCCCAGCGGCTGCGGGTCGCGGTCGTCCGGGCGAGGCCCCGACCAGCCACGACGGCGGCGCGTCCGGACGCCACCACCCTTCTTCTTGGCGTCGCGGCGGCGGGCGGCGGACTGCTCGCGGGCGGCCTGCAGGGCGGCCCGGGCGAGATCCGGCCCGGACAGCGCGGCGCCATCGGACCCGACCGGGACCTGTGTTGACGCCGCCGAGTTATCCACACCATCCACAGAGTTATCCCCAGATGTGGGTAGATCGACGACTTTTCCCGCCTCTTCGGTCACTCTGCGTGTAATTGACGACCGCGAACGGTTACTCGACACGTCGCACCTCGCCTTCGCGGACGTCGAATCGGGCGCCGATGAGCTCCGACGGCACGTCCTCCGCCACCGCCGCGGTCACCAGCACCTGCTCGGCGCCGGCGACCAGGTCGGCCAGCCGGGCCCGGCGGCGGCGGTCGAGCTCGGCGAAGACGTCGTCCAGGATCAACACCGGCTCCGCGCCATCTTCGGTGAGCAGGTGGTAGGAAGCCAGCCGCAACGCCAGTACGAAGGACCAAGATTCTCCATGGCTGGCGTATCCCTTCGCGGGCAGGTCGCCGAGCAGCAGTTCCAGGTCGTCGCGGTGCGGCCCGACCAACGACACGCCGCGCTCGATCTCCTGCGGCCGGACCCGCTCCAGCTCGGCGAGCAGGGCCGATTCCAGTTCGGCCGGGTCGGCGGCCTTGCCCAGCGGTACGCCGTACCCGGTGGGAAGCGACTCGCCGAGGCTGCTGCGGTAGCGGACGTCGGCCACCCGGCCGGACGGCAAGGTGGCCTCGTCGGTGGCGGCGACGTTGGCGTATGCGCTGGTCACGTGCGGTGCGATGGCGGCGACCAGGTCGAGCCGGCCGGCCAGCAGCTCGGCGCCGCAGCGGGCCAGGTGACCGTCCCAGACCTCCAGCGTCCGCACGTCCGCCGAACCGCCGCCCCGCCGCGCCGCTCCTGCGGACTTCAGCAGGGCGCTGCGCTGCTTGAGCACCCGGTCGTAGTCGGCGCGAACGCCCGCGTACCGGGGCGACCGCGAGACCAGCAGGTCGTCCATGAACCGGCGGCGCTCGCCCGGGTCGCCGCGGACGATCGAGAGGTCCTCCGGCGCGAACAGCACGGTGCGCAGGATGCCGAGCACGTCGCGCGGCTTCGCGACGGCGCCGCGGTTGATCCGCGCGCGGTTGGCCTTGCCCGGCGTGATCTCCAGCTCGACCAGCAGCTCACGCCCGCTGTTGACCACGGCGGCCCGCACCACCGCGCGGGCCGCGCCGTCGCGGACCAGCGGCGCATCGGTGGCGACGCGGTGCGAGCCGAGGGTCGCGACGTACCCGATCGCCTCGACCAGGTTCGTCTTGCCCTGTCCGTTGGACCCGACCAGCACGGTGATGCCCGGCTCCAGGGCCAGGTCGGCGTGCGGCCAGGACCGGAAGTCGGTCACTTGCAGATGACGGACGTACACGACGATCCAACTTAGAGGTCGGCCCGCGCCGGCCGGAGCCCTGCTGCCCCGGTCGGTCGGTGAGGTGGAGCGAACGGCCTGTTCGCCACGTTCTACGAGGTCAACGGTCCGTTCACACCGAGCCGGCAGGTGGTCCGGCGCGGGCGAACGGGACGTTCGCACCGGAATAGCGGCGCCGAGCGGCCGTCGACCTGCATCTGGCGATTTGTCGACAAGGCGATCTGACGACGTGCACCCCTTCGCGGGCCGGGGTGATTTGTCGACAAATCGACCCGGCCCGCGAAGGCCGCGATCAGTCCTCGGTCTTCTGCACGGCGTGGCCGCCGAACTGGTTGCGCAGCGCCGCGACCGCCTTCATCGCCGGCGAGTCCTCCTGCCGCGAGGCGAACCGCGCGAACAGCGAGGCGGTGATCACCGGGGTGGGCACCGCGTTGTTGATCGACTCCTCGACCGTCCACCGGCCCTCGCCGGAGTCGCTGACGTAGCCGCGCAGCTCGGCCAGCTCCGGGTCCTCCTCCAGCGCCCGGACCAGCAGGTCCAGCAGCCAGGAGCGGACCACGGTGCCGCGGCTCCACGCCTTGATCGTCTCCGGCACGTTGGTGACCACGCCCGAGGCGGACAGCAGCTCGAAGCCCTCGGCGTAGGCCTGCATCAGGCCGTACTCGATGCCGTTGTGCACCATCTTCGCGTAGTGCCCGGCACCCACCGGGCCGGCGTGCGCGAAGCCCTCCTCGCGCGGCCCCTCCGGGCGCAGCGCGTCGAAGATCGGCATGGCGCGCTCGACGTCCTCGGCGTCGCCACCGGCCATCAGGCCGTAGCCGTTCTTGGCGCCCCACACCCCACCGGAAACCCCGACGTCGAGGTACTTGATGCCGTGCTCGGCGAGCAGCGCCGCGTTGGCCTGGTCGTCGGTGAACTTCGAGTTGCCGCCCTCGATCACCAGGTCACCGGCGGACAGCAGCCCGGCCAGCTCCTCGACCGTCTGACGGGTCGGGTCGCCGTGCGGCACCATGATCCAGACGATCCGCGGGCCGGCCAGCTTCTGCACCAGCTCCGCGATCGACGCGACATCGCTGACGTCCGGGTTGCGGTCGTAACCGACGACGTCGTGACCGGCGGCGCGCAGCCGCTCACGCATGTTGAAACCCATTCGGCCGAGACCGACAAGTCCGAGTTGCACCGGATCTCCCTCTGCGAGCTGTGTATCGACTGGTTGGTCGGCGCGGATGGCCGGCCGCGGGGTGAGGACCTTCACCAGCTGAATCGATCCGACCGGAGCCTAGCCATCGACGGCCGCGGCTCCGGCCGGGCAGTGCGCCGGATGTGACCCAGATCAGCCCGGGAGGCGGACCGGCATCAGGAGGTAGAGGTAGCCCTCCGCCACTTCGCCATCCTCGCCGACCGGCTTGACCAGCGCGGGGCGGTTGGCGGTGGTGAACTGCAGCTGGGCGCGTTCGGTCTTCATCGCGCCCAGGCCGTCGAGCAGGTAGGCCGGGTTGAACGCGATGGTCAGCGGCTCACCGGAGAGCTCGATCGCGAGCTCTTCCTCGGCGCTGCCCTCGTCGTCGCCGCCGGCGGTCAGCCGCAGCACCCGGTCGGAGAACTCCAGGCGCACCTGGGTGCCGCGCTCGGCGACCAGCGACACGCGCTTGATCGCCTCGACCAGCGGGGCGACGTCGACGTTGGCGGTCACCGCGCTCTCGGCGGGCAGCAGCTGGCGGTACTTCGGGAACTCGGCGTCGAGCAGCCGGGTGGTGTTGCGGCGCGCGGTCCCGGACAGCCCGAGCAGGCCGTCGCCGGAAGCCAGCGAGATCTCCACCTTGCTGCCGCCGGCGCCCAGCGTCTTCGCGGAGTCGGCGAGCGTCTTGGCCGGGACGAGCACCGCGGTGTCGTCCATCGAAGTGCCCGGCTCCCAGGTGATCTCGCGCATCGCCAAGCGGAACCGGTCGGTGGCGACCATGGTCAGCTTGTCGTTGTTGATCTCCATCCGGATGCCGGTGAGCATCGGCAGCGTGTCGTCCTTGCCGGCCGCCACCGCGACCTGGCCGACGGCCTCGCTGAACAGATCGCCCGGGACGGAACCGGCGTGCTCGGGCATCGCGGGCAGTTCCGGGTAGTCCTCGACCGGCATGGTCGGCAGGCTGAACCGGGAGCTGCCGCAGGTGATGGTGACGCGGGAGCCGTCGACGGTGAGCTCCACCGGGCGGGCCGGGAGCGCCTTGGTGATGTCCGCCAGCAGCCGCCCGGAAACGAGGGTCCGCCCGCTGTTGTCGATCGCGGCGTCGATGGTGACCTGGGCCGAGACCTCGTAGTCGAACCCGGAGATGGTCAGCGCCTCTCCGGAACTCGCGTCGAGCAGCACTCCGCCCAGCACCGGAACCGGTGGCCGCGACGGCAGGCTGCGCGCGACCCAGGCGACGGCGTCGGCGAGACCGTCACGTTCCACGCGGATCTTCATGGGTGTCCTTTCGGTTCCAGCCGTGGCTCGGCTGCCGAGAACTGTGTGTCGAGCTGGAGCGAAGCAGCTCATCGGGTCGTTGTGCCTCGTGTCCCCGCAATGAGGGCGAAGCGATCCCCCACGAGCGCCGTGCACGCGAAGTTCGGCCCGAGCTCGATCCGGAGTTCACGCCGGCGGTCTCCGCGGGAGTTCCACCGTAGAGCGTGCGACGCGATCTCCGCATCCGGGTCCGAGCAGTTCGTCAGGCCGTCCTGGCGGTCCGGGCCGAGTTGTCCACTTATCCACCGAGCCTTCTTCTCTTTTTCTTTTTTCTTCAAAGAGAAGAAATGAGAGCAGTAGTAGTAAGGGCTGTGAGTTGTGGGGACAAGTGGCGTTTGGGCTGGTCGGGTGGCGTGGTCGGGTGTGGATGAGCACGGGATGTAACCGGGGACTACGGCAACCGGGTGGTGGACAACTTCTGCCCCATCTCGGTCAGTCCACAACCATCCCCAGTTGTCCACAGTTCCATCCACAGTTGTCGACCCAGTTGTACCCATCCCCTGCCGGTTTTGGGCCCCTCCACCGATCGGGCTGTGGGCAAAGCTGTGAGAGCGTTGTGGTCAACCCGGCTCCGCTCTGTGGGCAGACCGCTTCAACTTGTGCACAGCTTGTGGATGGATTGGGGAAAACTCCAGGTCAGGCCTGGGGATGGAAAATCTGTGGACAGCCAGCGCTCCGGTGGACTTTTTTGCCGGAGGGGTGAGGCGAAGACCACCCTGGTCCCCAGAAAAGTTCGGCGCGCCAACTCCCTCCACAACTGCGGAGCGCGCTTGATCGACCTCGGAACGTGGTGATTTGCTGTCCCGGCGCGGCCGGCGACGGCTCGACGCGTGCGCTTCGCGGCCTCCGGAGCCCGGCGAGGAACCCGAAGTTTTCTGTCAGAGCGGTCTGATCCGGGCCGGGCGGCCCAACAGAAACATCTCGCCGCGCCCGGCGGACTCCTGAGATGCCCCGAGTTCCGAAGGGGCCCGAGGGGCGCGCTGCCATCCGCGCCCGGACGTCTCCCCGCTGCGGGCTCGGCGGCGACTCGCCGGACCGATGACCTACGGCGCTCGGCCGGAGAGCTTTCTGTTGACGGGGGCGGCTCGCGGCAGGGTGGGTCGGCAGAAAGATTCGCCGCGCGAGCCGAAGGGAATCACACCGGGGACAGCGCGATAGCCCGGCACAGGCCATCTGAGCGGGTCGACCCCTCTGACCTGGGCAGAAGCCGAGACGTCAGGCCAAGATGGCCCGTTACCCATTCCGCAAGCGCAACCGCCGCCGCGAAACTCAACTCGACACGAACCTGAGCTGCCGCAAGCGCCGGAGGCGCTTAGCCCACCCTCGCAACTCGCACCGCCGCGGGTTCTCAGGAGTCTTCTCGTGAGGACAGCCCTGACGCCTCCTATTGGACATACTCAAGTCGGGGATCCCGGAGTCGAGAAGGCTGCCGTGATTCCCGCAGGGGGGCCGCTACCCGCACCGCTACGCAGAAAAACCCCAGATTCCCAAGAATCAGCGGGACTGCTGCTTGATGCGGGCGGTGAGCTCCTGGACGTGCTCGTACACGCGGCGCCGCTCCGCCATCTCCTTGCGGATCTTCTTGTCCGCGTACATCACCGTGGTGTGGTCGCGGCCGCCGAAGTACTGGCCGATCTTCGGCAGCGACGAGTCGGTCAGCTCCCGGCACAGGTACATCGCGATCTGCCTGGCCTGCGCCAGCGCCTTGGTCTTGCCCGGGCCGCACAGGTCGTCGATGGTCACGCTGAAGTAGTCCGCGGTCACGGCCATGATCGTCGGCGCCGTGATCTCCGGGGTCTGCGAGTCCGGGATCAGGTCGCGCAGCACGATCTCGGCCAGCTGCAGGTCGACCGGCTGCCGGTTCAGCGACGCGAACGCCGTGACCCGGATCAGCGCGCCCTCCAGCTCGCGGATGTTGCGCTCGATCCGGGACGCGATGAACTCCAGCACGTCGGCCGGCGCGTTCATCCGGTCCTGGGCGGCCTTCTTGCGCAGGATCGCGATCCGCGTCTCCAGCTCGGGCGGCTGGATGTCGGTGATCAGGCCCCACTCGAACCGGGTGCGCAGGCGGTCCTCCAGGGTCCGCAGCCCCTTCGGCGGCCGGTCCGAGGACACCACGATCTGCTTGTTCGAGTTGTGCAGGGTGTTGAAGGTGTGGAAGAACTCCTCCTGGGTGCCTTCCTTGCCCTCCAGGAACTGGATGTCGTCCACCAGCAGCACGTCGACGTCGCGGTACCGGCGCTGGAACGCCACCTGCCGGTCGTCGCGCAGCGAGTTGATGAAGTCGTTGGTGAATTCCTCGGTGGACACGTAGCGGACGCGCATCCCGGGGAACAACCGCTGGGTGTAGTGCCCGACCGCGTGCAGCAGGTGCGTCTTGCCGAGCCCGGACTCGCCCCAGATGAACAGCGGGTTGTACGCGCGGGCCGGCGCTTCCGCCGCGGCGACGGCGGCGGCGTGCGCGAACCGGTTCGAGGACCCGATGACGAACGTGTCGAAGGTGTACTTCGCGTTCAGCCTGGTCTGCGAGGTCGGCGGCGCGTGCTTCGGCGCGGTGAACGGCTGGCCCTGCGGCGGCTCGCCCCGGCCGAAGGTCGGCCAGATCTCGTTGCCGTTCTCCTCGGCTTCCGGCTCGGGCGCGCTCTCCGGCTCGGCATCCGCCTCGTCGGCCTCCAGCGGCTGCGGGACGTCGCCGCCCGGCCACTTGAACTCGGCGGTCGGGAAGTCGATCTCGGGTTTCGGGTCCGGCGCGGCGTGCCGCCCTTCGACGACGGCCGGGATCGAGCCGGTGTGCGCGGTGTGGCCGAACGTGTCGGTGCCCCGGCCGAAGCCCGTCGCGGGGACGTAACCGGGCGTGGGCTGATCGGCGCCGGGCGGTGTGGCGCGGCCGGACCAGGAGTCGGCCGGCGCGGGCGCCGCGACCGGGCGGGTGGGTGCGGGAACCGCGGTGTCCACCTTCACCGCGAGCGACACGGCGCGGCCGAGGCGGCGCGACAGCGCGTCGGTGATCGGATCGCGCAGCGCGCGCTCGATGGCTTCCTTGGCGAAATCACTGGGCGCGGCGAGCAACGCCGTACCGTCCAGCAGCCCGATCGGCCGGGTCACCCGCATCCAGGCGCGCTGCTGTGGTGAGAGGGTGCCGGAGGACAGCTCCTGCACCACCTCTTCCCAAACTCGACCGAGATCGGATTGGTGGTCGGACACCGCCTTGCTCCCCTCCCCTCGCTCGCGCAGCCCCCGGTGCGGTCCCGGGGCCTGGCCCCCACGATGCTCGGGCGCGTTCGGTGTCACGGGACGATGGGGCCAGACTCCTGTGGACACCTGTTCGAGCAGGTGTCCACAGAGTTGTCCACAACTTGTGTATGAAGGTACGGCAGGCCGGTCCGGTGATCCCCCCTGGGGCCGTCGTACCGCTGCGATCCAGGTCAGGGCATCCCCACAGAGTCCGGTGCTCCCACCCACCGGTCCGCGAATCGCAGGGGGGCACGCTAACAAGGTCACGCCACGCTTACAAGCGAGTCCCGGAGATGCCAGGAAGATCGCGATGTGGCAGCCTGTGGACCGTCGGCGCGCGGGCTGTCGCTTCCACATCATGACCCCGGTTAAGCGCCCCTCGCCGCCAGTGCGTACCCTCGTACAGTCCCCCGCTTCCTGAGCGGGCATGTCGCTGCGCCGAGATTCTGGCGCCGTGCACCGCTCGGTGTTGCCGATCGCCGCACGTCCGGCGACTGCGGCTCGCGAGGCAGGGACACCTTGACCGAACCGTGGTTCACCGTGGCCATCGGTGCCTGTAGTAACCGGGAGATCCGACCGTGAGCAAGGGCAAGCGCACTTTCCAGCCGAACAACCGCCGCCGTGCCAGGAAGCACGGGTTCCGGCTGCGCATGCGCACTCGGGCCGGCCGGGCCATCGTGGCCTCGCGCCGTCGCCGGGGTCGCGCGCAGCTGACTGCCTGATCGCGTCCGGCCGTGCTTCCCGCGGCAGCCCGGCTGACCAAGAACCAGGAGTTCCGCCTGGTGGTCCGTCGTGGTCGTCGGGCCGGTCGGTCCCGCTTGGTGGTCCACGTTCTGCGCGCGGACCAGGCACGGGACCTCGGCCCGCATCGCACCGGCGAGGCCTTACCGGAAGCCGAGGCGAATACGGCACCCACCCGGAAATCGGATATCGCGACCCGGGTGGGTTTTGTCGTGAGCAAGGCCGTGGGCACGGCGGTGGTCCGGCATCGGGTCACCCGCCGCCTCCGGCACCTGATGCGCGACCTCCTGCCCGCGTTTCCCGCTGGCACACTGGTGGTGGTCCGCGCCCTGCCACCGGCAGCAGGTGCGTCCAGCCGTGAACTCGGTGCGGACCTCGACGCGGCACTGCGCAAGCTCCGCGTCATCGCCCCCGATGTTCCGGCGACAGGTTCCAGGTGATGGCTCCGGACGAGCAGCAGGACGACAGGCTCCGCGCCCCCGCTCGGCGCCCGAGCCCGCTCGCCTGGGTGCTGCTCGGTCCGGTGCACGTCTACCGCAAGGTGATCTCGCCACTGCTGCCGCCTTCGTGCCGGTTCTACCCGAGCTGCAGCACCTACGCGGTCGAGGCGCTCACCGTGCACGGCCTGTTCCGCGGCGGCTGGTTGACGTTGCGCAGGTTGCTGCGCTGCGGCCCCTGGCACCCTGGAGGCCTGGACCCGGTCCCACCGCCCCGTGAGCGGTCCGCGGCGGGTGGCCGCGTACCCGAGAAACCTGCCGAGGAGTAGCCCGCGTGCTGGACTTCATCTACTACCCGGTGTCGGCCATCCTGTGGTTCTGGCACAAGGTGTTCGGCTTCGTGCTGGATCCGGCCAGCGGCTACGCCTGGGCACTGGCGGTCATCTTCTTGGTCTTCACGCTGCGCGCACTGCTGTTCAAGCCGTTCGTGCACCAGGTGCGGTCGATGAAGAAGATGCAGGAGTTCGCGCCGCAGATCCGCGAGCTGCAGGCCAAGTACGGCGACGACCGGCAGAAGCTGGCCGCCGAGATGCAGAAGCTGCAGGCCGAGCAGGGCTTCAACCCGATCAGCGGTTGCCTGCCGGTCCTGGTCCAGGTCCCGGTGTTCATCGGGCTCTTCCACGTGCTCAGCGGGTTCAAGCCGGGCGCGCCCTCGAACTTCATCTTCAACGCCGACGACGTCGCCTCGTTCGTGGCGGCCGACCTGTTCGGCGCCAAGCTGTCGAACACCATCAGCCAGGCCCCCGAGGTGCTCGCGACGTTCGGCACCGACCGCTGGGACATGATGCTGGTCGGCGTGCCGCTGATGATCGCCGCCGCGATCGCCACGCACTTCACCGCGCGCCACTCCGTGCAGCGGCAGACCGCGGACGCCGCGGCCAACCCGCAGACGGCGATCATGAACCGGATGACGTTGTGGATCTTCCCGATGTTCGCGATCATCGGTGGTCCGTTCCTGCCGCTGGCCATTCTGATCTACTGGCTGGCCAACAACTTCTGGACGCTGGGTCAGCAGCGGGTGGTGTACAGCCGGATCGACCGCGAGGAGGCTGCGCTGGCCGGCGCGCCCGCGGTCGTCGAATCCACCGCGGTGGAGACCGACACCACGCGCAGCGCGGACCCGGTGGCCAAGGACGAACCCGGTGAGATCCCCGGGGTGATCGAAGACCGTTCTCGCGACGCGGACAAGCCGGGCGAGTCCCGCTGAATTCGTCGCGAACCCTGGAGAGGAGACACCCAGTGTCCGAAACCGTGCAGGAGTCGAGCCCGTCCGCGGCCGAGCCCCAGAACGAAGAGACCGCCGAGAAGTCCGAGGTGTCGAACACCGAGGCGCTCCTAGTGCAGGAGGGCGACATCGCGGGTGACTACCTCGAGCGGCTGCTCGACCTGCTGGACTACGACGGGGACATCGACCTCGACGTGGAGGCCGGCCGTGCGGTGGTGAGCATCGACGGCGGCGAAGACCTGGAGAAGCTGGTCGGCACCCGCGGTCAGGTGCTGGAGTCGCTGCAGGAGCTGACTCGGCTCGCGGTGCAGCAGGAGACCGGTGTCCGCAGCCGGCTGATGCTGGACGTCGCCGGCTGGCGGGCCGGCCGTCGGCAGGAGCTGACGGAGCTCGGGCGGTCGACCGCCGAGGGCGTGCTGGAGAGCGGCAAGGAGGCGCGACTGCGCCCGATGACCCCGTTCGAGCGGAAGATCATCCACGACGCGGTCGCGGCCGTCGATGGTGTCCACAGCGAGAGCGAAGGCGAAGAGCCCAACCGCAAGGTCGTCGTCTTCAAGAGCTAGGTGAATGGACGGCTCGCTCTGCGTGGCGGCGGTGAGCTTCGCAGTTGCGGTCGATTGAACTGAATATCTTGATCCGGTGCTCCTGTCCGATACGGCAGGAGCACCGGTGTATTTGGGCCGTGTTCCACGTGAAACAACACCGAATCCGGCATCCCTCTCGGCGGGCCTTCAAGCCCGAAGCGGTGGGTTTCACGTGAAACGTGGGTTGATGCTTGGCTGCGGAGCGCAATCCGGCAGGCTTAGGTCAGACACCTGGTTCCACGTGAAACATCGGGGTGAATGCTTTGACCGAAGGTGTGCCGGCGGCGGCGCAGGTCGTGTTCGGTGAGCGAGTGGCGTTGGCCGAACGGTTCTACGACCTGCTCCAGGAGCACGGGATCCGCCGCGGATTGATCGGTCCGCGCGAGTTGGACCGGCTCTGGGAAAGACATTTGTTGAACTCTGCGGTCATTGCGGAGTTGCTGCCACCGAATTGCCGGGTGTTGGACGTAGGCTCTGGGGCGGGGCTGCCGGGCATCCCGTTGGCGATCGCCCGCCCGGATCTCAGCCTGACCCTGTTGGAGCCGATGGCTCGACGGGTGACGTGGTTGCAGGAAGTCATCACCGAGTTGGCGCTCACCGTCGAGGTGGTGCGCGGACGTGCCGAGGAGGGCCCGGTGCGCGAACGGCTGGCCGATCAGGACGCCGTGACCGCGCGCGCCGTGGCACCGATGGAACGGCTCGCGAAGTGGTGCGTCCCGCTGCTGCGGACGGGCGGCCGGCTGCTCGCCATGAAGGGTGAGAGCGCGGCGGAGGAACTCGAACGGGACGCCGCGGCGATCGCCGCGGTAGGTGGCGGCCCCGGCGAGGTGGTTTCGTGCGGCGTCGGCGTGCTCGAAGTGCCGACGACCGTTGTCGTGGTGGAGCGGGTCTCGGCGGCCCGAAATGCGTCCGGTCGGCGTCGTGACGGTGCACGTCGAACGAGAAAGGATCGTGGACGGTGAATCCGGAGTCAAACGGAGCGGGTCGTGTTTCACGTGAAACGAAGGGGCGTGCAATGGGCGGGCTGCGGTTTCCTTCCGGGCCGGGTAGCGACCCGTCGATGAGCAGCTTCGGCAGGGACGACATCGGCTGGACGCCGATCATGGAGGAGGCCCAGCGGGCGACCCGGGTGCTGCACCCGGAGGCCCTGGAACTCCCCCGCCCCAGCCGCCGGCGGATCATCACCGTGGCGAACCAGAAGGGCGGCGTCGGCAAGACGACGAGCACGGTGAACCTCGCCGCCGGGCTCGCGCTGCACGGGCTCAAGGTGTTGGTCATCGACCTCGACCCGCAGGGCAACGCGAGCACCGCGCTGGGCGTCGAGCACCGCTCCGGCGTGCCGTCGGTGTACGAGGTGCTGCTCGGCGAAATCAACATCGCCGACGCGGCGGCGCAGAGCACCCAGTCGAAGAACCTGTGGTGCGTGCCGGCGACGATCGACCTGGCGGGCTCGGAGATCGAGCTCGTCACCATGGTGGCGCGCGAGGGCCGCCTGAAGGAGGCGCTGAACTCCGAAGCGGTGGAGCAGCTCGCGCCCGACTACGTCTTCATCGACTGCCCGCCGTCGCTGGGCCTGCTCACGGTGAACGCGATGGTCGCCGCGCACGAGGTGCTGATCCCGATCCAGTGCGAGTACTACGCGCTGGAGGGCCTGGGGCAGCTGCTCCGCAACATCGAGCTGGTGCAGGCGCACCTGAACCCGGCGCTGTGGGTCTCGACGATCCTGCTGACGATGTACGACGGGCGCACCAAGCTGGCGGATCAGGTGACCGCCGAGGTGCGCGGGCACTTCGGCGAGCTTGCGCTGCGGACGGTCATCCCGCGCAGCGTGAAGATCTCCGAGGCGCCCGGCTTCGGCCAGACAGTGCTGACGTACGACCCGGGCTCGCGCGGGTCGATGAGCTACCTGGACGCCGCTCGGGAGATCGCCGAGCGGGGGGCCGAGAGGAAGACAGCATGACCGAGCGTCGAGGTGGTCTCGGCCGTGGCATCGCCGCGCTGATCCCCAGCGGTCCCCCGGCTGGCGCTCCCCCAGCGGGAGCCGACGGCGCCGCGCTGCGCAGTCCGGTGCTCCGCGGCGCGCCGAGCACCGAGCCGGTGGCGGAGCCGGTTTCACGTGAAACCGGCGGCACCGTGGCCGGCGCGGTCTATCGCGAGATCGCCATCTCCTCGATCACGCCGAACCCCAAGCAGCCGCGTCAGGTCTTCGACGAGGAGGCGCTGCAGGAGCTGCAGCACTCCATCCGCGAGTTCGGCCTGATGCAGCCCATCGTGGTCCGCGAGCTCGAAGCCGATCAGTTCGAGCTGATCATGGGCGAGCGCCGGTGGCGCGCCTCGCAGCTGGCCGGGCTGGAGTTCATCCCGGCCATCGTCCGCAAGACGCAGGACGACGAGCTGCTCCGCGACGCGCTGCTGGAGAACATCCACCGGGTTCAGCTCAACCCGCTCGAAGAGGCGTCGGCCTACCAGCAGCTGCTGGAGGAGTTCGGCGTGACGCACGACGAGCTGGCCGACCGGATCGGCCGCAGCCGCCCGGTCATCTCGAACACCATCCGTCTGCTGCGGCTGCCGATGGCGGTGCAGCGCCGGGTGGCGGCCGGGGTCCTCTCGGCCGGGCACGCCCGCGCCCTGCTCAGCCTGGAGGACGCCGGAGCCCAGGAAGACCTCGCGAAGCGGATCGTCGCGGAGGGCATGTCGGTCCGCGCGACGGAGGAAGCGGTGACGCTCCAGAAGTCGGCGACGCCCGCGAAGGAGAAGCCGGCGGCGAAGAAGCCGATCCAGGCCCCTGGCTTCGAGCGGCTGGCCGATCGGCTGTCCAACCACTTCGACACGAGGGTCAAGGTGGAGCGCGGCAAGCGCAAGGGGCGGATCGTCGTCGAGTTCGGGTCCGTGGACGATCTTGAACGGGTCACGGAGTTGATCTTGGGCGAACACGCCCGCGGACTCGACGATCAATGACACCGGGGTCTTTCGTCACGGTGACGATGACTTTGAGTGATTGAAAATCACGATTGGTGGCCAAAACAAGAAGGCCGGTCTCGTCGGAGACCGGCCCTCTTGTTTCACGTGAAACGGCGGATCATTGCGATCGCGCGATCGCCCGCTCGACGAGAGTTGCGAAGACCTCCCCCAGCGACCGGTCGGCGGCCTCGACCGCCATCGGCAGCAGGGAGGTCTCGGTCAGCCCGGGCGACACGTTGACTTCGAGGAAGTGCGGCGTCCCGTTGCGGTCGATGATCGCGTCGGTCCGGGAGACGTCGCGGAGCCCGAGCAGTCGGTGCGCGGCGATCGCCAACTCGCCCGCAGCGGCGGCGGCCTCCGGCGAGACCTCGGCGGGTGCGCGGTAGCTCGTGAGCCCGGCGGTGTATCGGGCGGTGTAGTCGTAAACCCCGTCCGCCGGTTCGATCTGCACCGCGGGCAGCGCCTCCGGACCGTCCGGCCCGTCGATGACGGTGATCGCCACCTCGGTGCCCTCCACGAACTGCTCGACGAGCACCGCGTCCCCGTAGGACAGCGCGCCCACCATCGCCGACGGGAGCTCGGCGGCGTCGCGCACCACGTGCGCGCCCAGCGCCGACCCGCCCTGGTCCGGCTTGAGCATCAACGGCAGCCCGAGCTTCGCCACGAGCGCGTCCAGCACCGCCTGCGCGCCGAGCTCGCGGAAGGTGGCGTGCGGCAGCGCGACCCAGTCCGGGGTGGCCAGTCCGGCGCGCGCCAGCTCGGCCTTGGCGGTGGGCTTGTCCCACGCCCTGCGGCACGCGTGCGGGCCGGTGCCGACGTACGGGACGCCGATCATGTCCAGCACGGCCTGAACCGCGCCGTTCTCCCCTTCCCCGCCGTGGAGGGCGACCACGACCGCATCGGGGCGCTCCTGCTCGATGCGGGACAGCAGCCGGGCGTCCGCATCCCACTCCGCCACGGTCAAGCCGACCGAGCGCAGCGCGGCGGACAATCGACGCCCGGAGCGCAACGACACCTCGCGCTCGTGCGACAGCCCTCCGGCGAGCACGGCAACCCAGCGATCAGACACTCAGCACACCCCTGGAAAGTAGTAGTCCACTGTGCTCAGGAGGACTCCTGGTGCACAGTGGACTGTTTTCTCGTTTCGGATCACGCGGATTGGCAGGCGAGATCCGTCCCACCGCACCGCACTGTGACGTCAGGCAGCGGCGAAGCCGCTTCCGACCACCTGCGCAGGTCGACCACCCGCGGGTTCTCAGAGGTCGTCTCGCGAGGACAGCCCCGATACCGCGTATTGGTCATACACAAGTCGGGGATCCCGCAGCCGAGACGGCGTCTGAGGTTCCGCTGAGGGACCACCTACGCAAACCAGCCAGCGAACCCTTTTCCTGCCAGGATTCGGCGAAAACTCTACGCCGTGTCGGGCGACGGAGCCTGCGGGCCTTGGACGCTGCGCTGGGGCACCGTGCCGAAGGTTCGCACCAGCTCCATCTCCTCGGTCAGCGTGTTGGCCAGTCGCCGCACGCCCTCGCGGATCCGCTCCGGCGTCGGGTAGCAGAACGACAGCCGCATCTGCCGGCTGCCGAACCCGTCGTGGTAGAAGCCGGTGCCCGACACGTACGCGACGCGCTGGGTCACCGCGCGCGGCAGCATCGCCTTCGTGTCCACGCCTTCCGGCACGGTCAGCCAGACGAAGAAACCGCCGTCCGGGCGCGTCCACGTGCAGCCCGGGGGCATGTACTGCTCCAGCGCGCTGAGCATCGCGTCGCGGCGCTCGCGGTACTGCTCCTGGAAGATCTTGATCTGCCCCTGCCAGTCGTGCGTGCTCAGGTAGCGGGACACGATCATCTGGTTCAGCGTGGGCGGGCACAGCGTGGCCGACTCCGCGGTCAGCACCAGCTTCTCCCGGATCGCGTGCGGCGCCAGCACCCAGCCGACCCGCAGGCCCGAGGCGAAGGTCTTGGAGAACGAACCGAGGTACACGACGTTGTCCGCGTCCATGCTGCGCAGCGCCGGGAGCGCCTGGCCGTCGAAGCCGAGCAGGCCGTACGGGTTGTCCTCCACCACCAGGATGCCATGCTGGGCGCAGATCTCCAGGATCTCGGCGCGCCGCGGCAGGGCCAGCGTGATGCCGCCCGGGTTGTGGAAGTTCGGGATCGTGTAGAGGAACTTGATCCGCTTGCCCTGCGCGTTCACGTTGGCGATGGCCTGGCGCAGCGCGTCGGGCTGCAGGCCGTCGTCGTCCATCGCGACGTGCACGACCTCGGCCTGGTAGGCGGCGAACGAGCCGAGCGCGCCGACGTAGGACGGGCCCTCGGCGAGGATGACGTCGCCCGGGTCGCAGAAGATCCGGGTGACCATGTCCAGGGCCATCTGGGAGCCCGCGGTGACCATCACGTCGTCCGGGTGGGCGGAGATCCCCTCCAGCGCCATGACGTCGCAGATCTGCTCGCGCAGCTCCGGAACGCCGTGCGCGGAGCCGTACTGCAGCGCCACCTGGCCGTCGACGGAGATCAACCGGGCGACCTCGGCGGCCAGCGAGTCCAGCGGCAGCGCGGCGAGGTTCGGCATGCCGCCGGCCAGGGATACCACCTCGGGGCGGCTGGCGACGGCGAAGAGAGCTCGGATCTCGGAGGCGGTCATCCCAGCGGTCCGCTCGGCGTAGTGCGCCCGGTACGCGTCCAGGTTGCGTGCGGGCTTCTCGGGCGAGCTGGGCTGTTCCGGCTTGGCCGGCTGGCTTCCGTGATCCGACATATCGCGCTCCGGTTTCGGTTGTGCGCTCTGGTCGTCCCATGGGGACGATCGGGCGATTCTATAGGTCCTATCGCCACAACCCCCTCGACATGTAACCAGCACCTCGCTTCGAGGGGATTCCAGGCTCGTTTTGCGTGGCGGCGCGGGTGGCGGCCCCTACGGGAATTACGGCCGCCGTCTGGACTCCGGGATCCCCGACTTGCGTATGACCAATACGCGGCGTCGGGGCTGTCCTCGCCAAGAACCCCAGTGGGGTGGGCACCGTCTGAGAACCCGCGGCGGTGCCGGTTGCGGGCGTGGGCTAAGCGGCTGCGCCGCTTGCGGCAGCTCTCGCACATGCTGCGCCGGGCGTCGCGGCGGCGGTTGTTCAGAGAGCTCCAGGGTTGTTCAGATGGCTCCGGGGTTGGGTTGATGGTGGCGCCGATGGTCGTGCCGGTTCTCATCGCCAAACCGACTGGGCGGTAACCCATCTCACCCCATCGAGTCGCTGACGGTGAGCGCTGGCGCTTCCGGTCGCGGCCTGCGGCGGCTTATCCTGGCGACATTCCCGCCGGATGTGCGCGGGTTCGTGCGGGTTTCCAGGAGGTCAGGTGTCGCGACGCGTCGTCGGCGTCACGCTGGACAACCTCGACCACCTGCCCCAGCGGTGTCGCCGATGCGTTTTCTGGGAGTTGGCGCCGCACGTCCGGGAGCAGGCCGAGGAGTTCGGCGAGACCGAACTGGAGAAGGAAGCTTGGGTCTCCAGCGTGCTGCTGGAGTGGGGTTCCTGCGGCCGCATCATCTACGTGGACGGGGTTCCGGCGGGCTACGCCATGTACGCCCCTCCTGCGGCCGTGCCGCGTGGCGGAGCCTTCCCTACCGCCCCGGTGAGCGCCGATGCAGTGCTGCTCACGGCGCTGCGCGTGCAGCCCGAGTACGAGCACGGCGGGCTGGGGCGCGTACTGGTGCAGAACGTGGCGAAGGACCTGACCCGGCGCGGCGTGAAGGCCGTGGAGGCGTTCGGTGACCTGACGGGCTCGGCCTCGGGCTGCGTGATCCCGGCCGGATTCCTGCAGCAGGTGGGATTCAAGACGGTCCGCCAGCACCCCAAGTGGCCGCGGATGCGGCTGGAACTGCGCACCGCGATCTCCTGGAAGGAAGACGTGGAAGCGGCGCTGGAGCGGCTGCTGAGCTCGGTGACGATCAAAACGGCGGAACCGATGGTCGGCGGCGCCTGACCGACCCCAAGACCACCTGCGCCCCACGACCCAGGTGCCCCGGCGCCCGGAGTGGTCAAGCCGCCAAGCCGCCAAGTCACCAAGTCGACAAATCCTCCCGGAAACTTCCGCATCGCAGAACCCGGGTTTCGTTCGCCGCAATTTCAATGGAAATCGGACCTTCGATTTCCATTGAAATTGCGGTCGACCGGGGAGACCAGGAGGGGTCAGGCGCCTTCGGCGCGGGCGAGCTCGTGGCGCAGCAGGTCGTCGAAGGTGAAGGTGCCCGTGGGCTGGTCGTCCTTGCCCAGCAGGTACAGCCGCTTCACCGCGACCAGCAGGCCCTCCGCCACGACGTCCCGGAACGCCGGGTCCAGCAGCCGGTTGCGGTCCCGGGCGTTGGTCAGGTAGCCGATCTCCATCCGCACCGCGGGCATCCGGGTCAGCCGCAGCACGTCCCAGGTCTTCGGGTGCGTGTGGCAGTCCCGCAGCCCCGTGCGGGCGACGATCTCGCGCTGCAGGAAGCCCGCCAGGGCCTCCCCCACGGTGGACGTGGTGCCGTTGCCGGTGCCGAAGTGGAAGCTGGCCACGCCCTCCGCCAGCGGCGAGCGGTTGGCGTCGATGTGCAGCGACAGGAACATGTCGGCGCCGGCCTCGTTGGCGAAGCCGGCCCGGTCGGCGTCCGGCGGGCTCGCGTTGGGGCCGCGGGTGATCAGCGCTTCCATCCCGGTGGCGACCATCCGGCCTTCCAGCCGGCGGGCCAGGTCCCAGGTCAGGTCGGCCTCGTGCACGTTGCCCAGGCAGACCCCGCGATCCGCACCGCCGTGCCCTGGATCGATCACGATGCGCTTTCCGCGCAGCCGCGGTCCAGCACGCCGGACCTTCTCCTGCTCCCGCAGGAACACCGGTCGCCCGCCGCGGACCTTCGGCGCGAGCTGCTTGAGCGCCCGCAGCGTGCCCGGCCCGCAGATGCCGTCCGGGTTCAGCCCGTAGTCCCGCTGGAAGCTGCGCAGCGCCTGCTCGGTCTCCCGGCCGAAGATGCCGTCCGGGCGGCCCGCGTCGAAGCCGAGCTCCAGCAGCCGCTCCTGCAGCGCGAAGACGTCGTCGCCGCTGATCGGCTTGGACACCAGGAAGGCCAGCGAGCGGTCGCCGAGCCGCCAGCGCGCGTCCGTCAGCGCCCGGTACGTCGCCGGGCCGACGACGCCGTCGGTGATCAACCCGCGTTGTTGCTGGAAGACCCGGACCGCTTGTTCCACCGCTTCGTCGTAGATCACCGGTCCCGTCCGACCGTTGGACGGAAGTAGACCCAACGCCGCAAGAGTGTTCTTGATCTCGGCAACGGCCGGACCGACGTCACCGCGGTGGAGCAGCTGCATGCACTCCTCGCTCGATTCAGGCGCCGGTTTTGGCACCGACGCGAAGGATGGCCGGGGATACCCGGGGTCCTGTTCTGCGTGCCGGGTCCGGAAGGCGGACCCGTCGGGTCATTGTGCCTTGTGTACCGGGACCCGGCGCTGCGGCCCACGGCCACCGGGGCGGACGTGCGACAACGGTCCGTGGGTGGGTGATCTCGTTGAGTGCGCGAAAACACGATCCCGCCGTCACTGTCCTATCGGAGAGACGGCGGGACCGCGTTATTCGGTTGCGTCAGATGGAGTCCGATTTCACAGGTAATCGGACAGGTCGGACTCGAGCGCCGCCTTCGGCTTGGCGCCGACGATCTGCTTGACCGGCTGGCCCTTGTCGAACAGCAGCAGGGTCGGGATCGACATCACCTGGTAGTCGCGCTGCAGGCTGGGGTTGGCGTCGATGTCCAGCTTGGCGACGACGATCTTGTCCTTGTGCTCACCGGCGATCTGCTCGAGCACCGGGGCGACCATCTTGCACGGGCCGCACCAGGTGGCCCAGAAGTCGACCAGGACCGGCTTGTCGCTGTCCAGGACCTTTTCCTTGAACGTGCTCTCGTCGACGACCACCGTGTTGGTGTCGGCCATGTTCCTTCTCCCTATCGGTTTTGGTGCTGCCTGGAGTCAGTTCGCCGAGGGCCCGTAGCCGCCGCCGACGAGCTCTGCGGCCATCTCGGCCTGGGGCACGTCGTGCTCGGCGAGCCAGCGCTCGGCGTCCATGGCCGCGGAGCAGCCGGAACCCGCGGCGGTGATCGCCTGCCGGTAGGTGTGGTCCACCAGGTCGCCCGCGGCGAACACGCCGGGGAGGCCGGTGTGCGTGGTGGGCTGCTGGACCTGCACGTAGCCCTCGTCGTCCACGCTTACCTGGTCGCGCACCAGCTCGCTGCGCGGGTCGTGGCCGATGGCGACGAACATGCCGCTCACGTCCAGCTCGGAGGTCTCGCCGGTGACCGTGTCGCGCAGCTTGAGGCTGCTGACGGTGGTGTCGCCGACGACCTCGGTGACCGCCTTGTTGGTCAGCCACTTGATCTTCTCGTTGGCCCGGGCCCGCTCCAGCATGATCTTGGAGGCGCGGAACTCCTCGCGGCGGTGGATGATCGTCACCGACCGCGCGAAGCGGGTCAGGAAGGTGGCCTCCTCCATCGCCGAGTCACCGCCGCCGATGACGGCGATGTCCTGGTCGCGGAAGAAGAACCCGTCGCAGGTGGCGCAGGCGGAGACGCCGCGGCCGAGCAGCCGCTCCTCACCGGGCACGCCGAGGTAGCGAGCGGCCGCGCCCATCGCCAGGACGACGGCCTTCGCGCGGTACTCGACACCGTTGGCCAGCACGGTCTTGACCTGGCTCGTCAGGTCGAGGCGTTCGACGTCCTCGGCCCGCAGCTCGGCGCCGAAGCGCTCGGCCTGGGACCGCATCTCCTGCATCAGGTCGGGGCCCATGATCCCTTCCCGGAAGCCCGGGAAGTTCTCCACTTCGGTGGTGGTCATCAACGCGCCACCGAACTGGGTGCCCTCGAAGACGAGTGGTTCGAGTTCCGCCCGTGCGGCGTACACCGCAGCGGTGTACCCGGCAGGGCCAGAGCCCACGATGATCACGTTGCGGACGTCGTCAGTCACCGCGCCCCTTCCGTCGTAGCGTCTCCGCCGCGCTCGGCGCGCGACCGTATCCGGCTCAACGCGATCCTATTCGGGTCTGTTCCCGATCACGGGGAGGCGGTGCGGCAGGGCACAGCGAAGCCGGCTCCCGTCCCATGGACCGGGAGCCGGCGCGGCTGCGTTCCGGCGGCTCAGCCGCCGAAGGTGGAGTCCGAGATCTTGGCCGGGTTGCCCGGGCCGCAGTCGGGTCCGACCGCTAAGAGGCGGAACTTGCCGAGGCCGCCCCCGGGCAGGATCAGCAGCTGGGCCGGGTTCCCGTTGAGCGTGATCTCCCGCGCCCCGAGCGGCTTGCCGCCCGTGACGCCGTTGGCCTGCAGGCAGCCGATGAGCCGCTGCGGATCGGCCAGCGCGCTGCTGTACTGCTCCGATTTCATGATCTCGCCGAACTGCTCGCCGTTCAGCGTGACCTGATCACCCTGCAGCGCCAGCGGCGCGGGTCTGCCGGTCGTCGCACCGGGCTGCGCCTGGTTGCTGTCGGAGCTCGTGCTGTTCGGCAGGACCGAGAACACCACCGCGGCGGCCGCCGCGGCCACGCCGACCAGTCCGGCGCCCAGCGTGAACTTCCGCCGGCGGCGCCGCTTGGCCGCCGCGAAGTCGATCACCTGGCCGCCCTCCTCGGCGGCTGGTGCGGGCTGCGGGGCCACGGGCTCGGCAGGTGCCGCAGCACCGCTCTGCTCCTGGGCCCAGGCCCGGACCTCGTCCTCCAGCGCGGCGTCGATGCGTGCCGCGACGTCGTCCGGAATCGTCAGTGGCGGCAGGGCCGCCAGATCGGAACTGGTGGCGTCCAACGCCGCCAGGATCTCCCGTGCCTCCGGGTCATCCTGGACCTGGACGCGCAGTTGATCGGCGGTCTGCTGGTCCAGCACCCCCGCGTGCAGATCGGCCAGCAGGTCCAGGGACCACGGTGGTCCCTGCGGCGCCCCCGTGCGCCGTTGTTCACCACTCATCGTCCCTCCCGTCGACGGATGGCCATCGCGTCATCTGGGACGTTCGCATCTGCACTTGGGTTCCGCAGGTGCCCCAGAAGTTTGGCGAGTTTGGCCCGACCACGTGCGCACCGGCTCTTGACGGTGCCCTCCGCAACGCCCAGCATCACCGCGGTCTCCGCCACGGAGTATCCCTCCACGTCCACCAGGACGATCGCGGAGCGTTGATCTTCGGGGAGTTCGGCGAGCGCCTCCTGGACCGCCATCCTGGTGTCCTGTTCGGCGATCGCGTCGCGCGGCACCGCCGGTTCGGTGGGGCCGGTTTCCGGAAGGGGGACGGTGGGACGGGCCTGGCGGCGGCGGATCCGGTCGAGGCAGGCGTTCACCACGATCCGGTGCAGCCAGGTGGTCACCTGGGATTCGGCGCGGAACGATGACGCGTTGCGGAAGGCCGAGATCATCGCGTCCTGAAGCGCATCCGCGGCGTCTTCGTGATCGCGCATGGTCCGCAGCGCAACCGCCCACAGCCGATCCCGATGTCGGCGGAAGAGCTCGGAGAACGCATGTGGATCTCCGTTGGTATGCGCCGCTATGAGTTCGGCGTCCGAGCTGACGGGGACAGACACGGAACAGAACTTTACTGTTCGTGTGAACCGGCACACCCGCCCCACTGACGAGTGACGGATCGGGCCAGGTCAACGATCACGAGCGCGCCCGGGCGGAACCCGGCGCGCGCTCGCGACCGATCAGGCGACGCTGCCGCTGACCGTGACCTCGTTGATCTGCGATGCGAACTCGCCGTTGCTGGGCACCAGCTGGGTGATCACGACCAGGATCTGCTGGCTGGGTGAATCGGCCTGGATCTGGATCGGGGTGTCCCCGGCGGTGAGCACCGCGGACCCGAGCAGCTTGCCGTCCATGCTCGGCGTGCCGTTGACCTGCCGGATCTCCACCTTGGTGCCCGCGCTCTGCGAGTTGATCACCACCTGGCGGAGCACCGCCGCACGCTCCAGCGTCAGCACCGCACCGGTGCCGTTGCTGATGCCGCCCGGGCCGAGCTGCTGCCGGTAGTTGAACGTCGACCACCAGGTGCCGGGGTTGCCGTCGAACAGGTTCGGGATGCGAGCAGGCGCATCGGCGTCGCCGCTGGTGTTGAACGACACGCCGCCGGTGATCTTCACCGGGGTCGCGGCCGCCGGCGGCTGGGCGGGTGGCGGTTGCTGGCCGCCGGGGTGGTTGCCGGATTCGCCGATGACCTGGCCCGAGCCGCGGGTGGCGTTGTTCTCGGTGAACATGCCGATCAGGGACGCCGCGATCCAGCCGACCACCAGCAGCGTGGCCACCGCGAGCACGCCGACGCTGATCATCAGCTTCTTGCGCTTCTCCTGGTCCGGCTTGGGGTCCTCGCGCCGCCAGACCTCGTTGCTCTCGGTGGACTGCCCGCTCTGCCCCACCGTGCTGGTGGTTTCGAAGGTCGCGTGCTGCTCCAGCACGCGGAGCACGGCGGCACCGGTGCGGACGCCGCCGGTGGTGCCCGTGGAGTCGGGGTTGCCCAGCGCGCGCACCGCGACCGTGGACAGCTCCAGCGGCACGGTCGGGCGCAGCGTGCGCGGCGCGACCAGGTTGCCGTCGGGGCCGGTCGGGGCGGCGGGCAGGCCCTCCGGCGCGGGGCCGAGCGCCCAGCGGCCGGTGAGCAGCAGGTACAGAGCGGAGCCGAGACCGCGCACGTCGTCGCTGGAGGTGGCTTGCGCCATCGGGCCGGGGAAGGCCATCCGGATCTCGCCGTCCGGCGTGACCCGGATCCGCTGCGGGTGGTCGGCGCCCAGCACCAGCCCGGCGTGGTGCGCCGCCTCGACCGCGGCGGCCAGCGGCTGCAGCAGCCGGGCCGCGGTGCCGGGCGGCAGCGGGCCTTCGGCGACCAGGTCGAGCAGGTCGGTGCCGTGGGTCCACTCGGCGATCACGATGCCGAGCACGCCGGTCGGATCGCTGGAGGACTGCGTGACGACGTCGAGCACCCGCGCGACGCCGATGTGGTTGAAGGTGCTGGCGTGCATCGCGCGTTCCAGGGTCCGGCGCGCGTTCGACGCTGCTTCGGCGTCCGAGCGGTCGCCGACCAGGACTGTGAGCGCGACATCCCGTCCGAGCACACCGTCCTTGGCCCGCCACAGCTGCACGTTGCAGCGGTCGTCGACGCCGACCTGGGAAAGGAGTCGATACCGGCCATGATCCAGTACGCGGCCAGGGGTCAGCGCCTGCTCGGTCGAACCCTCGTCGCCGGACTCGTCGCGTTCCGCCGCGATCTGCTCGGTGGGTTTGCTGGTCACCTTCCCTCTCCCGCTCCTCCCGGTCTGCAAGGGGTTGCGTGCCACCCCCATCCCCCACGGAAGGAGACTTCGCCAACGAGGGTACGTGACGCGGAAGTCAGCGACGACGCAGCAAACCGGTGAGCCGCCCGATCGCAGGCTGGAGTTCCGTCACCCGCAGCAAGGACATCAGGCCGAAGATCGCCGCGAAACCGGCCAGCACACCGACGATCAGCTGCAACCATCCCGTTCCCGCGCCGGCGGTTCCGGGGATCAGCGCGTCCACGCCGAGCGTGCTCGCCCAGGCGACGAGCCCACCCAGCACCGAGGCCGTCAACGTTTTTGCCAGTGTGACAAGGAAACGCCGGCTGCCCAGCGGGCCGAGCCGGTGCCGCAGCCAGGCTTCGCCGACCAGCCAACCGACCACGAACGTGAACGAGTTGACGAAGCACAGGCCGAACACCACGTGCTCGGGCGCGAGCACCGAGGGCAGCGCGAAGGCCATCAGCACCTTCGCGACGGTCATCACGACCATGATCAGGGTGGGGGTGCGCGCGTCGTTGAACGCGTTGAACGTGCGCATCTGCATCATCGTCAGCGCGTAGGGCAGCACGCCGAACGCGGAGACGGCCAGGCCGAGCCCGAGGGTGTTGGCCTGTTCGAGCAGGTCGGGCTTGGCCGTGGTGAAGAGGGCCACCGCCAGCGGGACGCCGAGCGCGGTCATGACCGCGCTGATCGGCAACAAGGTCACAGTGGACAGTCGGTTGCCCAGCGACAGGTCGTCGATCACCTTGGCGTTGTCGCCGTCCGCGGCGGCGGCGCTCATCCGCGGCAGGATCGCGGTCATGATCGAGAAGCCGATCACGCCGTAGGGCAGCTGCAGCAGCATCCACGCGTACGTGTAGGTCGACAGCGCGCCGCCGGCGGCACCGGTGGCCACCCGGGTGAGCGCCCAGAGCCCCACCTGGCTGACCGCCACGTAACCGAGCATCCACAGCGCGAGCCCGCCGAACTCCGACAACCGCGGGTCCCAGCCCCACCGCCAGCGGAACCGGAATCCGGTCTTGCGCAGCGCCGGCACCTGCACCGCAGCCTGGCAGACCACGCCGAGGGTGACGCCGACGCCCAGCACGAGCAGGTGCGCGTCGGTCATCGATACCGGGTCGATCGTGAGCCGCCCCGGCAGCAGCACGTAGACGCCGATGGTGGCGATCACGACCAGGTTGTTCACCACCGGCGCCCAGGCCGGCGGGCTGAAGATCTGCTTCGCCTGCAGGATCGCGCCGACCAGCGCGCTGATGCCGTAGAAGAAGATCTGCGGCAGCAGCAGGTACGCGAAGGCGCTGACCAGATCCCGGTTGGAGGCGTCGGAATCGGTGACCAGCGCCCAGGTCAGGATCGGCGTGCAGAGCATCGCCACCAGCGTGCCGAGTGCCAGGACCACGGTGGCCAGCGTCATCAGCGTCTGGACGAACCGCTCACCGCCGTCGGCGTCGGACTTCTTCGCCCGCACCAGCACGGGCACCACGACGCTGGTCAGCACGCCGCCGATGAGCAGCTCGAAGAGCATGTTCGGCATCGTGTTGGCCACGTTGAACGAGTCGTTCTCGACCGCGAAGCCGATCGCCCCGGCCAGCATCAGCTTCCACAGGAAGCCGGTGACCCGGCTGGTCAGGGTGGCGATGGCCATCGATCCGCTGGCCTTGAGCAGCGACGGCTTGCCCGGCGAGACCGGGCGAATGACCTGCGTTTGCTCGGTGGCCTGCTCCGCGGCCTGGCTGATGCCGGGCTCCGGCGGCACCGCCGGGATCGGCTGGGTCTCCGCGACGTGCCAGCCGCGCGGTGCTCCCGGCGCCTGGGGCATCGCGCCGGGGCGGCGGATCGGCGCGGTCGGGCGGGCGTCGGGGCGTGGTGCCGGGTGCGGCGCGGGCCTGGGCGGCCCGGGATTACCACCGAACCGTCCGGCATCCCTGTCTCGGTTCACTGCCTCAAATCCTTCGCCCCTCGGCACACCGAGTGCACGCACCGGTCCTGTCGTTCGATCGAGGTCCACACCTACGAGTGATGGGCGTGGCCCCGCTCAGGATCTCAGTTCCGGTTCCGATCACCGTCGGTGGTGGCGATGTGGGCGGCTTCCGGCGTGCTGTCCTGCGGTGCGCCGTTCGTCGCCGCGTCGGTGGGTTCCGCCGGCTCCGCGGCGTCGGCAGAGGCGGCCGCCTCTGCCCGGCGGCGCCTGGCCAGGGCCCGCTTGATGATCCGCATCGTCGACATCAGCACCAGCAACGCGGCGGCGATCCCGGTGAGGATCGGGATCAGCGAGCCGTAGTTGGTGGACTCGATCTGCAGCCGCTTGGTGGTGCCGAACTGGGTGCCGGCCTCGGTGGTGACGGTCACGTCCATGGTGAACTTGCCGGCCCGCTGCGCGTTGGTCTGCAGCAAGAACTGGCGCCGCCCGTTGGCCGGGATGGACAGCGTGCCGCCGAAGTCCTGCTGGATCTCGACACCGGGCACCGGCGGGATCCGGAACACCACGTGCACGGTGATCGGCAGGTCGTTGACCACGGTCACCGGGATCGGGCTGTCGGCCGAGTCCGTCCGCATGAGCTGGCCTTCGAAGTACTCGACGCTGACCTGCCCGAGCACGTCGTTGATCGCGACGGTCGCCCGGTCCACCCATTGGCGCGCGGCGTCGGGCTTGCCGCGCCAGGCGCTGGCGGCGCCGCGGAGCAGGCCGTTGCGCAGCGGCGTGGTGACCTGGCCGCGCTGGACGGGGCTGGACCGCTCCTCCTGGGAGGACACGTACAGGTCGCCGACCTTGAAGTTCTGCGCGGCGAGCTGGTCGAGCACCGGCTGCGGGATCTCCGCCGAACCGGCGTCCACCGGGTAGTCGAGGTCGGCCTCCGGCAGCGTGGCCGGGTTCGGTTCGGGCACCGGGGTGAGCCGGATCAGCCCGGCCTCGTTCAGCTGCTGCATGCCGTCGAGCAGGGCGCGCAGGTCGTCGCCGCGGAGGTTCCAGCGACGCGGCGGCGCCAGCACCGAGGTGGCGCCCGGCACCTGGCCCTGCGTCGCGCGGAACGCCAGCGCGCCGAGCGCGTTCTGAGCGGACAGCAGCCCGTTCTCCGGCGGCGACAGCGAAGTGACTTTCAGCTCCGTGTCGTGCAGCGGGTCGAGCGCGCTGGTCAGCAGCGGGTCGATCGGCACGGCGGCCATGTCCTTGCCGCGCACCCGGACCGGCGACAGCGATCCGGCGGGGAGGTTCAGCGCCCGCGGCTCCAGCAGCGCGGTGCGGGGCAGGTCCGCGATCGCCGGATCGGCCAGCGCGCCCTCCGCAGGCCAGAGCAGGCCGCGCGGCTCGACGCCCAGGATGTTGGGGTCGCGCAACAGGCTGGCGCCGTCCAGCGCGCCCTTGACCAGGTCGGGGAGCCCGGCGCGGCCGAGCGCCACGATGTCGGCGTCGGCGTAGGGCAGCGCCATCACGCAGCGCCCGTTGGTGGCCTCGCGCAGCTTGCTCAGCCACAGGCCGGCGGCGCCGGCGCCGATGCCCTCGACCAGCGAGCCGTCGGGCTGGCGCACCAGGTAGCCGTCCTTCATGGCGCGGGCGGTGATCAGCAGGTCCGGGTCGATCGCGAAGCACAGGGCGTTGCCCACCGGCGAGCCGGGGCCCGCGCGGTCGGTCACCGCCTGCACCAGGTCGTAGAGCCGGCCGCCGGGCGCCAGCGAGGCGGAGAGCTGGTCGTCCACCAGCACCGCGCGCATGCCGCCGATGGCCTCCCGCTCCAGCCGCGGGAAGTCGACGATCGGCACCAGCATGCTGGTCTCGGTCGGCCGTTCCGGGCGTGCCTGCTCGCCGCCCGGGGTGGCGAGCACCGGCAGCAGGAACTGGGCCTGGGCGATGCGGGCGCGGCCGCCGCCGCTGGGCGCGCCGTTGACGTTGATCAGCAGCGGGTACACGCCGGGCTGGCTGAGCTGCAGGGAGTTGGGTCCGGTCAGCGGGATGCGGAGCTCGACGGGGATCTGCTGACCGGGCGCGAGCCGGCCGGCGACCGAGGTGAACGCGGGCTCGGTGACGGTGGCCGGGTCGTCGCGCAACGCGCGCTGGACCGCGGGCTCGGTGGTGGTCGCGTTGCCGCGCTGGACGCGGGCCTCGACGTTGTTGATCTGGTGATCGCTGGTGTTGGTCAGCCGGCCGGTGATGACGACCTCGCCGGGCGAACCGGCGCTCACCACGGATGGCGTGATCTTGGTCACGTCGAGCACGGTCGGAGACTCGCCCTGCGCGGCCGCCTGCGGGCCCGGGACCAGCGGAACCAACGCGCACAGCAACACCGCGACCAGCGCGGCAAGCAGAAACCTCACCCCGGCTCCGTTCCGCTACCTCGTGCCGGCCGGGCCCCGAGCCGCTCGCCCGCCTCGTTCGCTTCGCCGTCGCGCAGGCTCAGCGCGCGGCGCACCAGCCGACGTTCGTCGGCGTAGGCCAGTACCTCGTCCAGTTCACCAAGCGGCACCCACGCCACCTCGGTGACCTCCACGTCCTCGTCGGAAAGCTGTCCGCCCACCGCATCCAGCAGGAAGTGGTGCACGGTCTTGTGTATGCGCCGGTTGCCCGCGACGAACCAGTAGTCGATCGTGCCTATCGGGGCCACCACCCGGCCGATGATGCCGGTCTCCTCGGCGACCTCGCGCACCGCGGTCTGTTCCGCGGTCTCGCCCGCCTCGATGTGGCCCTTCGGCAGCGACCAGAGCAGTCGTCCCTTGCGGTCCAGCCTCCCGATGATCGCAGCGCGGCCTTCGGCGCCGTTCACCACCAGCCCACCGGCCGAGGTCTCGTCGACGGTCCGCAGCCTGCGCCGCCGGCGCCGGTTCCGACGCCCCGGCTGGGTACCGCCGGAGCGGCCGGGCGACGGGGGCATGCCGCCGATGGTAGTGCGATCAGCGCCTCCGAGTGGAGCTGGTCGTTCGGCGAACGGCCGCCCCGGCGACCTCCCGCGATCCCGTTCGCGCGGCCGGGTCAACCGGCTGCTCCGCTCGTCCGGCGCCGGAGTGGCCGAGTGCGCATGCGCGCATGCCGCAGGTAGCCGGTGGGGACCTCCTGAGCAGCCGATACCCTGGTACATCGTGTCCCCTTCCTCGCCGCACCACGACTCCGCCACGCCCGCCGAGCTGCAGGCTCGGGAGCGCCAAGCGCAGCGCAACGCCGTCGTGGAGCTGGTGAAGGTCGCACCGATCGCCGAGGAGCTCGCGCAGCGCTTCGCCGCCGCGGGCCACCGGCTGTACCTGGTCGGCGGCAGCGTGCGGGACGCGCTGCTGGGCCGGCTGGGCACCGACCTGGACTTCACCACCGACGCGCACCCGGAGCAGGTCCGCGAGCTGCTGACCGGCTGGGCGGAGACGATCTGGGACACCGGGATCCAGTTCGGCACGCTCGGCGCGTACCGGCACGGCACGACCGTGGAGATCACGACGTTCCGCGCCGACACCTACGACCGGGTCAGCCGCAATCCCGACGTCGCCTTCGGCGACACCATCGAGGGCGACCTGGTGCGCCGCGACTTCACCGTGAACGCGATGGCCATCGAGCTGCCGGCCCGCACGTTCGTCGACCTGCACGGCGGGATGGCCGACCTGGCGGAGCGGCGGCTGGACACCCCGGCCGCGGCGGAGGACTCCTTCGCCGACGACCCGCTGCGGATGCTGCGCGCCGCCCGCTTCGTCTCCCAGCTCGGCTTCACCGCGGCCGACCGGGTGGTGACGGCGATGACCGACATGGCCATCGAGATCACCCGGATCACCCCGGAGCGGGTGCAGGTCGAGCTGTCCAAGCTGCTGTGCGGCGAGCACCCGCGGCGCGGCATCGAGCTGCTGGTGGAGACCGGGCTGGCCGACCACGTGCTGCCCGAGCTGCCGGCCATGAAGCTGGAGATCGACGAGCACCACCAGCACAAGGACGTCTACCGGCACTCGCTGACCGTGCTGGACCAGGCGATCGACCTGGAGCAGGCGGACGATCCGGGCGGCGCGCCGGACCTGGTGCTGCGGCTGGCGGCGCTGCTGCACGACATCGGCAAGCCGGCCACCCGCCGGTTCGAGTCGGGCGGCGGCGTGAGCTTCCACCACCACGAGGTCGTCGGCGCGAAGATGGTCCGCAAGCGGCTGCGCGCGCTGCGTTACCCGAAGGACGTCATCAAGGACGTCGCCGACCTCGTGTTCCTGCACCTGCGCTTCCACGGCTACAGCGACGGCCAGTGGACCGACTCGGCGGTGCGCCGCTACGTCAACGACGCCGGCCCGCTGCTGCCCCGGCTGCACAAGCTGGTGCGCGCGGACTGCACGACCCGGAACAAGCGCAAGGCGTCGGCGCTGCAGCGGGCGTACGACGACCTGGAGGAGCGGATCGCGCGGATCGCCGCGGCGGAGGACCTGGCGAAGGTCCGCCCGGACCTGGACGGCAACGAGATCATCCGGCTGCTCGGCGTCGAGCCCGGACCGGTCGTGGGCCAGGCCTGGAAGCACCTGAAAGAGCTACGCCTGGACCGCGGCCCGATGTCCCACGACGAGGCCGTCGAGGAGCTGTTCAACTGGGCCCGCGAACAGGGCATCGAGGTTCCCTGATCCATCGGTGCCCGGCCCCGCTGGCCTAACCTGCGGAGAAGTCTTCACAGGTCAGAGAGTTTTAATATTAATGATGAATAAATCTCCCTGCGATCGCTGATTGCTGATCAGTAGTTGTTGCCGGGATCCGGGCTCTCCGGGCGGTGCCGGCGGGCCCGGTTTCGGTCAGGGTGGTTCGTGCACGGGCAACCAGTGAGATCATGCGATGGTGGGATCAGACGCGGACGTGGAACCGGGGACGCTGCTCGTCGCTGCCCCACAGCTGCTGGACCGGAACTTCCGGCGGACGGTGGTCTACGTGATCCACCACCGCGCCGAGGGCACCCTGGGCGTCGTGCTGAACCGGCCGAGCGAGGTGGCGGTGCACGACGTGCTGCCGAAGTGGGGCGAGCACGCGAGCGAACCGCAGTCGCTGTTCGTCGGCGGGCCGGTGGAGCAGCGCACGGCGATCTGCCTGGCCACGCTCCACGCGGGCCAGGACGTCGGGGCGGTCGCGGGCATGGTCGGCGTCCGCGGACCGGTCGGCCTGGTCGACCTCGACGGCGATCCCGCCGAGCTGGTCCCCCGGGCCCGCGGCCTCCGGTTCTTCGCCGGCTACGCCGGCTGGGAGCCCGGCCAGCTCGCCGGGGAGATCGACCGCGGCGACTGGATCGTCGTGCCGGCCCTGCCGGACGACGTCATCGCCGACCCGGGAACCGAGCTCTGGGGCCGGGTCCTCCGCCGCCAAGGCCCGCCGCTGGCCTTCCTCGCCACCCACCCCGGCGACGTCAAGCTCAACTAATTTCAGGTACCGGCCCACCTTGCGGGGCGGTGCGGGTGGCGGAACCTCAGAGGCCTTCTCGCTGTGGGATCCCCGACATCATGAATGACCAATTCACCACGTCGGGGCTGTCCTCGCGAGAAGACCTCTGAGAACCCGCGGCGGTGCGAGTTGCGTGGGTGGGCTAAGCGGCTGCGCCGCTTCAAAGAAAAACTGCCATGCGACCCATCCCCGGGCCTGTGGATTGGTGGGTGAGTTATCCCCAGATCTCGAAGTTATCCACAGAGTTGTGGACAGCTTCCTGTGGATAAGTCAGAGCCAGCGGTTCCGGCGGAGCATCACGTAGAGGACGCAGCACAGGCAGACGATCACCAGCAGCGCCAGCGGGTAGCCGAAGGCCCAGTGCAGCTCCGGCATGTTCTCGAAGTTCATCCCGTAGATCGCGCCGACGATGGTCGGGATCAGCGCGATCGCCGCCCACGCGGAGATCTTGCGCATGTCCTCGTTCTGCCACAGCCCGGCCCGGGAGAACTGGGCGGCGAGCACCGAGTTGAGCAGCTCGTCGCAGGAGACGATCTGGCGTTCGGCCCGGATCACGTGGTCGGCCACGTTGCGGAAGTGCTGGCCGAGCAGCCCGGGCACGCCGTTGTCCTGCCGGATCAGCTGGTGCGCCACCGGCAGCAGCGGCTCGACGGCGTCGCGGAACTCCAGCACCTCGCGCTTCAGCGAGTACAGGTCCTCGGTCGGGTCGTCCCGGTTCGGGGCGAACACCCGCTGCTCCAGCGCGACGAGGTCCTCGCCGAGTTCCGCCGCGATGACCAGGTAGGAGTCCACGACCGAGTCCGTGAGCAGGTACACCATCGCCCGCGTGCCCATGGCGACGAGGTCTCGCCGGTCGGCGGCCCGCCGGTGGGCCTCGGTGGCCGGGTCCTGGTCGCCGTGCCGCACCGTGATCAGCACCCGCTCGGTCAGGAACATCATCAGCTCCGAGGTGCTGACCGCCGAGCTCTCCTCGGCGTAGCCGAGGACCTTGAGGACGATGAACTCGCAGCCCGGGTACCGCTCGAACTTGGCGCGCTGGTGCTGGGCGCGCACGGCGTCCTCGACGGCCAGCGCGGGCAGGTTCAGCAGCCGCGCCGCCTCGTGCAGCAGGTCGAACCGCTCCGGCGGCACCTCCAGCCAGACGAAGGCGTCCGCCGGCACGTCGCGCAGCGCGTCGAGAGCCTCGCCGCCCGGGATGTCCTCGGGGCGGCCGTCGCGGAAGCGGGTGCACCTCAGCATGCCGGTCACGTTGCCACGGCTTCGCCGTGACGCGGCGCAGCCGTGGCCCGTGTTCGCCGGCGAGTCAGCTCTGCTTGGGCACGCCGCAGCAGCCGCCCGCGCAGCCACCGCAGCCGGCGGCGGGCGCCGGCGCGGGCATCGCCTCGGCGGCGCGGTTGCCGACCACACCGCCGACGGTCATCAGCGCGAAGGCGCCGACCAGCCCGAACACCGCGACCATCACGACGCTGGAGGCGGCGGCCAGCATCGGCATCGAGACACCGGCGAGCACCGCGATCGCGCCGCCCGCCAGCATCGCGGGCCCGGCGGCCCGGTTGGCGAGCTCGAAAGCGTCCTCGCTGCGCATGGCGGCGGGGGTGCGGACACCGATGTAGCGGTTGCGGACCAGTTGGCCCCGCAGCCCGCGGAAGCCGAGGAACAGCAGCGCCGCCCCGCCGAGGACCAAGAGCGCGCAGAGGATCACCTGAACAGCGAACACCCCGACAGCGTAAGCCGCCACCTCATCGCTACCTGCCGGACACCCTGGTCAGGTGTGCTGACCCACATGGCGAAGAAGATTGTCCCGGCCGGTCTGCTGGCCGTCTCACTGCTGGTCGCCGCGGCGGCACCGGCGGCGGCGAAGACCGACGAGGTCGCCCTGGTGGGCGAGCTGACCCTGCCGCACGCGATGGAGTTCGACGGCACCACGGTCGGCGGCCTCTCCGGCATCGACTACGACCCGCGCACCGGTGAATGGGTGCTGATCAGCGACGATCGCTCCGATCGGCAGCCCGCGCGGTTCTACACCGCGCGCTTCGACGGCGGCGGCTTCCGGCTGACCGCCACCAAGCCGTTGCTGCGGCCGGACGGCACGACCTACCCGAAGGGCACCGTGGACCCGGAGGACGTCCGCTGGGATCCGTGGTCCGGCACGATCTGGTGGACCAGCGAGGGCGAGCGGGCCGCGCAGCTGATCGACCCGTCGATCTCCAGCGTCGGCGCGGACGGCCACTCCTCCCGCGAACTGCCGCTGCCGGCGAACCTGCGGATGGAGCCGACCGCCGGGCCGAAGCAGAACGAGGTGCTGGAGGGCCTGACGTTCGCCGCCGGCGGCAGCCGGGTGGTCACCGCGATGGAGGGGCCGCTGCTGCAGGACGGCGAGTCGCCGACCGTCGAGCACGGCGCGCTGTCCCGGATCACCGTGCAGTCCCGGTCCGGCCAGGTGCAGGGCCAGTACGCCTACCCGCTGGACCCGGTGTTCGCCGAGTCCCCCACCGGCGGTTTCGCCAACAACGGCGTCAGCGCGCTGCTGGCCGACCGCGACGGGTACCTGGTGGTGGAGCGCTCGTTCGTGACCGGCGTCGGCAACTCGATCCGGATCTACCGGATCACCACCCGCGGCGCGACGGACGTGCAGGACGTCTCGTCGTTGCAGGACGCGGAGGTGCGCCCGGTCCACAAGGAGCTGGTGGCCGACCTCGCCGACCTGGGGCTGAGCACGATCGACAACGTCGAGGGCATGACCTGGGGCCCGCGGCTCCCTGACGGCCGCCGCAGCCTGGTGCTGGTCAGCGACGACAACTTCGCCCCGAACCAGACCACGCAGGTAATCACGTTGTCCGTGAGGTGAGGTGCGTTACCCTGGGCTCGTGAGCACGCGTCTGCTTCTTGCGAGGCCGCGTTGAACGTCCGGTAGCGACGCTTCGACGCGGCAACCCCTCATGCCCACCAGGGCCTGGGGGGTTTTCCATTTTCGGGAGGCGGCACACTAAGAGCGCATGACCCGCGCGTTCGGGCGAGAAGGCAGGGAAGGACGCAACACGATGAGTGGCCAGGCAGAGGGCTCGACGACCGGGGTTGCCGAAGAGGTCCCGCAGTTCCGCTACACGGCGGAAACGGCGACCGAGATCGAGCAGCGTTGGCAGCGACTCTGGGAGGAGCGCGGCACGTTCCACGCGCCGAACCCCGTCGGGTCACTCAAGGGCGACGTCCCCGAGGACAAGCTGTTCGTCCAGGACATGTTCCCCTACCCCTCCGGCGCCGGGCTGCACGTCGGCCACCCGCTGGGCTTCATCGGCACCGACGTCTACGCCCGCTACCACCGGATGCTGGGCCGCAACGTGCTGCACACGATGGGCTTCGACTCGTTCGGCCTGCCCGCCGAGCAGTACGCGGTGCAGACCGGCACGCACCCGCGGACCACGACCGAGCAGAACATCGAGCGCTACCTGGGGCAGATCCGCCGGCTGGGCCTGGGCCACGACGAGCGCCGCCGCGTCGCGACCACCGACATCGAGTTCTACCGCTGGACGCAGTGGATCTTCCTGCAGGTCTTCAACTCCTGGTACGACACCGACGCAGGCGGCGGCAAGGGCCGCGCCCGGCCGATCGGCGAGCTGGTCGAGCAGTTCGCCACCGGTGAGCGCGCCACCCCGGACGGCCGCCCGTGGGGCGAGCTGACCGACGTCGAGCAGCGCCGGGTCGTCGACTCGTACCGGCTGGCCTACCTGTCCGAGGCGCCGGTGAACTGGGCGCCCGGCCTGGGCACCGTGGTCGCGAACGAGGAGGTCACCGCCGACGGGCTGACCGAGCGCGGCAACTTCCCGGTGTTCCGCCGCAACCTCAAGCAGTGGATGATGCGGATCACCGCCTACGCCGACCGCCTGGTCGACGACCTGGACCGGCTGGACTGGTCGGACAAGGTCAAGACCATGCAGCGGAACTGGATCGGCCGCTCGCAGGGTGCCAACGTCCGGTTCCCGCTGGACGGTTCGGCCGACCACATCGAGGTGTTCACCACCCGCCCGGACACCCTGTTCGGCGTGACCTACATGGTGCTGGCGCCGGAGCACCCGCTGGTCGACGAGCTGACCGCGACAGCGTGGCCCGCGGAGGTCGACGACCGCTGGACCGGCGGCGCGGCGACCCCGGCGGAGGCGGTCGCGCAGTACCGGCGCGCGGCGTCGATGAAGTCCGACCTGGACCGCCAGGAGAACAAGGAGAAGACCGGCGTCTTCACCGGTGCCTGGGCGACGAACCCGGTCAACGGCAGCCAGATCCCGGTGTTCATCGCCGACTACGTGCTGATGGGCTACGGCACCGGCGCGATCATGGCGGTGCCCGGCCAGGACCAGCGGGACTGGGACTTCGCGTCCGTCTTCGGCCTGCCGATCATCCGCACGGTGCAGCCGTCGGACGGCTTCGACGGCGACGCGTTCACCGGCGACGGCCCGGCGATCAACTCGGCCTCGGAGACCACCGGGCTGAGCCTGGACGGCCTGGACATCGCCGACGCGAAGAAGACGGTCATCGCCTGGCTGGAGGATCACGGCCACGGTCGGGGCACCGTCCAGTACAAGCTGCGCGACTGGCTGTTCGCGCGGCAGCGCTACTGGGGCGAGCCGTTCCCGATCGTCTACGGCGAGGACGGCATCCCGCGCGGGCTGCCGGAGGACCAGCTGCCGGTCGAGCTGCCCGAGGTGGAGGACTACTCGCCGCGCACCTTCGAACCGGAGGACGCCGACAGCGAGCCGGCGCCGCCGCTGGCCAAGGCCACCGACTGGGCCGAGGTGGAGCTGGACCTGGGCGACGGGCTGAAGCACTACAAGCGGGACACCAACGTGATGCCGCAGTGGGCCGGTTCCTGCTGGTACCAGCTGCGCTACATCGACCCGGACAACTCGGAGCGGTTCGTCGACCCGGCCAACGAGCAGTACTGGATGGGCAAGCGCCCGGAGCTGCACGGCCCCAACGACCCGGGCGGCGTCGACCTGTACATCGGCGGCATGGAGCACGCGGTGCTGCACCTGCTGTACTCCCGCTTCTGGCACAAGGTGCTGCACGACCTGGGCTACCTGCAGTCGGAGGAGCCGTACCGGCGGCTGTACAACCAGGGCTACATCCAGGCCTACGCGTACACCGACTCGCGCGGTGTGTACGTCCCGGCCGAGGAGGTGGAGGAGCGTGATGGCAAGTTCTTCCACAACGGCCAGGAGGTCAACCGCGAGTTCGGGAAGATGGGCAAGAGCCTGAAGAACTCCGTCTCCCCGGACGAGATGGCCGACGCCTACGGCGCGGACACGCTGCGGCTGTACGAGATGGCGATGGGCCCGCTGGAGGCCTCGCGGCCGTGGGCGACCAAGGACGTCATCGGCTCGCACCGGTTCCTGCAGCGGCTGTGGCGCAACGTCGTCGACGAGAACAGCGGTGAGCTGCGGCTGACCGACGAGCAGCCGGACACCGAGATGCTGCGCGCGCTGCACAAGACCATCGCCGGGGTCCGGGAGGACTACTCGGCGCTGCGGTTCAACACCGCGGTGGCGAAGCTGATCGAGTTCAACAACCGGATCACCAAGGCGTACTCGTCGGCGGCGGGCACGCCGCGGTCGGTGGTGGAGCCGCTAGTGCTGATGGTCGCGCCGCTGACGCCGCACCTGGCCGAGGAGCTGTGGGCCCGGCTGGGGCACGGCGACAGCCTGGCGCACGGCCCGTTCCCGGTGGCCGACGAGCAGTACCTGGTCGAGGACACGCTGGAGTACCCGATCCAGGTCAACGGCAAGGTGCGGTCCCGCATCGTGGTGCCGGCGTCGGCCGGCCAGGACGCCGTCAAGGCGGCCGCGCTGGCGGACGAGAAGATCGTCGCCGCGCTGGACGGCAAGGACCCGCGGAAGGTCATCGTCGTCCCGGGCCGCCTGGTCAACGTCGTCGCCTGAGTCTCTGTCTGGCCGAAGGGCGCCTTCTCGGTGAAGGCGCCCTTCGTCGGGAGCTCATCTGCTCTTCGCGGGCTGCAGGAGGTTCAGGGGTCCGTCGTTGAGCAGGGCCTTGACCTGCTCCGCGCCGGTGACCGGCAGTCCGTCGCGGTCGAGGAGCCCGACCTGGACCAGCAGCGATGCCTGGTCCCAGTAGACGTGCTCGTAGGCCACCTTGCCGTTCGCGCACCCGATCACCGCCACCGCGGCGATCTCCACCTGGCGGCCGGTCGGGGCGATGCCGGGCAGCAGCGCGTCGATGACCCGGTCGTGGGTGAAGGTGATGACCATTTCGTCGACCACGCGCTCGGCGTCGGCGGTCCGCGACAAGCGGGTGATGTTGATGTCGTCGGGCCACTGGCCGATGAAGTGGTCGCGGTAGAACCGGGAAACGGCGGCCCGGCCGACGCCGCCCGCCGTGGTGGGCACGTGGTTGACCACGGGTTTCCTGGTCATCGTCGCCATCGTCGCGGCCACGTCCTTCATGACGAACTCGTCGGCCAAGTGCTCGTCGAAGATCGCGCCGAGATCGGTGTTGCCGGGGTCCGAGCTCATGCAACTGCACCTCCTGAACCTCGTGAGAACAGCGGGTGTCGAACTGCAACGGGGTGATTGCGGTGGCCGCCGGTGCCGGCGCCCTAGTGATCTTCTGCCGCGTCCGGCCGATCCGCACTCCCCCAACGAGACGCTCACCGGGTCCGGTGGCGCGGCGAGCTAGCTCACATGGCAGGGTTACTGACGAGTAACTACGCTCGGAGCAGCCGGTACCGACGAGTGGAGGCCGCGATGGGAAGCTCCGGATTCGACGCACGCGAGCTCGCGACGCTGCTGGACGGCCGCTGGGCCGACGTCCGCAAGCAGGTCCGCGACACCCTCGACGGCGTCCCGCTGCCGCCGGCCGACGGCCTCGACACCGAGAGCCACCGCGCGCAGACCCTCGAACAGCTGCGCCTGCTGGCCAAGTCCGGCATCACCGACCTCGGCTTCCCGGTCGCCTACGGCGGCCGCGGCGACACCGGCGGTTCCGTGGTGTCGCTGGAGATGCTGCCCGGCAACCTGTCCCTGATGGTCAAGGCCGGCGTCCAATGGGGACTGTTCGGCGGCGCGGTCGTCGCGCTGGGCACCGAGCGCCACCACGAGCGCTACCTGCGCGACATCATGAGCCTGGACCTGCCGGGCTGTTTCGCGATGACCGAGACCGGCCACGGCTCCGACGTGCAGAACCTGCGCACCACGGCCACGTACGACCCGGCTGCGCAGGAATTCGTGGTGCACACGCCGCACGAGGCGGCGCGCAAGGAGTACATCGGCAACGCCGCGCGGGACGGCCGGCTGGCGGTGGTCTTCGCGCAGCTGATCACCGGCGGCGAGAGCCACGGCGTGCACGCGCTGCTGGTGCCGATCCGGGACGAGGCCGGGCAGCCCGCGCCGGGCGTGCGGATCGAGGACTGCGGCCGCAAGGCCGGGCTCAACGGCGTCGACAACGGCCGGCTGTACTTCGACCAGGTGCGGGTGCCGCGCGAGGCGCTGCTCAACCGCTACGGCGACGTCGAACCGGACGGCACCTACCGCAGCCCGATCAGCAGCAAGGGCAAGCGGTTCTTCACCATGCTCGGCACCCTGATCCGCGGCCGGATCTCGGTCGCCGGCACCGCGGGCGGCGCGACCAAGCTGGCGCTGGAGATCGCCCTGCGCTACGGCGACGCCCGCCGCCAGTTCGAGCGGCCCGGCACCGGCGAGGAGGCCGTGGTGCTGGACTACCTGGCGCACCAGCGGAAGCTCCTGCCCGCGCTGGCGAAGACGTTCGCCCTGCACTTCGCGCAGGAAGAGCTGGTGGCCACCCTGCACGACGCGCCCAGCGGCGAGCGCGAGCAGCGCGAGCTGGAATCCCGCGTCGCGGGGCTGAAGGCCGTCTCGACCTGGCACGCGACGCAGACCATCCAGACCTGCCGCGAGGCCTGCGGCGGCGCGGGCTACCTGGCGGAGAACCAGCTGGCGCAGCTCAAGGCCGACACCGACGTCTTCACCACGTTCGAGGGCGACAACACGGTGCTGTTGCAGCTGGTCGCCAAGGGCCTGCTGACGAACTACAAGGACCAGTTCGACGACCTGGGCACGCTCGGCATGGCCAAGTTCATCGCCGACCAGTTCGTGGGCGCGGTGATCGAGCGGACCGCGACGCGTTCCCTGGTGCAGCGGATCATCGACGGCTCCGGCAAGGACGACATCCTCGACCGCGGCTGGCAGCTGAAGATGTTCGACGACCGCGAGCGGCACGTGCTCGACGGCCTGGGCCGCCGCCTGCGGAAGGCCAACCGCGACAACGCGTTCGAGGTCTTCAACAACGCGCAGGACCACGTGCTGCGCGCCGCTCGCGCGCACGTGGACCGCATCGTGCTGGAGGCGTTCGTCGCGGCGATCGAGCGCTGCCGCGACCGGCGCACCGCCGCGCTGCTGAACGAGCTCTGCGACCTGTACGTGCTGTCCAACATCGAGGCGGACCGCGCCTGGTTCCTGGAGCACGAGCGGATCTCGCCGCGCCGGTCGAAGGCGATCACGGAGGCGGTCAACGCGCTGTGCGGACGGCTCCGCCCGCACGCGGTGGACCTGGTGGCGGGCTTCGGCATCCCGCGCCAGTGGCTCACGGCCCCGATCGCCACGGGAGCGGAAGCCGACCGCCAAGACGCCCAGCGCGCGCACGACGCCCGGTGATCCTCCCGGTGCCGGAGGGCTCCCGATTGGAATCGGGAGCCCTCCACCCGTGGCCGGACCGCGCACCTACCGGTGGATGTCCGATGTGGACGTGGGGTTCGTCGTGCCGGTCAGCTGCGGAACAGGGCGTTGAAGCCGCCGAAGTCCACGGCGTCCGCGATCGAACCGTAGGTGCCGTGCTCCAGCGCCTCCCGAATCCCCTTGCGCGCCACGGCGTACGCCGCCTGCGCCACCGCCGCGCCGAGGCTGATGCGGGCCGCTCCCGCCTCCGCCAGTTCCGCGACGGCGGGTGCGCCCGGCCCGGCCAGGACGTTCAGCGGCCGTTCGATGTTCTTCGCCAGCTCGGCGACCACCGCCAGATCGGTGGTGCCGGGGACGAAGATCCCGGACGCCCCGGCCTCCGCGTAGGCGGCCGCGCGGCCGATGGCGTCGCGCAACCGCTCGGCCGGGTCGTCGTGGACCGGGCGCAGGAACGGGTCGGTGCGCGCATTGATGAACAGCGGGATCTGCGCTTCGTCGGCCGCCGCGCGGGCAGCGGTGATGCGCGCGACCTGCTCCTCGACCGGGCGCAGCGACGGCCCGACGCCGTCTTCGATGTTGACGCCGATCGCGCCCGCCGCCAGCACCAGGCGGATGGTTTCCCCGACGCCGCCGGCGCTTTCGGCGAAGCCGCCTTCTATGTCCGCGGTGACCGGTAGGTCCACTGCGGCGGCGACGCGCGCGATGAGCTCGACGGCGAGCCCCCGGTCGAGCGCGTTGCCGTCCGCCGCGCCGAGGCTCCACGCGACGCCGGCGCTGGTGGTCGCCACCGCCGCGGCCCCGGCCTCTTCGACCAGCCGCGCGCTGGCCACGTCCCAGGCGTTCGCCAGGACCAGCGGGGCCCGGTCGGTGTGCAGCGAATGGAAGAGTTCTGCCTTGTCCTGCTGGGTGGTCGTCATGTTCCCAGTCCACCACGCTCGGCCGACAAGCGTTCTCCGCCGTGACCAGCGGATGAACAAGAAGTGGATCTCAGGTGGAACCGTGGCGGCTCCCGTGCGTCACAGGGAGGTACGACGGATGCCGAAATGTTTGAGAGGCACGATGTCCAACCTCCTCCGCAAAGTCGCGATCACCGCGGTCAGCGGTGCGTTCCTGCTCAGCACTGCTGCGACGACCACGGCCGCGGCCGAGGAAGGCGATGCCGACCAGGGCATCAAGTGCGAGACGAAAGCCGGCGGCAACGGCCCGTTCTACAGCGGCCCGTCGGCGTCGGAGGTCTACGACAAGGCCTTCGGCAAGGGCCCGGCGGTCCCGGGCCTGGACAAGTACACGCCGCAGGGCATTTCGCCCTGGTACAACTGGGACGGCGCCAACAGCGACCTGCTGCTGGTGACCGAGTACGGCGAGAAGGGCCAGGACGCGCGCATCGTCGGCATCGATCCGAAGACCGGCAAGCACGTCGGCACGGTCGCCATCGCCGAGTCGCACGTCGGCGGCATCACGGTCAGCAAGGGCTGGGCCTTCGTGCAGGGCCGCGACTCCGGCAAGTGGGACACGATCCGCAAGTACAAGCTGTCCGACATCAAGGATGCCATGAAGAAGGGCGGCGTCCCGTACGTCAAGCAGGACGGCCAGGGGCGCCGGGTGTACGCGGCGTCGTTCATCTCCAGCTACGGGGACACCCTGTACGCGGGCAAGTTCAACGACGGCGGCCGCGGCAAGATGTTCTCGTACAAGATCAACGACAACGGCTCGCTGACCACGGAGCACGGCTACGAGGTGCCCACCAAGACGCAGGGCCTGATGGTCACGAAGGACAAGTTCATCTTCAGCACGTCCTACGGCCGCGACAAGCGCAGCAACGTCTTCGTGGTGGACAAGGGCGCGACGGACATCGACAAGCCGTCCACGAAGTGCTTCCGCGCGCCGAGCATGGCCGAGGGCATCACTGAGTACAAGGGCGATGCCTACCTGCTCTTCGAGTCGGGTTCCTACAAGTACCGCGACGCCCGCAACGTGATCGAGAACCTCCACAAGGGCAACATCTCGGCGATCACCAACTTCTGATCCCGACAGACGCCAGCAGCGGCCCGAGCACCCCACGGGCCGCTGCTCCTTTTTGCGCGGTGCGGCGCTGCCTCAGAGCGGCCGGAACCGTCGGCCGGTCGGGACGCTATTGCGAGTTGATGACGCCTCGGACAGCCACGCCGAGGGCGGTGTTGTTGCTGATCGCCTTGAGCTGCCCGCGTTCGGGGTTGGCGAGCGGCAGTGACTGGGCCAAGCCGGTGGAGTGCACCAACGCGGCAAGCAGGGTGAGGCGGCCGTCCGGCTGGAGTTCTCCACGGGCGAAGGCTCGGAGATCGCCCAGCACCGCATTCCAGATGGCCGGGTTGGGGTAGTAGCGCTTGCGCGGTATGACACCGAGCGCGCGCTTGCGCACGCATCGCAGGTAGTCCCGCTGCGCGAGAGAACTCCGGTGCATGGCCAGTGCCGATGTGCTCGGCGAACCAACCGGGGACCGGTCACGGATGTACTTGTAAGCGGGCACGGGCTTGTTCCTGGAGCCGGCGTACTGGCGCAGCAGCCCGATCCCACCGTCGAGCCACGCGATGCCGGTCGGAGTCACGTCGAGGAGCCGGATCTTCACCCCGACGAATTCGACGCGACGCCAAAGGGTCAAGTCCCCGAGTTCGGCGGCGCCCGAGTAGTCAGCTGCGAGCACGCGCCCGCCGGTGGGCTTGTGCGCCAACAGCACGAACTGTTCGGCAAGGGAAAGATCCATGCCCACCATGGTGATCCGTCCGAGCCCCGAAAGCACCTGGCCCCCCGGCGACGGGCCGGCCGGCGGGAGCGTTCACGTGTCTGGAGGTGTTGGCGGGTTGGCGTCCGTGCCAGGCTGATTGTTGATCTATCGGCTTGGGGGATGCGTGCGCGAGAAGGCGGACGGGGTCGGCAACGAGGTCGCGGCACCGGTGCACGGGCCGGTGGTGCAAGCGGGCTCGATTCAGGGTGACGTGCATTTCCACGGCGCGAAGGATTCGGTGGTCCCGCGGCAACTGCCGGGTGCGACGCGACATTTCGTGAACCGCGCGGTCGAGCAGGACATGCTGACCACGCTGCTGGCCGGCTCGCGGAGCGACGGTGCGGTACTGCTGTCGACCATTGATGGCACGGCCGGGGTGGGCAAATCGACGCTGGCGGTGCACTGGGCGCACCGGGTGCGGGAACGCTTCCCGGACGGCGAACTGTACGTCAACCTGCGCGGATTCGACCCGATCGCGGAACCGATGGCGCCGAACGAGGCACTGGGCCTCTTCCTCGCCGCTCTCGACGTCGCGCCGGAACGGATCCCGCCGAGCGACGACGCCCGGGCAGCGATGTTCCGAAGCCTCGTGCACGACAAGCGAATGCTCGTGCTCTGTGACAACGCCCGCACCGCCGATCAGGTGCGCGCCTTGCTGCCGGGCACGCCTACCTGCTTGGTCGTGGTGACGAGCCGAAACCGCCTCGATGACCTGGTGATCCGCGAAGGTGCCACTCGCATGACTCTCACCGTGCTGACCGAACAGGAGTCCCACGAGCTGCTGGCCCGCTACCTGGGCCAGGACCGGCTGACCGCCGAACCGGAAGCCGTGGCGGAAATCGTGTCGTACTGCGCCGGACTCCCGCTGGCGTTGGGCGTGGTCGCGGTCCGAGCAGCGGAGTTCTCGGACTTCCCGCTGGACGAGCTGGTCGAAGAGCTCCGCGACGAACGAGAACGCCTGGACGCCCTGGACGCAGGCGGCGAAACCGGCGTGCGCGCGGTCTTCTCCTGGTCCTACCACTCGCTCTCCGCGGAAGCGGCCAGGCTCTTCCGCCTGATGGGCCTCCCGACCGGCCCGGACATCGGCCTGGATGCCTTGACGGCTCTCGCCGACCGCACCAAGCGAGATCTCCGGCGCCCCTTGGCGGAGCTGCTGCGGGCCAATCTGATCGAACAACCCGAGCGCAGCCGCTACCGATTCCACGACCTGCTCAGGTCCTACGCGGCCGAATGCGCGGCGGCCGACGAGCCGGTCGACACCCGCCACACAGCGGTCCGACGTCTCCTCGACTTCTACCTTCGTACGAGCTCGGCCGCGAATTGGCAGACAACGTCGCATACCGGGCGTTTCGCGCCGGAGCACCCTAAGTCTGCTGTCCCTGGCCTGACTTTCAACGACAACGGGAAGCCGTGGCGCGATTTGATTGGCGGTGAAATAGGAAAGGGTATGGCGTTGAGCCGGATGGCCGAAGCGCACGCATGCCTTGGCCAGTTCCAAAAATCGATGGAAATTCTCAAGGATGCCATTGACTTCCAACATTTGGGCATCGCCGAGGTGAAGCGGGCAGCCTGCGCCGGCTCGGGGCTTCGCTGCGGCAGCTTGGCGACTTGGACGGTGCCCGTGTTGCGTGGCGGCAAGCATTGGTGATCGTGGAGGAACTTGGCTTGCCTGAAGCGCGCGAAGTTCGCGCAGATCTGCGCGGCTTGACGGGCTGATTACCGCATAGAGGCGATAAACGAGGCCCACTGTCGACGGCCGAACACCAGGCTCCCGCCGTGCGGGTCCTTGCTGTCGCGGACACCGACGATCGGTGCGGCCAGGGCGACCTCGACGCAGCCTTGGGAGCTTGTCGAGTAGCTGGACTTGAACCAGTTGGCGTTGGCTAAGTTCTTCGCTAAATCCGACACCCGCTCATGTTATCTGGTGCAACGCCTTGTGAATGAGCTGTTTGGAGCCGTCTCGATCCGCTGCGCGGCTCAGTGCTTCCGAGAACGCGACGCTGTACTGGTGGATCTTCAGCTCGCTCTCGACGAGATTCAGCGAGGTCACGGTCTCGTGCCAGCCCAAGCGCACGAGCCGGGTGCTCGGGAAGGTAAGCAGGTGGAAGGTTGAGCTACCCAGCGCGCAGTACGCGCCAGCACTGAACGGGATGATCCTGACGTCGAGCGTTCCGGAGTGCTCGTCCATCATCGTGAGCAGTTGTTGCAGCTGTTCGGCCAGGATTTCGGGGCCGCCGACCTGCTGGTGAAGAGCGCCTTCGGCCATGAGGATCGTCGCGTTGAGCGGGTCTGGCCCGCTCAAGCGTTCCTGCCTGCGGATGCGGGCTTCGATGCGGCGCTCGACCTCGGACTTGCGCAGGTTCGCGCTGTCGCCGCTGTGCACGGCGCGGGAGTAGTTCTCGGTCTGGAGCAAGCCCGAGATCATCGCGCCTTCGTAGGTGTGAACCTCCTGCGCGCCGTGCTCGTATCCGAAGAATCTGATGAGCTCTGGAGAGAAAAGCCCGCTGTAACGCGACCACCAACCGCTCCCGTCCGATGCTCGGCGCAGTGCCAGGAGTTCTTCGCGTTCGTCGTCGCGCACGCCGTAGTTGGTGAGCAGCTTGTCGAGCTTGTCCTCGGCGATCCGGCGTCGGCCGTGCTCGACGTTGCTCAGGTAGTTCTGCGTGATGCCAATGGATTTCGCGGCATCGGTGGAGCTCAGGTCGACCAGTTCGCGGGCTTCCCGGAGCCGGATTCCGAGTTCCCACGCTGCAACGGGCGGCGAAGAGGGTGCCATCTAGTCCCCCATGTCATGTGGCGGATCGGGAAGTGGTTCAGGTTTAGCACACTGAAGGGAACCCGATCAGGTAATACCTCCAGAAAGCTTTCTAGGATAATTTTTGATCTAGACGGTGGCTGGGCCGGTTCCCTTCCCCCCCGACCCCGCTGGCCCGCCGCCGTCTTCCCCTTACCTCTGGAGGTGTTCTTGGTGTTTTTCCTGGAGCCTCAGCGGCCCGTTGCCTATTGGCGGCCTTTCGAGGGCGCTCGGCATGGTTTGGAGCCGGACGAACCGCCGGTGCCCGGGCAGGAGCGTTCGACCCTTTGCGGTCGGACCATCGGCATCGTCCGGCCTACCGAGGTGGAGTGGCTGGCTCCCACCTGCGAAAAATGCTGGTCTGAAGCCAAAGCGCGGCGCGACGCCGCCGGCTGATCCACGTCGGACATCGGAACGCGGTTGCTGAACAAGGAGGCTGGACATGGACGTGGTGCTCGGATTCTTCAATTCGCCGCTCGGCGCACCGACTGCGTTCGGGCTGCTCGCCGCCGCCGCGGCGCTCGTTGCGGTTTTCCCATTGCGCGGCGGAAATGGGCAGCATGCCGGCGCGGGGCTCGGCTCGTTGAGCGTCTGGCAGATACGAGACACCATGCAGGCGGCGGCTACGCGACAACCGGAAGTGCGCGAGCGGACCGTCTTCGAGGACATGGTCGCGGAGCACTACCGGGCATATCTGGCTGAACGCCGCCGGGCACTAGCCGCCGAAACCCCGTCCTACGTCGGCAAACACCGACTCGCCACGGAGGATCTCGTCGACGAGATCGATCCCCCGATCACCGCCACCCTCGCGACCACTGCCTTCCGCTCGCACTGAGAACGACGGTGTGGGTGCGCCACCGGGCTCAAGATCGAGATCGAGGCCGTCGCCGCCATCGGCTGACGGTGCAGAACTGCCACCCCGGCATGGCTTGCCGGGGTGGCAGTTTCGACGAGAACGGGCGCCGTTCGGTGCACCAGGGGGTCGTGCACCGTGTTCCGGTCTCGTCGAAGAATGCGGGGATCAGAAGTCGGTCCGGCCTTCGTTGACCATGCCGTCCGGGTACATGATCAGGAAGTGGGTGTACTGCCGCACGCCGCCGACGGTCTTCGCGTCGTCCACGATGATCCGTACATTGTGGATGGTCTCCGGCGGGGCACCGCCGCCGGTGACGTACGCGTCGCCGCTGCCCTCCGCGCCGTTCTCGCCCCACCTGATCCAGGTGATGTTCTTGAACTGCACGTCCGAGGCGCCGCCGCTGGCTTCGTCCGGCAGGATCAGCTCCTTCGGCCAGGTCACCAGCTTCTTCGTCTCGTGGTCCGACGCGTAGCTGCTGATCGGGATGTCCTGCTCGACACCGGCCGTCGAGCCGTTGCCGGTTTCCTTGCCCTCGCCCGAGTTCTCGCCGGTGACCTCGCCGGTGTTCTTGCCCGTGTTCTTGCCGGTCTCGGTGCTCTCGGACGCGGTGCTGCCGCCGGAGCTCTGCGTCGCCTGGCTGTCCCCGGCGATCGATCCCTCGGCGGTCGTCGCTATGTTCGGCGGGTGTGGGGCCTGCAGTGCCGATCCCGCGCCGGCGGCGCAACCGCCGGCAAAGAGGGCGGCGCCAACCGCCAGTGCCGCAATGAGAACTCGCCCCGACTTCTGGAACATCGTGCAACCCTTCCCGCGCTTTCGGTGAATGTCCTTGTGACGCCCGGCGCGAGGGCGGGGTTGATCGAGGACCGCGAAAAGATCGGCAGGATCCCGAAACTTGCTCCGATCGGACTACTCGAATGATCCGATGGGGCGCTGAAGCGCCCAAATCCAGGCAAAACGGGAGGGCTCGACGGGCACCGCGAACGGCGTTCAGGCCAGGCCGGATTCGTGGGCCAGCTCGTGGAGCATCGAGTCGAAGAGGCGGTCGGCGTGCGTGAGGTCGAACGGGAAGCGGCCGAAGACCTCCAGGGCCACGTGCCCGTACAGGCGGACCCACCAGCGCAGCAGGACGTACACCGCGTCCGGGCTCAGGGCTTCCGCCGGCACCTCGATGCCCTCGGTGGACAACGCCGCCGCCAAGGCGTCCCGCTGCGCCGACATGTCCGGTAACTCGAACGGCAGCCCCACCGCGGAATCGATCTTCACGGCGCCTTCGGCCAGGAACGGGCCGACGATGCCCAGGAAGACGCCGGCGAACTGGTCCTGCCTGCGGCTGCCCTCCTCGCCCCGAGGCGTGGCGAAGACCAGCGCGAACTCCTCGGGATGCGCCATCGCCCAGCCCCGGAACCCCCGGCAGACCGCGAAGATCTTGTCCAGGAAGCCCCCGGCCGCCGGTTTTAGCGCCGCGTGCAGCTCGGTCGCCAGGTCGGCGCAGATGTCGTCGCAGAGCTGGTGCAGCAGGTCTTCGCGGGATTCGCAGTACCGGTACAGGGCCGGTGCCGTGATGCCCAGCTCGCGGGCGATTGCGCGCAGCGTGACCGCGTCGCTCCCGTGCTCGACGAGCAGCGCCCGCGCGTGCTGGCGGATTTCGAGCTCGGTGGCCGCGCGAACCCGCCCGCGTCGAGACACCTCGGTCATGTGCCACTCCCGTGTCGCTGTGGACGCACGTGATTGTGGCCCATCCGGCCCCTCGCCTGGGGGCACGCGGCCGAATCCGCCATCGCGGGCGTGAGTGGGAGGGGGCCCCGGGGTGAGCATCGTCTCGCTCCGGCCCCGGATGCGGCGGTGTCGCGAATGATTCGGGTGCCCGCGATGTTGCAGCTCGTGGGCAACGCCGCGAGACCGGCCCCGGATCCGCGCGGCGACCAGCACGCATGACTGGAGGAGAAGAGATGACCGCCGTCGTCGAGGAAGTCGTCGTCTACACCCGGCCCGGCTGCCCGTTCTGCACCGCGCTGCGCGCCGGGCTGCGGCGCCAGGGCTTGGCCTTCACCGAGGTGGACATCTGGGAGGACCCGAACGCGGCGGCGGTGGTCCGCTCCATCGCCGATGGCAACGAGACGGTGCCGACCGTGGTCGTGGGCGAGTGGCAGGCGGTCAACCCCTCGGCGAGCGAGGTGGTCTCCGCGGTCGCCGAGCAGGCGCCGCACCTGCTGCCGGAGCAGCAGCCCGGCAAGGTGGACGGAGCGCTGAAGGCCCTCGGCCTGCGCAAGGCGCGGGACTGAGCGCGCCCGACGGGCTTTTCACCGGGGGCCGACCGCACGGGGGGCGTTGCGGCCGGCCCTCAGCAGGTTGTGATCGTCGGTGGCGCGATACCGGCGAGCAACAACCCGTTCAGTCTGACGCTCGACTGCTCCGAAAAGATCCATGTACGACTGGAATTTAGCTCGAACGGTGGATCCCCGAACGGGATCGAACTGTGGTCGGCCAGGCATGCGACGAACGGCCCGTTCTCCTCTGCTTCCGAGGTGAACGGGCCGTTCGCGGGTCTGGCGGCGGTGTCTTGGTGGCATGAACGCGGAATCACTCCGAAGACGGGGCAGCCCCGGTCTGAACGACCGGGGACTGCGCTGGGTGGGCCTGGCTGGTGTCGACGGGCTCGCCCGGGATGGGAACCGGCTTGGCGGGCAGTTCGTTCGTCGGCGGCGGGAGTCTGTCGGAGGCCGTCCCCGACGCGTCGTCGCTCCTGCCGGTGCCGGATTCGGAGAGCTGGCTGGCGAAGAGGTTCACGATCGCGGCCAGGGGCTCGGCGAACCAGTCGAGGCGTGGTTTCGTTTCGGTGATCTGAGTGCTCAATGCCATGCCCACAGCCTCCTGTTCCGGGGGTTGCGGTCGGATCCGTACGGCTACTCAGTTGTTACTCATCGGTAATGGATTCAATGCGACATTCGGGGGACGTAAGAACCACTGTCGCCACGGGGCGTGTTCACGCTGGCCACGACGTTCGGGCCGAACGGTGTACTCGTGCCTACGATCGCCCCAAAGCCCGAGCGAGAAGGGTATGGTCTAGACCATGTCGCGTTTGACTGGTGTCGGAGTCAGCTCCGGCCGCGCCTCGGGGCCGGTCGCCCGGGTCGCCGATCCCCTGCCCGAACCGTCCGCCACCCCCGCGCCCACCGACCCGGCCGCCGACGCGGCCCGCATCCGGCCCGCCGCCGAGGCCGTTGCGGAGCGGTTGTTCGAGCGCGCCACCCGGGTCGAGGGCGACGCCAAGGCCGTGCTGGAGACGACCGCCGCGATGGCGCTCGACCCGGCGCTGACCTCGCAAGCCGAACAACTCGTCACCGGCCGCTCGATGCCCGCGCCGCGCGCGGTGTTCGAGGCGGCCAACGGCTTCGCCGAGGCGCTGAGCGCGGCCGGCGGCTACATGGCCGAACGCGCCCGCGACGTGCAGGACGTCCGGGACCGGATCATCGCCGAGCTGCACGGCGTGACGCCGCCCGGCGTGCCCGAACTGGCGCGGCCCAGCGTGCTGCTGGCCCGCGACCTCGCCCCCGCCGACACCGCCGACCTCGACCCGAGCCTGGTGCTCGCGCTGGTCACCGAGGAAGGCGGCCCGACCAGCCACACCGCGATCCTGGCGCGAGCACTGGGAATCCCGGCGGTGGTGGCGGTCCGCGGCGTGCTCGGGGTGCCCGACGTGGCCGGCGCGATCGTGGACGGTGACAGCGGCGAGGTCGAGACCTCCGAGGAAGCGGTGCCCGTGCACGCCGCGGAGCGCGCCGCGGCCACGGAGTGGAACGGCGTCGGCGAGACCGCGGACGGCAAGCCGGTCAAGGTCATCGCCAACGTCGGATCGGGCGCCGACGCGCGCGCCGCCGTCGCGGCCGGTGCGCAGGGAGTCGGCCTGTTCCGCACCGAGTTCTGCTACCTCGGCGCGAGCGAGGAACCGGCCGTCGAGACGCAGCGGTCCGCGTACCACGAGGTCATCGCGCCGTTCGCGGGCAAGCCGGTCATCGTCCGCACGCTCGACGCCGGCGCGGACAAGCCGCTGGCGTTCCTCGACATGGGCGTGGAGCCGAACCCGGCGCTCGGCGTGCGCGGGCTGCGGGTCGCCTTCGACCGGCCCGACGTGCTGGAACGGCAGCTGGAGGCGATCGCCGCGGCCGCGGCCGACTCCGGCGCCGAGGTGTCCGTGATGGCCCCGATGGTCGCGACCGTCGACGAGGCCGCCTGGTTCGCCGCCCGGGTGCGGGCTGCGGGCCTGGCGCGGGCCGGCGTGATGATCGAGATCCCGGCGGCGGCGTTGAGCGCGGCGGAGATCCTCGGCGCGGTCGACTTCGTCAGCATCGGCACCAACGACCTCGCGCAGTACGTCTTCGCCGCCGACCGGCAGGCGGGCGCGCTCGCCGAGCTCAACGACCCGTGGCAGCCGGCGCTGCTGCGGCTGATCGCGATGATCGGCCGGGCCGGGCGGGAGCTCGACAAGCCCGTCGGCGTGTGCGGCGAGGCCGCCTCCGACCCGCTGCTGGCCGGGGTGTTCGCGGGCCTCGGCGTGACCAGCCTGTCGATGGCCGCGGCGGCGGTCCCGGCGGTCGGCGCGGCGCTCGCCGAGCACCCGATCGCGACCTTCGAGCAGGCGGCGGAAGCGGCCCTCGCGGCGGCGACCCCGGCCCGCGCCCGGGAAGCGGTCCGGACGGTCCTCGCCTGACCGGCTGGCCCCGCGCCTAGTACGGAGTGAACGGCCTGTTCGCCTCGATAGACGAGGTGAACAGGCCGTTCACCGCATCCACCCGACGTCGGGTGGGCACTGCTGGCGTGGAGCGAACGGACCGTTCGTCCCGATAGGCGAGGTGAACAGGCCGTTCGCTTCATCCGCCTCGGCGTCGGTGGGCACTGCTGGTGTGGAGTGAACGGACCGTTCGTCCCGATAGGCGAGGTGAACAGGCCGTTCACTTCATCCCCCCAGCGCGCGGCGGAGCACCGACCGCGGTGCCGGCCTGGAACGGGCTTTCGGGGTCAGGCCTGGGATCGGGCGAGGACCGGGCGGACCAGGTCGCGCAGGTTCGGCGACGGCTCGATGCCCAGCTCCCGGTCCAGCAGGCGCTCGTAGCGCTGGTAGTGGCGCACCGCCTGCGCCGGATTCGCCTGCTGCAGCAGCACCTTGACCACCGCGCAGTGCGCCGTCTCGCGGAACGGCTCCACCTGGGTCGCCGCCTGCGCGATCTCCAGCGCCGCCCCCAGGTGCCGCGACTGCACCAGCCGCTCCGCGGCCACCTCCAGCGCGTGCACCTGCAGTTGCTGCAGGCTCTCGCGCTCGGTCAGCACCCAGTCGTCGTACCAGCCCGGCAGCAGCGGCGCGTGCCTAGCGAGGTCGCGGCCGATCTCCGCGCAGTCCGCGGGCGACTCCGCCGAATCCTGGCGCACCAGGTAGCGCCCCGCCGCGACCAGTCCGTCGACGTCCAGCGTCACCAGCGGCGCGAGCTGGAGCTCGTGCGAGGTGCTGATCACCGCGCCCTTGGCCCGCTGGCGCACCCGCCACAGGGTCGTCCGGAGATTGGCCAGCGCGCTCTGCTCATCGCTCTCTGGCCACAGGATGCCGGCGAGGTAGTCACGCTGGGTGCGCCCGCGCAGCGCGAGGAAGGCGAGCACGCGCTGCCCGTTGCTGGACATCGCCACGCCCTCGCCGCCGGCCTGCAGATCCCAGCCGCCGAGCAGCGACAGCCGGAACGGTTGGTCGGGCTGCGCAGGAGTGCGCGCCCGCACGCGTGTCATCGGACGCACTGTTCCACCGGTCATAGTTCCCCCCTCGACAGGCCTGAAACGGGCGCTCCGCGGGGAAGCCACTGCCCTCCCCCGGAAGTTCCCGAGCACCGGCGTTGACGCCGGAACCAGGGCCCACATTCGTGCCTATCGGGGCCACTCCACTTTGCTGTTACCGCACTACGGACCGTGACCAGCGGTCCTCATCACACACGTGTGGGGCTCCCACACCCCCCGGTGGGAGCCCCATGGAGGAGCACTTCAGGCGCGCACGCTGCGGTGGCGCCCGCCGGTGCTCCGTTGCTTGCGGCGGCGCGCGATGAGCCGGGAGATCCGCCGGTAGCTGCGCACCGCGAAGGCGCCCGCGCCGAGCCACGGCAGCAGCAGGATGACCATCGAGACGATCGCCAGGACCGGGGCCCAGAACTGCCCCTGCCCGACACCGGTCACCAGCATCGTCCAGTAGTCGTGGCCCCGGCTGAACGCCCTGGACAGGTAGACCGGGAGCCGCCAGAGCAGCATTCCCAGCGCGAAGAGCAGCGTGGGCACCACGACCAGGACCCAGGCGGTGACCAGGATCCGCACCCGCGGCCGCAGCCCGGAGTGCGTGCCGGGCACGTTGCCGCTCCGCCCGACGAGGCGCAGCAGGAACGGGCGGATCTGGGAGAACAGGTTCGGCACCCCGACCAGGTCGCCGAGGATGTAGTAGCCGTCCATGCGCAGCAGCGGCAGCAGCTGCTGCAGGATCTGGATGTGGCTCAGCGCGATGAAGACCAGCAGCGGCGCGAAGCCGGTCAGGCCGTAGATCCCGGCCATCGCCAGGATGAACACCGCGTTGAAGTAGATGCCGCCCAGGTCGGTGCGCAGCCGGCCCCGCCGGTCCAGGCGGTAGGCATCGGTGACGTTCGTGTAGAAGCACGGGATGATCAGCATGACGCCGACGCCGATCGCGCCCGGCTTGGCGCCGCCGTAGTGGCACCCGGCGGCATGCCCCAGCTCGTGGAACAGCGTGCTGCTCACCATCAGGGCGAGCAGCAGGAGCACCTGCGACGGTTCACCGACGGACTGCTGGAACGCCAGGTCGACGTAGCCGGAGCCGATCAGCCACGCGTCGAACGCGACCAGCCCCAGCAGCACGAGCACCACGACGGCGGGCGTGTACAGCGGCGCCAGGACGGCGGCCGCCGCCCGCACCACCCGGGGCGGCGCGAGCACGCCGTGCATGGCCAGCGACAGCAGCGGATCCGCCTTAGGCGGCTCGGCCAGCGGCTCGGACAGGGTGGCGATGCCGAGCGGGTGCAGCTTCTCGTTGATGAGGAACTCCGCGTTGGCGGCGGACAGTTCCCGGCCGGTCGCCTGCGACGCCTGCGACGCCACTTCGGCCAGGTTCCGGGTGCCGTCGATCGCGGTCGCGATCTGGTACAGCAGCGGCGACACCAGCACCATCTGGCCGTCGCCGCGGGAGATCAGGTAACGCGGTTCGTCGAAGCCGCCACCCTCGTACTCCCCGCACAGCGACACTCCGTCGGCCAGCCGCGCGACCGCCTGCTCGTCGGTCTCCGCCGCGTGGTCGGTCTGGGTGACTTCTGACATGGCTTCCTCCTGCGAACCCGTTCACGTGCGGGTGGGCTGCACTGGTTTGGCGGGTGGTGGGCGGCGCGCGAGCCTGGCCGGGAGCGAACGCTTCGCTCCCGGCCAGACTGGGCCGTCAGACCTGGTTGATGACCTGGGCGGCCGTGGCCTGCGACCCGAAGAGGGCCACGGCGGTGTTGACCGCCACGACGGTGTTGACGTCAGGGAACAGGTTGCAGCCGCAGCCACCCAGGGCCTCGCGCTGCGGGAGCAGTTCCGCGGACTGGTCGTGAAGATCGAGAGTGTCCATGTTCCATCTCCTCGTTTTGGTGGCCGGCCGCCCACCACGCGCAGCAGCGGTGGGCGGCCGGAGGTGTTAACGGCAGATCGGTTACCACCGGCCGCTGGACTGGGTGATGACCTGGGCAGCCGTCGCCTGCGACCCGAAGAGAGCCACGGCGGTGTTGTCGGCCACGATGGTGTTGACGTCGCCGCCCCACCAGCCGCCGAGGGCCTCGCGCTCGGGCAGCATCTCAGCGAACTCGTACGAGAACTCCATGGTCATGCTCCTGTTCGCATTGACGGAATTTCGACCGCGGCTTCGTGCCGCTGGTGACGAGTACGCCAGAGGCCCGTCACTCGGCCGTCACCACACCGTCACGCGGAGTCGCGATGCGCCGCGCAGGCCCCGGGGTCACGGCCCGTAATGGCGGGGGTGTCCAGCGAAAAGGGGGCCTGGTGAAGGCCTTTCATCGTTGAATCGGGTGAACCAGGAAAATCCTGCACGGATCGCGGGTCACAGAACGAAAAAAAGACCCGTGCGCCGACCGGGCACACGGGTCTTGACCTGCGAATTCAGTTGTTCTTGAAGCGGCGCGGCCGCAACACGGGCCAATCCCGGGAGGTCAGGCTCCCTCGGGCTCGGCCTCCTCCTGGTCCAGGCCGTGCTCGATGGCGTAGCGGGCCAGCTCCACCCGGTTGTGGAGCTGCAGCTTGCGCAGCGTCGACTGGACGTGGTTCTCCACCGTGCGGTGCGAGATGACCAGCTTCTTGGCGATCTGCCGGGCGGTCATCCCCTTCGCGACCAGCCGCAGCACCTCGGTCTCCCGGTCGGTCAGCTGCGGCGCCTGCGACTCCGAGTCCGGGGTGATCGCCATCCGCCGGTACTCGCCGAGCACCAGCCCGGCCAGGCCGGGCGTGAACACCGCGTCGCCGGCGGCGGTGCGCTGCACCGCGTCCACCAGCTCCTCGACCGACGCCGACTTCACCAGGTAGCCGGACGCGCCGGCCTTCACCGCCTCCAGCACGTCGTTGTGCTCGCCGCTGGCGGACAGCACCAGCACCCGGGTCCCGGAGATCTCCTGGGTGATGTGCAGGGTGGCGCTGACCCCGGAGGTGTCGCCCAGGTTGAGGTCCATCAGCACGACGTCGGGCTTGACGGTCCGCGCGATGCGCAGCGCGGATGCGCCGTCGCTCGCGGTGGCCCGAACCTCGAAGCCGCGCTCCGTCAGGTCGCGGGCGACTCCGTCGCGCCACATCGGGTGGTCGTCGACGACCATCACGGTGACGGGCGGCTCGCTCATCGTTTTCCTCCTCTGCGGCGCTTGCCCGGGATCGCTTCGGGTCGGGGCACCCGGACCTCCCACTCCGTTCCCTCGCCGGGCGTGGTGTCGAGCGTGATCGTGCCACCCATCGACTCCACGCGGCCCCGAATCGACTTGGCCACGCCCAACCGTCCCTCGGCGGCGGCTTCTTCGAGGCGGCCCTCGGGGATGCCCGGGCCGTCGTCGCGAACGGTGAGCACGACCTCGTCCGGCAGCTCCTCCAGCAGCACCCACGCCTGGGCGTCCGCGCCGGCGTGCTTCTCGACGTTCGCCAGGGCTTCCCGCGCCACCGCGAACAGGTCGCTGCTCAGCGGCTCCGGCAACCGCACCGGATTGCCCGGTATCGACACGTTGATCCGGCCGGTGCGCAACACCTGCAGCCGCGCGGCGAGGTCGACCTCGCCGTCCTCCGTGGTCTCCTGCGGCGTGGTGGCGACCAGCGCGCGCAGCGCGATCTCCTGCTCTCCCGCGAGTTTCGCCAGCTCAGCCGCTTCGCCGCCGAGCTCCGCGCCGCGCCGGCGCACCCGCGCGAGCACCTGCAGCACGCTGTCGTGGATGTTGCGCGCCAGCCGTTCCCGCTCCGCGGTCGCGGCCTCCGCGCGCAGCGCGCGGGCCAGCCGATCGGTGGACCGGCGCGCCGTGTCCGAAGCCAGGCCGATCACCAGGCCGGTGCCGACCAGCAGCAGGGTGTCCAGCGACATGGTCTGATCGCTGAAGCCGCGGATCAGGTAGTTGCTGGCCGCCGCGATGATCCCGGTGGCCAGCCCGCCGAACACGCCCCACTGCGAGGCGGCGGCGGTGACCATCGTCGGGTGCCACACCGTCACCACCGTCGGGAGGTTGTCGAGCATCTGGTGCTCGGTGAGGATGAATTCGTTGCTGAGGAACAGCGCGGACACCACGACGCAGTCGATCAGCACCATCCGGTTGGTGCGTCCCGCGCGGGACCAGTACCGCCAGACGGTGAACGCGGTCCACACGCCCATCAGGAAGATGACCAGCGCCGCCAGCCACGGCCGCTCGTAATCGCCGAGCTGGTAGAAGAACCAGAAGCAGGCGTAGAGGAACGTGACCACGCGGAACACGTTGTGCCCGCGCCAAAGCGGCGAGCGGCCGTCGGCGACCTGCGGCTGGCGCGACGGCTGTTGCGGATTGCCCACATTCGCTCCTTCCCCAGCGGACCATCCTGCCGTACATCGGGGTTGGCGGAGACCGCCGGATCGAGCACTCTGCGTGTTTGTGATCACGACGAGCATCGCCCCGAATGGCCCGAGTGGCGAGCTTCGGCGGGGCGGTCCGCTGTGCGAGGCTCGGCGGGGGAGGTGATCGGCTTGGTGGGGGGATGGCTGCTGTGGCGACTGCGGCCAGCGGCGATCGCCTACGTGCTCACCGTGCAAGCGATCGCATTGGTGCTGGTCGTGCTGGTCTTCGTGACGAGCCGGTCGCCGCTGCCGCGCGAGCTGCTGACCTTCGCGATGCTGGCCGCCACCGCCGGGACGGTCATCGTGATCACCTCGGTGTCGATCAACGTGCAGCGGCAGGTGCGGCGGAACCCGTGGACGCTGCACATCGCCTACCTGGCCGCCGGGATCCTCACGCTGCCGCCGAACCTGCTGGTGCTCCTGCTGCTCGGGCCGACGCTGCACGGCGTGCTGGACGGCCGCCCGGAGCTGCACCGCTGGCTGTTCACCACGGCGGCCACCACGATCGCCACGCTGTCCGCGCGGTTCCTCATCGGCTGGTCGGAACCCGGCTGGTCGCCCGCGCAGTTCGTGCTGACCGGCGCGGTGCTGCTGCTGGTGCGGGCCTTCGTGGTCGCCGGCGGCATCCGGCTGCGCAACCCGTCGGCGGCGCGGGCGGACGTGGTGGGCGAGCCGATCGACGTGCTGCTCGGCATCGTCGCGGCGAGCCTGGGCGGGCTGCTGGCGGTGGCGGTGCACAGCGAGCCGGGCAGCGCCCTGCTGGCCGGGCCGCCGCTGGTCCTGCTGGACCTGGCGGGCCAGCTGCCGCAGTGGCGGCGGTCCGCGCAGCGGGACGGCAAGACGGGCCTGGCCAACGCCGCGCACTGGGAGCGGCTGGCGCGCAACGAGCTCCACCGGGCGCAGGTCCGCGGCCAGCCCGCCTCGCTGCTGCTGCTCGACCTCGACCACTTCAAGCGGGTCAACGACGAGATCGGGCACCTGGCGGGCGACACGGTGCTCGCGGCCGTCGCGATGATGCTGCGCAGCAGCGTGCGGCGGGAAGACGTGGTCGGCCGCTTCGGCGGCGAGGAGTTCGTGGTGCTGCTGCCGGGCACGGACACGGGCATCGCGTGCGCGGTGGCGGACCGGATCCGGGCGTCGACGGCCGCGTTGTCGGTGCCCGCCCGCGACGTCCACGGGCGGCACCGGGAGCTCGACGACCTGACGGTCAGCATCGGCGTGGCCACCACGTCCCGCTTCGGCTACGAGCTCACCGACCTGCTGGTCGCCGCCGATGCGGCCCTCCTCGCGGCGAAGTCCGGCGGCCGCAACGCGGTCACCCTCGCCTGAGGGCCTGTTTCCGCAGGTGGGGTAAGCGGCTGCGCCGCTTCAAAGACAACGAACACCCCACGCCACGACGTTCGAAACAGCCTCTTGAACCGCGTCAGACCTCGGAGTTCTGCGGCGCCTGTTCCGGCTTCTCGTCCGGGGTCTCGTCGGGCGGCGGTGGTTCCGCTTCGGCCTCCCCGGCGGGTTCGGCCGGTTGCTCCGGTTCCTCCTCCACCAGCGAGCGGATCGCCGAGTTCAGCACCGCGACCATCGGCACCGCGAGCAGCGCGCCGACGATGCCCGAGACCACCATGCCGATGCTGATCGCCAGCACCACGCCCAGCGCGTGGATCTGCACGGCGCGGCCCAGGATCAGCGGCTGCAGCACGTTGCCCTCGATCTGCTGCACCACGAGCACGATGCCGACCACGATCAGCGCGACGACCCAGCCCTTGGTCACCAGCGCCACCAGCACCGCGACCGCGCCGGAGGCCACCGCGCCGACGATCGGCACGAAGCCGCCGAGGAACACCAGCGCCGCCAGCGGGATCGCCAGCGGCACGCCCAGGATCATCAGGCCCGTTCCGATGCCGAGCGCGTCCACCACCGCGACCAGCGCGGTCGCCCGCACGAAGCCGACCAGCGACGCGAAGCCCTTGCAGCCGGCGACGTCGACCCGGTGCCGCACGTGCTTCGGCGCCAGCTTCGTCACGAACAGCCACACCCCGCGGCCGTCGTGCAGGAAGTAGATCAGCGTGAACAGCGCCAGCACCAACCCGGTGAGGAAGTTGCCGAAGGTGCCCGCGGTGGACAGCGCACCGCTGGTCAACGCCGCCTGGTTGGCGGCCAGCCACTCCTGGGCCTGGTCCAGGTAGTGGCCTATCTGCTCCTCGTTGATCTGCAGCGGGCCCTGCGCCAGCGAGTCCTTCAGCTGGTTGAGGCTGGCGACGACTTGGCGCTGCAGGTCGGGGAAGCCCTCGATGAACGCGTTGATGACGAAGGTGAGGACGCCGCCGACGACCGCGAGGCCGCCGACCAGCACCATCGCGGTGGCCAGCGCCCGCGGCACGCCGCGCCGGGCCAGCCAGGACACGATCGGGGCCAGCAGCGCCGACAGCAGCAGCGCGATGGCCACCGGGATCACGACGACGTAGATCTGGCCGATGACCAGCCCCACCACGTACAGGGCGCCGAGTACCACCACCAACCGCCAGCTCAACGCCGCCGAGACGCGGAGCACGCGGGGAATCGACGCCGCGGCGTCGTCCCGGGTGGTGATCTTGAAGTCGTTCACCCTGCCACCGTAGCGCCGACCACCGGACCCGGGGGCGAAACGACCACGGCGCGCTATCGAGCCGGAACACCAGTAACACGATGTGGCGAAGCTGTCGCTCTGTGCTTACGGAAGTGGCAGTTGTGGTGAAAGAGTGCGGCGCGGCGAGGAGGCAGTGTCCAACGGGGAGTCGCCCGAAGCCGAGGAGGTTCTGGCACCGAGATGTCCGGCCGCTACCGCACGACGGGAGCCGCCCGACCGTGGCGGCTGCTGACCCGTGCCCTGGTGGTGGCGGGTGCGACGGCCGCCGGAACCTCCGCGGCTTGGCTCATCGGCACCGGGCTCCCGGCGGACGCCGCGAACCTCGCCCCGGCCGCGCCCGCCGACGAATCGGCCGCGCCGCCGGAATCGGCGAACCCACCGGCCGCGCCGGCGGGAGGTGCGACCACCGACCGGTCCGGCCCGGCGGAGTTCTCGCTCGGCCGCCTGAACCCGGTCGAGCTGGTCCGGGCCGAGCCGGCGGAGCAGTTGCTCGACGCGGCGAAGCCGGTGACCGGCGTGCTGCAGGAGTCCACCGACGGCGTCCAGCACGTCGCGGGCGACGCGCTGTCGGTCACCGAAGCCCAGGCCGGCGAGCTGTCCACGTCCGTCGACAATGGACTGGACGGGCTCGGCGGCCCGCTGCTGTCCGGGGAAACCAGCCCGCAGCAGGGTTTTTCGCCGTCCGCGCCGCTTCCGCAGGCCGCACCGGCGCCGGGCGTAGCGCCCGCCGTCCCGCAGCCGGCGCAGCTGGTCGAGCACCAGCGGTCGCCGGAGCAGGCGGACGCGGTTACCCGGCCGCACGCGCCGGAACCCGCTGAGGCGCCCGGAAACCAGGGCTGGCCAAGGCCTTTCGCTCTGCCCACGCTGCCCGGCGCGCCCGGCTGCGGAGGCACCGGCGACGGGCAGCAGCACAACACCGCCGCGGTCGGCTGCTACCCGGCCGAACCGGCCCGCACCCCAGCCTTCGCCGGGGCGTCGACCCGCGACATCGCCAGCACGCTGATGAGCGCGCCCGAACCGCAGCCGGGCACCACGCCCGACTAGACCGCCGCGCGGCGCAGGCGACGGATCTCGTTGCCGCCGAAAGGAAATCCGCCGCGCGCAACCCGGCTCCACATTTCCGATGCCCGCCGTCTCCCGATGATCAAGTTCCGATGACGGTGTGGCGCCCGCAGTTGATTTTCCTCCCCGGCAGGGGGAAACCTTGTGAAGGAGAGATCCATGCAGTCTTGGGCGAAGCGCGGTGTGCAAGCCGCGCTGGTCACTGGTGGGATGTTGGCCGTCGGCACGGGGGTCGCGTCCGCCAGCCAGGCCTGCCCGGAGCGTCCGACCCCGCCGCTGGGCGAATCGATGCTCCCCCCAGTACTCGACGAGCTCGGAGACGATGCGGTGCCTGCCGATCGGTGCTTCGCGGGTGAGCTGTTCCCCGAGGGCTCCGGCACGCGGCACAACGTGCCGCTGGTGGAGTCGCGGACCAGCCACCCGGTCACCGCGATCGCCGGCACCATCGACCCGGTGCGCGACCTGCTGCCCGCCGTCGAGAACGAGCTGACCCGGGAGATGCCGGCGCTGCGCGACTGGCACATGCCGGCGCAGACCGCCCCGCTGCACCTGGCCGGCTGGGTCGCCGACCCCGCCGAAGCCCGGCCGCTGGACCTCGTGCCCGGCCTGTCGCCCTTCGACGGCGACCGCCCGGTCACGCCCGCCGAGGGCTTCCACCGCTCGCTGAGCTGGGCAGGTCCCATCGGTGCCGTCATCCAGGGGGGTGCCAACACCCTCGACGAGGGTGCTTTTCAAACGCGTGCGCTCCTGGATGTCCCTGCAGACCTGGTGATCCCGCACGACGACCTGGTCTACTTCGACGGCTTCAGCGCCCCGGCCGGCGGCATCGTCGAGCTCTGGGAGGGCGCGCTGTCCCGCGGCCAGGGCGGCCTGGTGACGCCGGACCAGGTGGACCTCACCACCGCGGAGCTGCCCGGCCTGCGCAGCGACCTGCGCACCGTGCCGCACGAGGTGCTGGCGGGGGCGTTGTCCGCGGTCGCCGCCGAGCCGACGCCGCGCGCCGACCTCGTGCCGCTGGAGGTGCCGGGCGAGCACCAGGTGAAGGCCAACGAGATCCCGGACCTCACCGGAATCCCCCTGGTCAGCGTGTCCCGGACGCCGGGCACCACGCAGCGCGGTGAGTCCCCCGGCGTGACGGCGCCGCTGCCGGTGATGGGCGAGCTCAACGCGTTCAGCGGCGGCCAGACCTCGGTGCCGCAGGTCAGCCGGATCTCCTCCGCGCTGGACGGCACCGCGGCGCGCAGCGAGGAGCCGGCGTTCACGGCTGCGCCGCTGCGCTCCGACGTGGCGGTCACGGTGCTGGACGAGCTGGCCGCGGCGGTGCCCCCGGAGCAGGTCGTCACGCAGAACCCGTTCCGGCCGGTGCCCGCGCCGCGGACCGGCGGCATGGCGCTGCCGGTGCTCGGCGGCGGCGTCCCGGACATCACGGCGGTGCAGGGCCACACGCTCCCGACGCCGGGCCTGACCTCGGACAGCGCGCTGCGCTCCCTGGAGAACGCGGACACGGTCGTGTTCAACCGGATCTGATCCGAACGCGAAAAACCGGGGCGAGCGTGGTGCTCGCCCCGGTTTTTTCATGCCCACGTCCAGGATGGCCAGGGCTCGTGAGTGCTTAGGAGCGCCCCAAAGCACTCACGAACGGCTACGGCACCGGGGCGGTTCGGGGGGCTTCCGGGGCCGCTTCGCCCGGGTCGATCACCGTGCGCCGGGAGCGCCACCACAGCACCGCGTTGTAGAGCAGGAACGCCAGTCCGAAGTAGACGTAGGAATTGCCGATCAGCTGCTCGAAGAAGTTCCAGGTCAGCTCCAGGCCGTCGCCCTGGGGCATCTTCCAGTGCGGGCCCATCATGAAGAACCCGGCCGCCATGGCGGCCGCGAGCAGCAACCCCCAGTTCCGCCGGACGTAGCCCGCGCCGAGCAGCAGCACCAGGCCCGGGATCGCCCAAACCCAGTGGTGCGACCAGGAGATCGGCGACACCAGCAACCCGAGGATGGCGTTGATCGTCACCGCCGTCGGCAGATCCCGCTGCCGGACCGCGTGCACCATCCCCACCACGGCCAGCACCAGCGCGAGGAGCGCGAGCAGCCCGAACACCACGGTCAGGCTCGGCGTGGACATCTTGCTCAGCAGCGAGCGCAACGACTGGTTGCCCGCGTAGGTCGACGCGTCGCCGGTGAACTTCGGTCCGAAGGACACGTTGCTGCTGGCCAGCATCTCCTGCAGCCAGAACCGCCGGGCGTTGTCGAAGGTCAGCGCGAAGCCCAGCAGCGCGGTGCCCAGGAAGGTCAGCAGCGAGACCACGATCGTCCGGAAGTCCCGGCGCAGCAGCGGCAGCAGCAGGAACACCAGCGGCGTCAGCTTGATCCCGGCGGCCAGGCCGATCAGCAGGCCGCGCGGGTACGGCAGCTTCTTCGCGCCGTCGGTCCGCCACAGGCAGTCGATCGCGACCAGCGCCATCAGCACGATGTTGATCTGCGCGTAGGTGATCGTCTCCAGCACCGGCTCGCTGATCGTGGCCAGCGGCAGCACGGCCACCGTCACCAGCAGCACCTTGTCCCGGTGCGCGCGCAGGAACGTCGAGGCGCTGAGCACCACGTACAGCGTCGCGATGAGCGCGAGGTGGCTGACCAGCATGATCACCGCGGTCGAGCCGGCCTTCGGGATCAGCGCCAGCGGCGCGAACAGGATCGCCGCGAACGGCGGGTAGATGAACGGCAGCTCCAGCCCGGATTCGGTGGCCGGGAGGCCGTTGTAGAGGTCGCGCCCGGCCAGCAGCGCCTTCGCGCCGAGCCGGTAGACCTCGCCGTCGATGTGGTCGTGCGTGTTGACGGTGGAGACCACCATCACCGCGACCAGCTCCGCGACCGCGATCACGGCCAGCAGAGATCGGTGGTCGCGCAACCGCTCCCGCAGCGGCGGTCGACCCGCGGTCCCGTGCACCGGCATGCACCATCCTCTCGCCTGCGGCACCTCGACCAGAGTAGGGATCCGATCGGCCGAAGGGGCGGCGCGGGGCGTTTTGAGCGCAATGCCACCTAACGATGTTTCACCTGCTCGCTTCCTCAAGTCCCGGCCGTCGAGGTGACCTGGGCGGAAACGGTGCGTGAACAACTAACGCACAGTTATGTGCACAGCGTGAATACCACCATTACGGGTGGTCACTGAGGCCTTGAATTTCGCCCTGCACTGAGGGGAGGCTCAGACGGACTGCTCCGTTTGGTGGGGAGGAGGGGGCCGAATGAGTGTCCTCGAGGTGACCGCACCGGGCCAGTTGGCGCCGGTTTGGGACGAACTCATCAGCGGACTCAATCTCGGCGTGCTGCTGACCGATGACCGCGGCCAGGTGCTGGCCACCAACGACGTCGCCGCCGAACTGATGCAGTTGGCCAAGGCCGACCTGCTCACCGGCGCCCGGCCCACCGGCTGGCAGGTGCGCGACGACACCGGCGCCCCGATGCCCGACTGGGCCGAGCTGGCCGGCCAGGTGCTGCGGGCCGGTTCGCCGCTGTCCATCCCGATGGTGATCGCCCGCAGCGGCCAACCGCTGAGCCGCATCTGGGCGGACTACCACGCGGTGCAGGTGCAGGGCCGCCGCCGGGTGCTGATGCTGCTGCAGCCGGTGCACACCGACGTCCCGCACAGCCGCGGCCTGCTGGACCCGCTGACCGGCCTGCCCGCCCGCGTCCTCCTGCTGGACCGGCTGGAGCAGTCGCTGGTCCGCGCTCGCAGCCGCGGCACGCTGTCCACGCTGGTGCTCATCGACGTGCAGCAGCTGGCCGCCTTCAACGCCGAGTACGGCTTCGACCGGGGCGACGACCTGCTGACCACGCTGGCCGGGCGGCTCCGGGAGGGGCTCAGCGACGAGCACACCGTCGCCCGCTACGGCGGCGACGAGTTCGCGGTGGTCGCGGAGCACCCGAGCGGCACCGGCGAGGAGATCGCCGCGCAGGCGCGGGAGGTGGCTGGCTGGCCGGTGCGCATCGGCCGGAAGCGAGTTCGTCCCGGACTGCGGGTGAGCTGGGTGACCACCGACGGTCAAGCGTCGGTGCACGCGGTCCTCGCCCGGGCCGAACAACAGCTCCAACACTAGGAAAGGAGGTACCGCGTGGGTCTTGAGCAGACCCCGAGCAAGAAACAGGGGGCACCCGCGCGAAGCGGGTGCCCCCTCCGCCGTCCGGTTCTCCGCAATTTCAATGGAAATCGGACCTTCGATTTCCATTGAAATTGCGCGAGTTATCCACAGTCGGCCGAAGTTGTCCACAGGGGTTCGGTGTGTCGTGGCGTGACACGCCGACAGGGCGCAACTTCCATTGAGCGTCTTTCATCCTGGTCGGTCCGCAGCCGCGGGTCGCAAAGCCACACGTCGATGGGCTGTCGCATGCGCCGCAGGCGCATAGCCCACCTACGGCACTCGCACCGTCGCGGGTTCACGGTGCCCACCCCTCCGGGGTTCCCTCGGCGAGGACGGCCCCTCCGCCGTGTATTGGGCATACATCAGGAGGGGCATCCACAGTCCAGGGAGCCTCTGTAACTCCCGCAGGGGGGCCGCTACCCGCACCGCCACGCAAATCGAGGTTGGAAAAACCTCATTGAAATTGCGGTCAGCGCTCCAGTTTGCCGTCGATGAAGTCCTCGACCGCCTGGTAGGCGGCGGAGTCGGAGTACTGCTCCGGCGGCGACTTCATGAAGTACGACGACGCGGACAGGATCGGCCCGCCGATGCCCCGGTCCTTGGCGATCTTGGCGGCCCGGATCGCGTCGATGATGATCCCCGCCGAGTTCGGCGAGTCCCACACCTCCAGCTTGTACTCCAGGTTCAGCGGCACGTCGCCGAACGCACGGCCCTCCAGCCGGATGTAGGCCCACTTGCGGTCGTCCAGCCACGGCACGTAGTCCGACGGCCCGATGTGCACGTTGCGCTTGCCGAGGTCGCGGTCCACCTGCGAGGTCACGGACTGCGTCTTGGAGGTCTTCTTCGACTCCAGCCGCTCCAGTTCCTTCATGTTCAGGAAGTCCATGTTGCCGCCGACGTTCAGCTGCATCGTGCGGTCCAGGTGCACGCCGCGGTCCTCGAACAGCTTGGCCAGCACCCGGTGCGTGATGGTGGCCCCGACCTGCGACTTGATGTCGTCGCCGACGATCGGCACGCCCGCGTCGGTGAACTTCTGCGCCCACTCCGGGTCGGAGGCGATGAACACCGGCAGCGCGTTGACGAAGGCCACGCCGGCGTCCAGCGCGCACTGCGCGTAGAACTTGTCCGCCGCTTCGGAGCCCACCGGCAGGTAGGACACCAGGACGTCGACCTCGGCGTCCTTGAGCGCCTGCACCACGTCGACCGGCCGCTCGTCGGACTCCTCGATGGTCTCCCGGTAGAAGCGGCCGAGACCGTCGTAGGTGTGGCCGCGCTGCACGGTGACGCCCAGCGGGGGCACGTCGGCGATCTTGATGGTGTTGTTCTCGCTGGCGACGATCGCCTCGGACAGGTCGCGGCCGACCTTCTTCGCGTCCACGTCGAAGGCGGCGACGAACTTCACGTCGCGCACGTGGTAGTCGCCGAAGGCGACGTGCATCAGGCCCGGAACCCGGGTCCCGGGCTCGGCGTCGGCGTAGTAGTGAACGCCCTGCACCAGCGACGCCGCGCAGTTCCCGACGCCCACGATCGCCACCCGCACCGCTCGACGATCTCCGCCCATGGCAGGGCCCTCCTTCTTGCTCATCTGTCGTGTCCTTGCAGTTCTTGCTCGCCGACGTTGGGTCGGCCCGGCGCCGCAGCAGCCTGCTCGGCGCGTTCCTGTTCGATGATTTCGTCGAGCCAGCGAACCTCGTGCTCGCTGTGGTCCAGCCGGAGCCGGTGCAGCTCGCGGGCATAGCGGTCCAGCCGGTCCCCGGAGCCCGCCAGCGCGCTGCGCAGGCCGTCGCGGCGTTCCTCGACGCGGCGCCGACGCCCTTCCAGGATCCGCATCCGGACCTCGGCCGGCGTGCGGGAGAAGAACGCCATGTGCACGCCGAAGGCGTTGTCGTCGCAGGCCTGCGGCCCGCAGTCGCCGACCAGCTCGGCGAACCTGTGCTGCCCGGCAGCTGTGATGCGGTACACGCGGCGCGTCCGCCGACCCCACCCGCGCGAGCCGGGTGCGTCGGTTTCTTCCTCGATCAACCCGGCGCGCAGCAGCCTGCGCAACGTCGGGTACAAAGTTCCGCAGGACAGTGCGCGGAAGGCGCCGAGCGTGTCGTGCAACCGCTTCCGCAGCTCATAGCCGTGCATCGGGGCTTCGTGGAGCAGCCCGAGCACGGCGAGTTCCAGCATTCGCACCTCCTCCGCCCGCGTTCAGCGCCCGATTGCCGCCCAAACGCGGCGCCGGATTCCAGGGCGGCCCCGCACGCCCACAGATCGCGGCGAGGCAGGCCACCCTTCGGATTGTATCGCGCCGATATATCGGAAAACACAATCGAGCGGCCCTTGACGTGGTAGTCGTCACGGCTGGTGGCGGTCGGGGGCCCGGCCTGCCCTGAACGGCGCATGGAGCAGCCGTCACCGACACGTACTCTGTGGGCGTGCGGACCCAACGGCAAGTGGTCGACTACGCGTTGCAGCGCCGAGCGCTGCTCGCGCAGGTCCACGCTGGCCGCGTCGGGGTGATGGAGGTCTGCGACGCCGATCCGTACCTGCTGCGGGCGGCGAAATTCCATGGTGAGCCGAGCGGGGTGACCTGCCCGGTGTGCCGGAAGGAACCGTTGACCCTGGTCTCCTGGGTCTTCGGCGACGCCCTCAAGCACGCGTCCGGAACGGCGCGGGCCCCCGAGGAGCTCGACCGGATGGCGGCCATGTTCGAGGAGTTCAACGTCTACGTCGTAGAGGTATGCCGCACATGTAACTGGAACCACCTCGTGCAGTCGTACGTCCTCGGGACGGATGGGTTGAACAACAGCCGGTCCCGGCGCAAGACTGCAGCGGAGTGACAGCGGTCGTGCCCCCGAACACGATCGCGCGCCCGGTGCGGCGCAAACCCCGACGTGAACGCATCACACGGCGTCCGACGACGCCTGTCCTGGAGGCCCACTCGTGAACGACGAGCGTGACGACCCCACCCGAGGGCGCCACTCACGGCATCCGCACCCCGACGGTCGAGGCACGCCACCCCCGCCCCCCGGGCCCCCGCGCGCCGGCGACCAGGCGCGGCCCCCTCAGCGTCCGGCGTCCGGCCCGCCGCCGGGCCCGCCCGGTGCGGGCGGTCCGGCATGGCCGGGCGAGGAGCCGCGACCGGGCGGGCCGGGCCAGCGGCCAGCGCCGCCGAACCCGCCGGGCAACCGGTGGCCGGGTGCGGACCGCAGCTCGGAGGAAACGCAGCAGAACGCCCCGGTGCCACCGCCCGGCCAGCCCATGAAGTGGCCGGGCGAGGAGCCGCCGCAGGAGCAGACCGGCGCGTGGACACCGTCGTTCGACGACGACGAGGACGACTCGCCGCTGGGCAAGCGGCTCAGCGGGGACTCCCGCGAACCCGACAACGGCGGCGGGCGCAAGCTCGACCTGCCGACCACGTACACCCCCACGCCGCCGAACGCCGGACGGCAGGGGCCGCCACCGCCGCCGCCAGGCGCGCAGCAAGGTCGGCAAGGCCCACCGCCGCCCCCGCCGGGGCCGCCGCCAGGACGGCCGCCGCAGTCGCCCGGTGAGCAGCCGACGCAGAACATCCCGCAGACCCCGGCGGGCGATCGCGACAGCGATCGACGCCGGACCGGTGGTGCTGCCGCGGCGGGAGCCGCCGCAGGCGGGATCGCCGGGGCAGCCGCAGGCGCCGGGATGGCGGGCGCGGCCGGAGCCGGAGGCGCGGCCGGTGGAGCCATGGGCGCCGCAGGCGCGGCGGCGGGAGCCGCCGGTGGCCCGAAGGGCGGTGCTGGTGGCGGCGGGGGCGTAGCCCCCGAGCCGCAGCTGCTCACGCACCAGGAGCAGGGCAACTACAACTACTACGCGGACGACGACTACGACGACCCGTACGGCGGGTACGACGGGAATGATCGGAATGGTGACGACTTCGACGATCGCGATTCCGGCGATCGCGATGACCGGTACCGCGACGACGACCTCGACGCCGGCCCGGACGACATCCCGGACCCGGACGACGAGATGAGCGCCCGCCAAGCGAAGCGCAGTCGTCTCTGGCAGCGCGTCCGCCGGTCCTGCTACGTCGCCGCGGCCTTGGCCGTCCTGGTGCCGACCGCCGTGTTCATCTACGGCTACATCGTCTGGGAGCCGCCGAGCGAGGCTGCGGTGATGAGCAAGACCCGGCCGATCGAGCTGAAGTACGCGGACGGTTCGCCGATGGGGCGCATCGAGCCGGACGGCTCGGCGGAGGTCGTGCACGACATCAGCGAGGTCTCGGTGGCGATGCAGAACGCCACCATGGCGGCCGAGGACGCCAGCTTCCGCACTAACCCCGGCTTCGACTTCAACGGCATCATGCGGTCGGTCTACTACCTGGCGACCGGTTCCGGCGTCGGTGGTGGCTCCACGATCACCCAGCAGTTCCTCAAGCTGGACCAGGACCTCAAGAAGGACCCGACCTACGTTCGCAAGATCAAAGAGGTCGTCCTGGCGTTCAAGCTGACGAACAACCAGAGCAAAGACAACATCATGCTCGCCTACATGAACACGGCCGACTACGGGCGCGGTGCGAACGGCATCACCGCCGCGGCGCGGGCCTACTACGGCAAGAAGCCGAGCGAGCTCAACGCGGCCGAGGCCGCCGTGCTCGCCGGTGTGGTGCAGACGCCTTACGGCAAGAACAGCAACGACCCGGGCCTGAACCCGGAGAAGGCCGAGAAGCGCTGGGACTACGTCGTCGGGCAGATGGCGGAGAACGGCTTCATCACCCCGGCGGAGAAGGCGTCCATGACGATGCCGCAGACCCTGCCGCGGTTGGAGTGGAAGACCAACAGCAGGTTGACGCCGGAGCAGGACGCCATCTACAAGGCCATCCTGGCAGAGCTGGAGCCCAAGGGTCTGAGCGAGAGCGAGCTGTCCCGCGGCGGCTACACGATCAAGACGACCATCGACCCGGTCGCGCAGCAGAAGGCCGAACAGGCCGTGCAGGACGTGATGGGTTCCCAGCCGAAGACGCTCCGCACGTCCCTGGTCGCGGTCGACCCGCAGAACGGTGAGGTCCAGGCGTACTACGGATCCAAGCAGCAGAACGGTGACCTGGACTGGGCCAGCACGCCGCAGGAACCGGGTTCGTCGTTCAAGCCGTTCGCGGTGATCGCCGGCCTGGAGGAGGGCAAGGGCATCGGCGAGTACTACAACGGCAGCGGGGATCAGGTGATCGCCGGCCACAAGTTCGACAACTCGCCCGGCGTGCGCTGCGATGATCCGATGCACTGCGGTGTCCGCGAGGCGATGACCAAATCCGTCAACACCGTGTTCGTCAACATGGCGGCCGACTTCGGGCCGACGAAGGTGGCCGATGCGGCCCACCAGGCAGGCATTCCGGACTCGACGAAGCTGCAAAGCCCCGGTGGGGCCGTCGAGGCCGGTATCGCGCTGGGCATGTACCAGGTGCTCCCGAAGGACATGGCGGCCTCGTACGGCTCGTTCGTCAATGGCGGCAACAAGGTTCCGGCGCACTTCGTGAAGGAGGCCATCAGCCCCGAGACCGGTACGTTCGATCTCCAGATCCCGGAGCCGAAGCCCGCCTTCGGCAGCGCGACGGAGAGCAAGGACATCGCCTACAACGTCTCGCAGTCGATGCTGGAGGTCGCCGAGCACTCGAAGGTCCCGCTGGCGGGCAACCGGCCGGTGGTGTCCAAGACCGGTACCCACCAGTGGCTCAGCACCACGAAGAACAAGAACGCGTGGATGATCGGCGCGGTGCCGCAGATCTCCACCGCGGTGGCGATGCAGAACGACGACGGTGGCCCGAAGCCGCTGGCCGACTCGAGCGGCGAAAGCTTCTACGGCGGTAACTGGCCCGCCAAGGTGTGGAAGAAGTTCATGGATTCCTACCTGCAGGGCAAGAAGGTCGAGGAATTCCCGAAGGGCGACAAGATCGGGCAGTTCGAGGACGTCCCGCCGCCTCCGCCGCCGACGTCGGAGCCGCCGCCGCCGACGTCGCAGCTGCCGACCGCGCCGCAGACCCAGACCAGCGAGCCGGACGAGCCGACCACCAGCAAGGAGCGGCCGGGCCACTGCGGTTGGCTCGACCCGAACTGCGACGACAACGGTGGCGGTGGCGGTGATTCCGGAGACGGACCGCCGAACGTCGCACCGACCAGAACGAGGTCGTACGGCTAGGACGCAGCACACCCGGAGGGGCACCCGCGAGCGGCGGGTGCCCCTCCGCGTTGTTCGGCCCCAAGTAGCATCCGGGCGTGTCCACCTCGAACGAGCCCGCCAGCACCGAACCGGCGCCGACCCCCGGCGAGCGCGCGAGCTCGGCGGTGGACAGCGATTCCCTCGACCCCGCCGACCGCGTCGCGCCGACCTGGACCGAGCCGCTGGCGCAGAAGCTCAGCCGGCCCTTCGGCGGCCGGCTCGGGCGGCACGCGCAGGTCGGGCGCCAGTGGTTCTGGACGCCGCTGCGGGTGATCTTGTTCTTCGCGGTGCTGGTGCTGGCCGCGGCCTGGCTGTTCAAGGCGCCCTGCCAGGTCACCTACGACACCGGCAACGGGCCGCAGCTGGACTGGCGGAACAGCAAGCAGTACACCGCCATGTGCTACACCGACATCATCCCGCGCTACGGCATGGGCGACCTCGCGCCGGACGACGCGTTCCCGTACAAGACGGCCTGGCTGGAGAACGCCGGCACGTCGCAGGAGAAGGTCCGGTACATGGAGTACCCGGTGCTGACCGGGGTGTTCCAGTGGATCAACGCGCGGGCCGCGGACGGTTGGGCGACCTTGGCGGGCCACGGCTGGCTGCCGGGCGGCCTGACCAGCGTGCTGTACTTCAACATCTCGGCGTTCTGGCTGGCCGCGGCCTGGTTGGTGACGATCTGGGCGCTGGTGCTGCTGTGCCGCCGGCGGGTCTGGGACGCCGCGCTGGCCGCCGTGTCGCCGCTGGTCTTCGTGCACGCCTTCACCAATTTCGACGCCCTGGCCACGGCTTTCGGCACCGCCGGCCTGCTCGCGTGGGCGCGGCGCAGGCCCGTGCTGGCCGGGGTGTTGATCGGGCTCGGCGGCGCGACGAAGCTCTACCCGCTGTTCTTCCTCGGCCCGCTGCTGGTGCTGGCCTGGCGCGCCGGGAAGATGGCGGACGCGCTGCGCACGGTGCTGGCCGCCGCGCTGGCCTGGCTGGTGGTCAACGTGCCGGTGCTCGTGCTCTACCCGGAGGGCTGGCGGGAGTTCTTCCGGCTCAACAACGAACGCCCGGCCGACCCGGACTCGCTGTACAACGTGCTGATGTACTTCACCGGCTGGGCGGGTTTCGACGGCCCGCTGCGGGACGGCGCCACGCCGACGGTGCTGAACGCGGTCAGCCTCGGCCTGTTCCTGGTCGCCTGCCTCGGCATCGGGTGGCTGGCGCTGGCCGCGCCGACCCGGCCGCGGCTGGCGCAGCTGTGCTTCCTGGTGGTCGCGGCGTTCCTGCTGACCAACAAGGTGTGGAGCCCGCAGTACTCGCTCTGGCTGGTGCCGCTGGCGGTGCTGGCGATTCCGCGCTGGCGGCTGCTGCTGACCTGGATGATCGTCGACGCCGCGGTGTGGGCGCCGCGGATGTACTACTACCTCGGCACCGGCAACAAGGGCCTGCCGGAGGGCTGGTTCCTGGGCGCGGTGGTGATCCGAGACGCGATGGTCGTCGCGCTGTGCGTGCTGGTCGTCCGGGAGATCGTGCGGCCGGAGCGGGACAAGATCCGCGCGGCGCTCGCGATGCGGGGCGGGCGGGAGCCGGGCGCGGTCGACGACCCGTGCGGCGGCTTCCTGGACGGCACGCGAGACCGATTCGTGTTACCCGGTGTCGCCCGTTGGGGTAAGGAACGGTCCGGGCAGGGGATGCGCACCTCAGCGTCGAGGCGGTGATCTTCCGCCACCGATGGAGGTGCTTCGCTGATGGTCGGCCGACGATCCCTCACCCAGGTGCTCACCGCGCTGGCCGAGACGCCGCCGGGCGTGCTGGAAGTCCGCCTGGGCGAGGCGACCTGCCACGACCTGTCGCCGCTCACCGCGACGTTCCCGTGGTTGAGCCCGTTCTTCCCCGGTGACCTGAGCGCGTCGCCGCTGGTCCGCTACGAGATCCGCCGCGCGGCGGACGGGCTCGCGCCGTTCGCGGTGACCGTCGACGGCGAGCGGCGGGCCATCGGCACGGTCGGCCGCGGGGGCCTGGTTTCGGCGCAGGTCCCGCTGACCGACGAGAAGGCGACCGAGGTCGTGGTGACCTCCGGCGGGCAGGTCCTGGCGAACCGCACCTACCACGCCCGCTGCTGATCGACCCGCCGAAGCGAGGTGCCCGCCAGGGTCCCCCGCCGGGCGGGCACCGGCGCGTCCGGGGTAGGCCCGCGGTCGGACGGGGCGTCAGCCCGCGGTCGGATCCGGTTCAGGGGGATCTCGGGGTCGTCCCCTGACGCACCGCGGCGCCGGCTCGGCGAGCATTGAGGCATGACGACGTACCGCATGGCACTGTCCCGGCCGAGCGACAAGGCGATGATCGCGGGGGTGTGCGCCGGTCTGGCCGACCGGTTCGGGATGAAGCCGTTCACCGTCCGCCTGCTGTTCCTGCTGTCCTGCCTGCTGCCCGGCCCGCAGTTCGTGATCTACATCGTGCTCTGGATCCTGATCCCGAAGCGCTGACCGGCCGCGGGCTAGGCGCGGCGGACGCACCAGGCCGTGACCAGCAGCGTGCTGGCGACCAGGCTGAGGACGGCGACGAGCGCGGACCGCACGAGCAGCGCGGCGCTCGTCGCGTCCGCGCTCAGCGCCAGCAGCAGCGGGAACGCCAGCGGAATCCACTTCGCCAGCAAGGTGATCGCGAACAGCGCCGCCGCCGCGATCACCGTGTACCCGATGCGGCGGACGACCAGCCCGGAGCAAGGCAGGGCGACGGCGATGCCGAACGCGGCGCACGCGACGTGCGCCAGCAGGCCGATGCCGAGATCGCCCGGCGGGTAGTCGAGCCCGTGCGAGATCTCCGCCCAGGCAACGGAAAGCACCGCGAGCCCGATCGAGCAGCACAGCACCGCGAGCACGACACCGGCCAGCATCCGGGCCATCGATCCGGCGTGCGCGCGGGTGACCGTGCGCTGCACGACGTCCTCCACGTCGACCAGCGCGATCGTCAACCAGCCGGCCACGACCAGCAATCCCGCCGCGGTCACCGCGAAGCCGGGCAGCGCCGGGCCGTCGTTGTTGCTGTAGAAGATGGCCAGCAGCCCGATGTAGAGCAGCGCCGGCGGCAGGTAGCGCTGCGAGTGGCCGAGGATGGCCAGCTGGTAGCGGATCAGCGGGATCACCGCGCGGCCACCGAGAGCACCGCGCAACCCTGCTGGATCGCCTTGAGCAGCAAGGATTCCCGAGCTTCCACGGTCACCACCAGCGTCACGTCCGAGTGGCCCGGGCGCACCGCCTGCACGCCGGGCTGCGCCGCCCAGTCGACGGATTCGCCGTCTCGCAACACGATCCGGCAAGTCTCGACCTCGGCTTCGAGCGGTTCGAGGCGCCCGTCGGCGAGCCGGTGCGAGCGGGTGGCCAGCGCCCGCACCGCTTCCGGCCGGTGGTCGGTGAACACGATGGCCGTGCCCGCCGCCGAGACCTCGCCGATCACCTCGGTGAGCATGCCGCGTGCGTCGGGATCCAGGCCCGACCACGGTTCGTCCAGCACCAGGAGCTCGGGATCGCACAGCAGCGCCTGCGCGATCCCGACCTTCTGCGCGTTGCCCTTCGACAGCTCGCGCAGCGAGGTGTCCGGGCCGCCGGCGAGCGCGAAGCGGTCGAGCCAGCCGTCGGCCCGGGCAGTGGCCTCCATAGTGGACAGTCCGCCGATCCGGCCCAGGTGGCGGAGGTAGGCGCGGGCGCTCATCCGCTGCCGAGCGGGAAACCGGTCCGGCACGTACCCGATGCGCGGCCGCCCGGTGACGGTGCCGCCGGACGGCCGGGAGACCCCGGCGAGGATCCGCAGCAGCGTCGACTTCCCGGACCCGTTGGCGCCCAAGATCCCGACGGCCGCACCGGTCGGCACGTCGAGGTCAACGCCCCGGAGCACCGACCGGGCGCCATGGCGCTTGGTGACGCCCGAAAGTTCCCGCACCACCACGTCAGATCCCCTCGCAAGTCGTCCTCCGGTGCGCCGACACCCCGGAGGGACGCAATTTCAATGGAAATCAGAGGTTCGATTTCCATCGAGCTGGACATACATCAGGTTGGGCACCCACAGTCCAGGCGGGCGCTGAGGTTCCGCCACCCGCACCGCCACGCAAAACGAGGCTGGAAAACCTCATTGAAATTGCGGTGGTCAGCGGCGGGCGTGGGCGTCGAGGACGTAGGCGATGGCCGAGGTGACCTTGGCCGCGAATGCCAGGTGCAGCGACTCGTCCGGCACGTGCGCGTTGCTGTCCGGGCCGAGCGCGCCGGTCACCACGAACTGCGCGTCCGGGTAGGCGTTGTGCAGCAGGCCCATGAACGGGATCGAGCCGCCGAGGCCCATCGTCCGCCAGCCCGCGCCGAACACCTCGTCGCTCGCCTGGTCCAGCGCCGCGGCCAGCCACGGCGCGAGGTCGGGCGCGTTCCAACCCAGCCCGGTCTCGGCGTGCCCGAAGGTCACCTTCGCGCCGTAGGGCACGTCGGTGGTCAGCCGCTCCTGGACCGCGCGGATCGCGGCCTCGGGGTCGGCGGTCGGCGGCAACCGGAAGCTCAGCAGCAGCGTCGTGTAGGGCCGCAGCACGTTGCCCGCGTCCGCGGGCTTCGGCAGCCCGTCGGCGCCGATCACCGAGAGCGTCGGCCGCCAGGTGCTGTTCAGGGCGAGCTCGACCTCGTCCTCGTCGACCGGCCGCAACCCCTCCGGCCACGGCACGACGTTGCGCACCAGGCCGGGCACGGCCTCGATCGCGGCGCGCACCTCGGCGACGCGGTTCTCCGGGATCTGCACGGTCAGCTCGGGCACCAGGACCTCGCCGGTCGCGGAGTCCTCCAGCCGGTCCAGCAGCTCCCGCAGCACGCGGAACGAGCTGGGCGCGATGCCGCTGGCGATGCCGGAGTGCAGGCCGCTGTCGAGCACCTGAACCTTGACTTCGAGCTGCACCATGCCGCGCAGCGAGTTCGTCAGCCACAGCCGCTCGTAGTCGCCCGCGCCGGAGTCCAGGCACACCACCAGCGACACGGCGCCGAGCCGGTCGGACAGGTGCTCCAGGTAGGCGGGCAGGTCGGGGCTGCCGGACTCCTCGCCGGTCTCCAGCAGCACCACGCAGCGCGCGTGCGCGCCGCCGTGCGCGCGGACCGCCTCGATGGCGGTGATCGCCGCGTACCCGGCGTAGCCGTCGTCGGCGGAGCCGCGGCCGTACAGCCGGCCGTCGCGGACCACCGGCGTCCACGGCCCGAGGCCCTCGGACCAGCCGCCGACCGGCGGCTGCTTGTCGAGGTGGCCGTAGAGCAGCACCGTCTCGTCCGGCGCGCCCTCGCTGGCCGGGATGTCCACCAGGAGCAGCGGGGTGCGTTCCGGCAGCCGCACGACCTCGATGTTCGCGCCGGCGATGTCCCGCGCCGCGACCCACGCGCGCAGGTGCTCGATGGCGGCGTCGAGATGCCCGGAGGCGACCCACTCGGAGTCGAAGGAGGGCGAGATCGCCGGGATCTTCACCAGCTCGGAGAGGCTCGGCAGGACGGATTCGTCCCACGCCTGGTCAACGGTCTTCGCTACGGCTGCACGATCCACGCCGCGATCCTATGCCCGCACCGACCGGGCCGTCGCCAATGGCCGGAACTGCTCAAACAGCCGCCCGGAGCGACGTTCCGCAGCTCCGGGGCCGTGTCCGTTTCGCGCTGCTACAGCGACACAAAGTGCACACGGCCGAAGCGCACCCCGCTGCGGTCAGCTGCCGCTTCCCACGGCCGCGGAGGTGGTGGCCGCGATGGCGCCGGCGCTGATCGCCGCGGTCGCGGCCGCGACCGCGGCCTCCACTGCCTTGCCGAGCTGCTCGCCCTTGCTGATCTCCTTCAGCCGCTTGCGCTCTGCTCGCTCCAGCCCGAGCGACCGGACCAGGTTGGTCGCGTGCACCATCGCCGCGAGCAGCGCCCGGCGGTTGTCCAGCGCGATCTCGTCGCGGGCGACCGCGCGCAGTTCGGCGATCAGCGCCTGCCGCGCCGCGGGGTCGGGGAAGTACTTGTCGTACGGGATGAACAGCACCGACTTCTCCTCGCGGCGCATCAGGCCCCGTTCGGCGAGGGCGGCGCAGTGCACCTTGCGCGCGCTCTTGCGGTGCTGGATGAAGCTCTGCGCGGCCACCGGCTTGTTCGCCGGCCCCGCCTTCTTGACCAGGTATGCCATGCAGTCGTCGAGCCAGCCGATGCCGCTCGGGCTCGCGTCGAGCACCTGGATCTTCTTCCGGACGAAGTCGATCCGGTGCTGCAGCACGAGCTCGCCGAGTTCCGCTGCGCCGGTGTAGTCGGACATCGAGTAGTGCGAGCCGTTGTCCTTCTGGAGCAGCAGCGCGAACTCTTCGGGCAGGGTCAGCGTGGTCATGCCGCCCAGTCTCGCAGCGAATCGCGGCCGACGCGGCCGAATCGGACCGGCTGGACGCGGCCCATCGCCGCCCGGCAGCGCACAGCCAGCGGCGGCGGGGTTCAGCCGCCCGCCGCGACGATGATCGCCGGGACCGCCGTGATCGCCGCCAGCGCCGCCGAGACCGCCGCGCCGACGGCGTTGCCCAGGTCCTCGGTCTCGGCGATCGACTTCAGCCGGTTCCGCTGCGCGCGGTCGAAGTCGAGCAGGTACACCAGCCCGCTGCGGTAGGTCACCGCGCTGAGCAGGGCCAACCGCTCGTCGACCGGCCGCCGGTCGGCGGCCAGTTCGTGCAGCTCGGCGACCAGCGCGCCGCGGACACCGCGATCCGGGTGGTAGCGGTCGTCCGGCAGCACGCCCAGGAACTTCCGCCGTTCGCGGCGCAGGAGCCCGTGCTCGACCAGCACCTGGCGATGCGTCGCGAACGTGCCGGTGCGCCCCGCCAGCCACCAGCTCAGGTCGATCGGCCGGTTCGGCCGCCCGGCCCGTTGCCGGAAGTCCTCGAACAGCCGGTCCATCCACGGCAGTCCGCTCGAACCGGAGTCGACCAGGCGCACCGCCGTGCCGGTCAGCTCGACGCGGCCCCGCAGGACCAGCTCGCCGATCTCGGCTGCGGCGGTCGCCGTGTTCGGGTTCGCGCTGACGAAGTAGGTGCCGTTGTCCTTGTGCAGCAGCAGGACGAACTCGTCGGGCAGCGCGAGCGGGTTGGGGAACTCGGCCATGGGTCCAGTTTGTCCTATTTTCTCCGCCGGAGACACCGGCTTCGCAATATCGGTACCGCGATGGTCCACAAAGCATTAGTCGGACCTCCATTACTTCGATGACCTGCGGTTTTGCCTTTTCCGGCGGCGAACTACGGTGATCACACGGGAGGACGCCGACCGGGCCGCGGTCGGGCCGAATCCCTGTGGCAGGGCTCACGAAAACGACCGGTTTCGTGCCAGGATGACGGGGAGCGATCCAACCGCTCCGGCCGGAACGCCAGGCGATCCACCAGATCACCTGCGGTTTCGCCGGGGCAGTCGGGCCACACCGCCACAAGCGGGTGGGCCGGCGCGACACGAGGAGATCACGCATGTCCCCCGAGCAATGGACGCGACCCGAGACCGAAGGCACCACCGGCCCCCCTGCCGCTGTCGCAGCGAAACCCACACGGGAGCAGGTGATCGCCGGTTTGCGCGCCACGAGCGAAGGTGGAGCTGACCTGGTTCAGCTACTCACCCCAGAAGGTCAGCGGGTCGAACACCCGGACTTCGACATCGACGTCTCCGACGCGCAGCTGCGCGACCTGTACCGGGACATGGTGCTGGTGCGCCGCGCCGACCGGGAGGGCAACGCCCTGCAGCGCCAGGGCCAACTGGGCATCTGGGTGCCGTTGCTCGGCCAGGAAGCCGCCCAGATCGGGGCCGGCCGGGCGCTGAAGCCGCAGGACATGGCCTTCCCCAGCTACCGCGAGCACGGCGTCGCCTGGTGCCGCGGCATCGATCCGACCGACCTGCTGGGCATCTTCCGCGGCACCGACCACGGCAGCTGGGACCCGGTCGACACCCGGTTCCACCTGTACACGATCGTCATCGGCAACCAGTGCCTGAACGCCACCGGCTACGCGATGGGCCAGCGCTTCGACGGCAAGGTCGGCGAGCCCGACGGCGAGGCCACCATGGTCTTCTTCGGCGACGGCGCCACCAGCCAGGGCGACGTGCACGAGGCGATGGTGTGGTCGGCCGTCTACGACGCGCCGGTGGTCTTCTTCTGCCAGAACAACCAGTGGGCGATCTCCGAGCCGCTGGAGCGCCAGACCCGCGTGCCGCTCTACCGGCGCGCCAGCGGGTACGGCTTCCCCGGCATCCGGGTGGACGGCAACGACGTGCTGGCCAGCCTCGCGGTCAGCAAGTGGGCGCTGGACGAGTGCCGCCAGGGCAACGGCCCGGTGCTGATCGAGGCGTTCACCTACCGGATGGACGCGCACACCACCTCCGACGACCCGACCCGGTACCGGCTGGCCGACGAGCACGAGGCCTGGAAGCTCAAGGACCCGATCGAACGGCTGCGCGTGCACCTGGTCCGCGAGCAGATCGCCGACCAGGGCTTCTTCGACGGCGTCGACGCCGAGGCCGACGAGCTCGCCGCCCGGCTGCGCGACTTCTGCTTCAACATGCCCGAACCACCGCCCGAACGGATGTTCTCCGAGGTCTACGCCGAGGAAACCCCGCAGCTGGCCGCCCAGCGCGAGGACTACCTGCAGTACCTGGCCGGATTCGCCGACGAGGCGATGGCAGGAGGTGTGCGCTGATGGCCGCGCCCGCGTTGGAACGCCCGACCGCCACGGCGGGGACCCAGACCGTCACGATCGCCAAGGCGCTGAACATGGGCCTGCGCGCGTCGCTGGAACGCGACCCGAAGGTCCTGGTGATGGGCGAGGACGTCGGCAAGCTCGGCGGCGTCTTCCGGATCACCGACGGCCTGCAGAAGGACTTCGGCGAGCACCGCGTGCTGGACACCCCGCTGGCCGAGTCCGGCATCATCGGCGCCGCCATCGGGCTGGCCATCCGCGGCTACCGCCCGGTGTGCGAGATCCAGTTCGACGGCTTCATCTTCCCCGGCTTCGACCAGATCGTCTCCCAGCTGGCCAAGCTGCACTTCCGCAGCCAGGGCAAGCTGAAGATGCCGGTCGTGGTGCGGGTGCCCTTCGGCGGCGGCATCGGCGCCGTCGAGCACCACTCGGAGTCGCCGGAATCGCTGTTCGCGCACATCGGCGGCCTGAAGGTGGTGTCCTGCTCGAACCCGGTGGACGCCTACTGGATGCTGCAGCAGGCCATCGAGTGCGACGACCCGGTGCTGTTCTTCGAGCCGAAGCGCCGCTACTACGAGAAGGCCGAGCTCGACCCGAGCACGCCGCCGATCCCGCTGTTCAGCTCGCGCGTGGCGCGCGCCGGTTCGGCGGTGACCGTGGCGGCGTACGGGCCGATGGTCCGCACCTGCCTCGACGCGGCGGCCGCGGCGGCCGAGGACGGGCTGGAGCTGGAGGTCATCGACCTGCGCACGCTGTCGCCGCTGGACCTGGACCCGGTGTTCGAGTCGGTGCGCCGCACCGGCCGGCTGGTGCTGGTCAGCGAGGCCCCGGCGGAGGCATCGGTCACCTCGGAGATCGCCACGAGGGTGCAGCAGGAGTGCTTCTACTCGCTGGAGGCCCCGGTGCTGCGCGCGACGGGCTTCGACACGCCCTACCCGCCCAGCAAGCTGGAGGAGGGCTACCTGCCCGACCTGGATCGGGTGCTCGACGCGGTCGACCGCTCGTTGGCGTACTGAAAACGGCCCGTCTTCTCCGAACTCGTGCTGCACTGCCGTGCCGTCCGGACGCGGTTCTCCGCAAGTTCCATTGAAATCGAAGGTTCGATTTCAATGGAAATTGCGGACTCCGGCGCCAAGCACAGGCTGCGGCTCCGCGGCGGCGCGAGTTGCGAGGGCGGGCCAAGCGGCTTCGCCGCTTCAAAGACAAAATCAAGACCGAGTTCGCCAACAGGCTCTGAAGGAGTCGTTCGATGGCACTGAAGCACTTCCCGCTGCCCGACGTCGGCGAGGGGCTGACCGAAGCGGAAATCCTCGGCTGGCGCGTCCAGCCCGGTGACGCCGTCACCGTCAACCAGGTGATCGTCGAGATCGAGACGGCCAAGGCGTCCGTCGAGCTGCCCTGCCCGTGGGCCGGCACGGTCCGCGAGCTGCTCGTCGACCCGGGGCAGACCGTCGAGGTCGGGTCGCCGATCATCGCGATCGACCTCGAAGGCTCGGCCGGTGGAGCCGCCCCCGCCGAGGGGTCCGGCAAGATCGGCGAGGAGTCCAACGGCCGCATCGCCACGCTGGTCGGCTACGGCCCGCGGACGGCGAGCGCCAAGCGCCGCCCGCGCAAGGGCCGGGTGCCCGCCGCCGCGCAGGTCGTGGAGGTTCCGGCGCCCGAACCGGTCGCGGTGGAGCCGGTGCCCGAACCTGTCGTGGTGGAGCAGGGCGGCTACGTGCCGCTGGCGAAGCCGCCGGTGCGCAAGCTGGCCAAGGACCTCGGCGTGGACCTGACCGCGCTCAGCGGGTCCGGCGCCGGTGGCGTGATCACCCGCGAGGACGTGCAGTCCGCCGCGACCGCCGGGCTGCCCGCGGCGGCCGAAGCGCCGGCCGGGCGGGAGCGGCGGGTGCCGATCAAGGGTGTCCGCAAGGCGACCGCGCAGGCGATGGTGGACAGCGCGTTCACCGCCCCGCACGTCACCGAGTTCCTCACCATCGACGTCACGCCGATGATGGAGCTGAGGGAACGCCTGAAATCGCACCCGGAGTTCCGCGGCGTCAAGGTCACGCCGCTGGCGTTCGCGGCGAAGGCCGTGTGCCTCGCGGCCCGCCGGACCCCGGACGTCAACGCCACCTGGGACGGGGCGGCCGGCGAGATCGTCTACAAGGACTACGTGCACCTGGGCATCGCGGCGGCCACGCCGCGCGGCCTGGTGGTGCCCAAGGTCCGCGACGCCGACCGGATGTCCCTGAAGGAGCTGGCGGAGGCGCTGGAGCGGCTCGCCACGACCGCGCGGGAGGGCAAGACGACCCCGGCGGAGATGGTGGGCGGCACGATCACGATCACCAACGTCGGCGTGTTCGGCGTCGACACCGGGACGCCGATCCTCAACCCGGGCGAGTCCGCGATCCTCGCGCTCGGCGCGATCCGCGACATGCCGTGGGTGGTGGACGGCCGGGTGGTGCCCCGGAAGGTCTGCCAGCTCGCGCTGAGCTTCGACCACCGGGTGGTCGACGGCCAGCAGGGCTCCCAGTTCCTCGCGGACGTCGGAGCGCTCCTGGCCGACCCGAGCATGGCCATCACGTACTGATCCGCACCGAGGAGGCGCCTCCCACCGGCAGCACCGGTGGAAGGCGCCTCCTCACGCGCGCTTGAAGGTGCGGACGCCTTCGGCCGGCGTCCAGTGCCGGATGACCAGGTGGGTCTGGTCGTCGGAGAGGCCGGTGGTGGTCACCTCGGTGAGGTCCAGGCGGAAGAGGTGCGAGTCCTCGCTCGGCGGCTTGGCCTCCTCGATCCAGGCCCGCAGCTCGTCGCCGGTGACCTCGACCGCCCGGCCGGCGATCTTCACGTCCGGGGTCGCCATCGAACCGTCGCCGGGGTTGGCGTGCAGCGCGAACCGCTGATCCCGACGCAGGTCCAGGGCCTTCTTGGCGCCGGGCATCGAGCCCAGCGTGAGTTCCGGTCCGCGCCAGCCGACCTCCGTGCCGCTGACCCGCGGCGAACCGTCCCGGCGCAGCGTGGCCAGCACGTGGTGCTTGGCCGCCTCCAACCGCGCCCGGACGCTTTCCGCCAGTTCGGGCGCTTGTTCGGCGAATTCCTGCCACGACGTCATGCGCGCCATGTTGGCAGGCCGCACCGACACTCGCGGGACGCGGCGAACGGCCTGTTCACCTCGTCTTGTGAGGCGAACAGGCCGTTCGCGCAAAACCGGAATCGGGTCAGTCGCCCTTGCGGCGCCGTCCGCCGCGCCGGGATCCGCCGCCCGCCGATGCCGACGCCGCCACCGGCTCGGCCGCCTCCGCGGGCTCGTCCGCCGACGACTTCTGCTCGTCGTACTCGCGGAGGAAGTCGAACGAGTGCTTGTCGAAGTCGTGGATGTCGATCTCGGGCAGCTCGCCGAGCTCGTTGTTCAGTTCCCGGAAGATCGGTGTCTCCAGGTCAGGGGTGGTCTTCTTCACCGCTTCGCCCTCCCGTTCACTCTCGAAGCTGTGGCCGGGCCGCCGCGCGCGACGTCGTCGCCCACCGCGTCCCGTTCCGAGCCCTCCCCGAGGAGCTCGCCCGGCGCAGCCGGACACCGCAAGGTGCCCGTCCCACGTCGGTGTGACGCGCGCCGAGGCGGATGATGACTCCACCGCCGACGACATTCATCCATTCGGACCAGTCCCATGGTGCACTTGCCGTGTAGCGCCGATGCACGGGCCCACGAAATGGTGCACCGCTGCAGTTCAACCCGCGCTCACTTTGTGCAATTCCGCACCGTGGCGAGCGCCACTCCGCGAACCCGGGCAAACCATGGCCAACCGAGCTTTCCGGGCCACTAGCGGAGCTGGCCGAGGATCTGGCTGTGGGTGCCCCAGAGCACCTGGATGTTCTGCTTCCGCATGTTCTCGAACGAGTCGTCCCCGCCGATGAAGATCGGGATCTTGTTCCCGACGCACTCGTCGAAGGCCAGCGGGAGCTGCCCCGGGTACTCCGCCGCCCACTCGCCGAGATGCCGCTCGCCGAGGTCCTTGATGTCGACGAGCACGTCGTCGTGGAACCGGGAGAAGGCGACGGGGAACGGGCTCACCTCGCCGGTGTTGGGGTTGAGCAGCAGGATGTGCGGATCGTCGGGCGTCCCGGACCCGGTGTCGATGGCCCACTGCTGCCCGAGCCAGTCGAAGCCGAAGCAGGCCACCCGCCCGTCCAGCTCGGGGAACGCGTCCACGACGTAGCCGTCGATCACCGCCGCGCTCGCCGGGGTGTGCACCCGGTACAGCCCGTCGTCGAAGGTGCTGCCGCCGAGCTGCGAGAACAGCGGCGCGAGGACGGGGTGGACGGAGCCGGGAACCTCCTGCCCGCCGCCGGAGGCGGTGAGCCGGTAGGCGTCGAGGAACTGTTCGAACATGCCGCGATGCTGGCACCGCCGAACGGCCGGCGGAGCGGCTTTCGAAGATCGGGCCGCCGCGGGAACGCGCGACGGCCCGGCGGGCTCAAGCGATGTGCTTGCCGGAGATGGCCCTGGCCACCACCAGCTGCTGGATCTGCTCGGTGCCTTCGAAGATGTCGTAGATCTTGGCGTCGCGGTGCATCCGCTCCACCGGGAATTCCCGGGTGTAGCCGTTGCCGCCGAGGATCTGGATCGCCCGCTCCGTCGCCCAGGTGGCCACCCGACCCGCCTTGAGCTTCGACATCGAGCCCTCGCCCGCGGTGAACCCGCCGTTGCGGCCCAGCCACGCCGCCCGCCACACCAGCAGCCGCGCCGCGTCGATCTCCATCCGCATGTCGGCCAGCGTGAACGCGATCGACTGGTTCTCGATGATGGGCCGCCCGAAGGTCTCCCGCTGCTGCGCGTACTCCAGGGCGGTCTCGTAGGCCGCCCGCGCGATGCCGATGGCCTGCGCGCCGACGGTCGGGCGGGACAGCTCGAAGGTCTTCATCGCCGCCTGCGAGCTGGCCTTGCCGCCCTCGCGGGCGCGGGCCAGCCGCTCGTCCAGCTTCTCCTTGCCGCCCAGCAGGCAGCTGCCGGGCACCCGCACGTCGTCCAGGAACACGTCGGCGGTGTGCGAGGCGCGCAGCCCGTGCTTGCGGATCTTGCTCGGCGCCTCCAGGCCCTTGGTGCCCGGCGGCACCACGAACGCGGCCTGGCCGCGGGAGCCCAGCTCCGGGTCCACGACCGCCTGCACGACGTGCACGTTCGCGATTCCGCCGTTGGTGGCCCACGCCTTCTGGCCGTTGAGCACCCACTCGTCGGTGGCCTCGTCGTAGACCGCGCGGGTGCGCATCGCCGCGACGTCGGAACCGGCCCCGGGCTCCGACGAGCAGAACGCCGCGACCTTCGGGTCGTCCGCGTCGCCGTAGCACTGCGGCACCCACTCGGCGAGCTGGTCGGGCGTGCCCGCGGCGAAGATCCCGGCTACCGCGAGGGTGGTGCCGAAGATCGCCATGCCGATGCCGCCGTCGCCCCAGAACAGCTCCTCGTTGGCGATCGGCAGCGACAGGCCGGTGTCGTCGGCCCAGAACGTGGCCAGCGTTTCGAAGCCGTAGAGCCCGATCTTGGCGGCCTCCTGGATGATCGGCCAGGGGGTTTCCTCGCGCTCGTCCCATTCCCGCGCGGCCGGCCGGATGGTCTGCTCGGCGAAGCCGTGCACCCAGTCGCGCAGCTCCTGCTGTTCCTCGCTCAGTTCCAGGGAGAAAGTCATCGCCGTCCTGTCGGTGTAGTCCGGCCGCAGCCGTGGCGCCTGCCTGTTCTTGAACTCGGCTCTATTCTTCGTTTTTGAAGCGGCGAAGCCGCTAAGCCCATCCTCGCAACTTGCACCGCCGCGGGTTCTCAGACGTCGCCTGGGCGAGGGCCGGACATACTCAAGTCGGGGCAGTCCAGGCGACGGCCGTAATTCCCGCAGGGGGCCGCCACCCGCACCGCCGCGAAAATGAGCCGTGCATTCTTTCAGGCCTTGGGGATCTGGAAGAGCTTCGTCAGACCGGCGGCGAAGCCGAGGTCGCCGGCGACCTTGAGCTTGCCCTTCATGAACAGCATGGGCGCCGAGGCGTTGCCGGAGGCCAGTTTCAGGAAATCCGCCGGAGGCGTCGTGATCGTCACCCGCGGCTCGTGCTGCGGGTCCTTGCTGACGGTGCACTGGCCGTCGGCCAGCACGCATTCGTAGCGCAGCAGGTCGTCATCAGTGCCGATCCGCCACCGCACCACGGCCTCGATCGAGCCGGCCTTCTCGGTCTTGTAGTGCTCGCCCATCCGCCGGAACACCTCGTCGAGGATGCGTTCGCGCAGCTCGGGACGTTCCATCACGGCTTCGACCTGGGCGTCGGAGGCGCGCGAGATCAGCCGCGCGAACTGCTCCGGTCGCAGCGCGCTCAGGTCGACCGGGGTGCCGCTGCCGGCGATCTCGGAGGCGGCTTCGAGCAGTGCGACGAACTCTTCCTTGCCGACCTTCTTGGGGTCGACCTCGCCGAGGGCCGCGATCGGGTCGGTCTCGGGTTGGGGCATCGGTGCCACCTCCATTACCTACTCGTGAGTAAGACTACGTTCGAGTAGGTTCGAAGGCAAGCGGGCGCGGCGGATCTGATCTGATCTAGCCTGACCGGAAAAGACCAGCGTAAGAGGTGAGATGGTCGATCGTCAGGACAACGGCCGCCCCCGGTCGCGGCGCCTGCCGCGGGCGGTTCGCGAGCGGCAGATCCTGGACGCCGCGGTCGAGGTGTTCGCCACGCACGGCTTCCACACCGCGTCGATGGACGAGATCTCCGAGGTCGCGGGCATCTCCAAGCCGATGCTCTACGCCTACCTCGGTGCCAAGGACGAGTTGTTCGTGGCCTGCATCCGGCGGGAGGCGGCCCGGCTGATCGAGGCGATCAGCACGGCCGTCGAAGCCGGGCTCAGCCCGGACGAGCAGCTGTGGCGCGGCCTGCAGGTGTTCTTCGAGTACGTGCACCAGAACCAGGCGGGCTGGACCGTGCTGCACCGGCAGGCGAACCTGCAGGGCGAGCCGTTCGTCTCGGAGCTGGTGGAGTGGCGGGAGCGGGCGACCAGCCTGATCGCGGCGCTGCTGGCGCAGGCGACCGCGGCATCGGCGCAGCCGATGCAGGCGGAGCAGACCGAGCCGTTCGCGGTGGCCCTGGTCGGGGCCGGCGAGTCGCTGGTGGAGTGGTGGTTCCAGCATCCCGAGCACGCCGCCGAGGGGATGGCGATGCGCCTGATGAACATGGTCTGGATGGGCTTCGGCGACCTCGTCGAAGGCCGCTCCTGGACCCCGAGCCCCTAGTGGACCGCAATTTCAATGGAAATCGAAGGTCCGATTTCCATTGAAATTGCGGAAGTTCTCCACAGCCACGGGGAGTTCTCCACAGGGTTCGGTGTGTCGTGGTCCCGACACGCCGAAGGGGTGCAGTTTCAATTGAAACTGGGGTCACGTCTGGAGCTGGGGTCGGCTTGCCTCAGCGGATCTCGCCGAACAGGTGGGGTTTGCCGGAGCGGGCGTGGAGGGCGAAGTTCCAGCCGGTGTCCTGCCTGCTCATCGTGAAGTCCACTGTGGATGGCAGCAGCAGCGGCTTGCGGAACTCGACGTCCACCGAGTACGCGTCCGGCAGCCGCTCCGCGAACGCCGCCAGGCAGCGGGCCTTCGACCACATGCCGTGCGCGATCGCCCGCGGGAACCCGAAAGCCTTGGCCGTCAGGGGATGCAGGTGGATCGGGTTGCGGTCTCCGGAAACCGCCGCGTACCGCCGCCCGGTGTCGCCCGGCACCCGCCAGGTCGCCGTCGGCTCCCCCGTCGTGCCCAGCTCCGATGCCGCTGCCGGCTGCCTCGTCGCCTCGCGGTCTGGCGTCGCTTCGCCTGGCTGCCCTGACGCCTCGCCCAGCTCCGATGCCGCTGCCAGCTGCCTCGTCGCCTCGTCGTGGTCTGGCGTCGGCTTGCCTGGCTGCCTCGTCGCCTCGTCGTGGTCTGGCGTCGGCTTGCCTGGCTGCCTCGTCGCCTCGTCGTGGTCTGGCGTCGGCTTGCCTGGCTGCCCTGATGCCTCGTCGTGCTCTGGCGTCGCTTCGCCTGGCTGTCTCGCCGGCTCCCCGGCTGCGTCCCGTGGCCGCGCCTCGCCGCGCTCCGCCTGCTCGGGCGCTCCGCCGCGCCGGAGGTAGGTGCTGACCTCCCGCCACACCACCTCGCCGCCCGCGCTGGTCTCGGTGATGACGTCGAACTGCCGCCCCTTCGGGTGCGGGCGCAGGCCGGCCACCCGGACCCGCTGCGTCAGCACGTCGGTGACCAGCAGCGGGCGCTCCTGGCGGATCGTGTTGGTCACGTGCACCAACCCGACCAGCGGGAACGGGAACCCCGGATCGGTCATCAGCCGCACCGACAGCGGGAACGACAGCACGTGCGGGTAGGTGATCGGGAGCTCGTCGCGCAGCCCGAACCCGCACACCCGGTTGTACTCGGCGAGCTGATCGCGGTCGATCTCGATGTCGCGCCGCAGGTACTCGGTGTCCGGCAGGCCGTCGCCGCGCCGGGTCGGCCCGGTCGCGACCGCCTTGAGGTACAGCGCGGAAAGCTTCGGTGCAGTGCTCAGTTCCGGCATCGCGGGTTTCCGTTCCGTCGACTGGTTCGGGGATCAGGCGCCGAGGAGGCTCTGGCCGCAGACCCGGACCACGTTGCCGTTCACCCCGGCCGACGCCGGGTCGGCGAACCAGGCGATGGTCTCCGCGACGTCCACCGGCAGCCCGCCCTGGGACATGCTGTTCATCCGGCGGCCCGCCTCGCGCACGAACAGCGGGACGGCCGCGGTCATCTTGGTCTCGATGAAGCCCGGCGCGACCGCGTTGATGGTGGCCCCGCGGCTCGCCGCGATCCCGGCGATGGATCGCACGTGCCCGATCACGCCGGCCTTGGAGGCCGCGTAGTTGCCCTGCCCGACGTTGCCCGCGATGCCGCTGATCGAGGCGACGCCGATGATCCGCCCGCCGGGCCGCAGCGGGGAGCCGGCGGCGAGCAGCAGTTCGTTGATCCGCTCCTGCGCGGTCAGGTTCACCGCGAGCACCGCGTCCCACTGCTGCGACGTCATCCGGCCGATCGTCTTGTCCCGCGTGATGCCGGCGTTGTGCACCACGACGTCGAGCCCGCCGTGGCGCTGCGCGAAGTGCTCCGCGATCCGGTTGGGCGCGTCGTCGGCGGTGATGTCCAGCTGCAGCGTCGAGCCGCCGATGCGGTTGGCGACCTTGGCGAGGTCGCCGCCCTGCGCGGGCACGTCCAGGCACACCACGTGCGCGCCGTCGCGCGCGAGGGTCTCCGCGATCGCCTCGCCGATGCCCCGCGATGCGCCGGTGACCAGGGCGATCTTGTCGCGCAGCGGGCTTTCCCGGTCGACCTCCGGCACCTCCGCCGGGCCGACCCGGACCACCTGCCCGGAGACGTACGCGGACTTCGACGAGAGCAGGAACCGCAGCGTCGAGTCGAGCGCGCCCTCGGCTCCCCTGGCGACGTAGACCAGCTGCGCGGTCGCGCCGCGCTTGAGCTCCTTGCCCGCCGTGCGGACGAAGCCTTCGAGAGCGCGCTGCGCGGTGTGCGCGCGTGGGTCCTGCTGCTCTTCGGGCGGTGCGCCGAGCACGATCACCCGGCCGCAGCGGTCGGTCTGGCGGATCGTCGGGCCGAAGAACTCGCGCAGCTCGCGCAGTTGTTCACTGCTTTCGATGCCGGTCGCGTCGAAGATCAGCGCTGAGTAGCGCTCGCCTTCGGCCGGGGTCTGGTGGACCTTGGTGTGAACGTCGTCGAGGGTCGCCGCGATCGCGTCGCCGAGCCGGCCGCCGGGCGCGGCGCCGACCAGCACCGGGCCGCTGACCACGGGATCGCCGGGGCGGTAGCGGCGCAGCGGCGTCGGCGCGGGCAGGCCGAGCCGCTTGACGACCTGCCGCCCGATCGGGGACAGGGTGAACTGCTGGTACCGGTCGGCCATGTGGACACTCCCGCGGGTTGGGGGCGCGAAGTTCGCTCGACGACAAACCTACCCACGGGTAGGTTAGGTTGCCAGAGAGCATCGCATCAACTAGGGAGTCAGGCCATGGCCACCGTTCGGCGAGTAGCGATCATCGGCGGCAACCGGATTCCGTTCGCCCGGTCCGGTGGCCCCTACGCCCGCGCCTCCAACCAGGACATGCTCACCGCGGCCCTGGACGGGCTGATCGCGCGGTTCGGGCTGCAGGGCGAGCGGCTCGGCGAGTTCGTCGCCGGGGCGGTGCTGAAGCACAGCCGCGACTTCAACCTGGCGCGCGAGACCGTGCTGGGCTCCCGGCTCGACCCGCGCACCCCCGCCCACGACGTGCAGATGGCCTGCGCGACCGGGCTGGAGAGCGTGGTGTCGGTGGCGAACAAGATCGCCCTCGGCCAGCTCGACGTCGGCATCGCCGGCGGCGTCGACTCGGCCAGCGACGCGCCGATCGCGGTCAACGAGGACCTGCGCCGCGTTCTGCTGCGGGCCAACCACGCCAAGACCGCGGCCGGCCGGCTGAAGGCGCTGGCCGGCGTCCGGCCGCAGCACGTCGTGCCGGAGATCCCGCGCAACGCCGAGCCCCGCACCGGGCTTTCGATGGGCGAGCACGCCGCGAAGACCGCGCTGGCCTGGGGGATCGGCCGCGAGGAGCAGGACGAGCTGGCCGCGCGCAGCCACCAGCGGCTCGCCGCCGCTTACGACCGCGGCTTCTTCGACGACCTGATCACGTCGTTCCAGGGCCAGGCCCGCGACCAGAACCTGCGGCCGGACAGCTCGGCGGAGAAGCTCGCCAAGCTCAAGCCGGTGTTCGGCCGCGGCGAGGGCGCGACCATGACCGCGGGCAACTCGACGCCGCTGACCGACGGCGCGTCCACCGTGCTGCTGGCCAGCGAGGAGTGGGCCGAGCAGCGGCGGCTGCCGGTGCTGGCCTACCTCGGCGAGGTGGTGTCCGGCGCGGTCGACCACGTCAGCGGCGACGACGGCCTGCTGATGGCCCCGGCCTACGCGGTTCCGAAGCTGCTCGACCGGACGGGCCTGGAGCTGGGCGACTTCGACTTCTACGAGGTGCACGAGGCGTTCGCCTCGCAGGTGCTGGCGACCCTGAAGGCCTGGCAGGACCCGGAGTTCTGCAAGGACCGGCTCGGCCGGGCCGAGCCGCTGGGCGAGATCGACCCGGCGAAGCTCAACGTCAACGGCTCGTCCCTGGCGGCGGGCCACCCGTTCGCGGCAACGGGCGGCCGGATCGTGGCGACCCTGGCGAAGCTGCTCGCGGAGAAGGGCTCGGGCCGGGGCCTGATCTCCATCTGCGCGGCGGGCGGCCAGGGCATGACGGCGATCCTCGAACGCTGACCCGGCACCCGGGGAGCTCCGTCTTGGCTGCTCAGAACCCGTGAGTGCTTTGTGCTGCTACAGCGGCACAAAGCACTCACGGGTTCGTAATGCTCGGCGGGCTCCAGCGGGGTTCGTCGGTGCCGTAGGCGTGGACGAAGGGCCAGGTCAGGGGTTTTCCGTCGATCCGGCCGGGCGGGGCGACCGCGGTGATCCGGCCGTCCGGGGAGTCGAGTCCGGTCAGCCAGCGTTCGGCGTCCGCCGGGACCGGCGGGCGTTCCGCGCGGGGTAGGCCGAGGAGCCAGTGCGCGGTCCGGGCCAGGGAGAGTTCGCGCAGCCAGGTGCCACCGGACTCGGATTGCCGCCGCAGGCCGTCGAGCACCGCCGCCGCGCAGAGGTAGCCGGTGCCGTGGTCGAGCAATTGGCAGGGCAGCGCGCCCGGTTCGTCCGATGTGGACTCGACGGTGGCGATTCCGGAGGCGGCCTGCACGATGCTGTCGAAGCCGCGCCGCTCGCCCCACGGCCCGGCCGTTCCCCAAGCCGACAGCGAGACCACCACCAGGCCCGGATGCCGTTCGGCGAGCTCCTCGGCGCCGAGCCCGAAGCGGCGGAGCGCGCCCGGCCGGTAGCCGTGCACGAGCACATCGGCCCCGGCCAGCAGTTCGTGAAGCAGCGCAAGGCCTTCCGGCTCGTCCGCGTCGAGCACGGCGGTCCGCTTGCCGAGCAGCGTGTCGTAGCTGCCGGGGCGTTCCGGGCGGTGCGGCGGGTCGATGCGCAGCACGTCCGCGCCGAGCGCCGCGAGGAAGCGGGTGCACACCGGCCCGGCGATCACCCGCGTCAGGTCGAGCACCCGGAGCCGGTCTCCCCCGCTCCGCGGCGCGGCGTCGCCGATCCGGTCCGTCCTGACGAGCGGCTGCGCCGCGACGGCCCGCCCCGGCGGCTCGGCCAGCCATTCCTGCGGAGTGCGCACGGCGGCGGCGATCCCACCGGCCTCGACCACGCGTGATTCCACCTCGCGCGCCGGGAGTTCCCCGATCGCCGACGCCACGGCCGCGACGTCATCGGGCGTGCCGAGCGCGCGCCCCAGCGCTTCGCGGTGCCACGGGTAGTTGCCGTGCGTGCGGACCCAGCCGTCCGCGGTTCGCCAGAACCGCGACATCGGCGCGAAGCCGTCCAGCGGTGGCTCGCCGTCGAGCCGGAGGTGGGCCTCGCTGCGCATCGCGGCGGCGATGTGCCCGGTCGCGAGCTCGACGGGCCGCCGGGTCGACGTGAGCAGCGCCGCGCCGACGCAGGCGATCGCGGTGTCCTCCACCGGCAGTCGTGATGCGAGGTGCCCGAGGCCGCCGACCACCGCCAGCTCGGCGGGATCGCGATCGACCCCGAGTGTTCCCAGCGCTTCCGACAACGGGTTCAGCCAGGGCTCCATGGCCAGATCCTCGGTGCTCGAAGCGGCCACCGCAGCAGGTCCGGCCGAAGATCACAGGCCCCGGATTCCGGAGTATCGCTCGGTCTAGCGATTTCCCTAGACGAGTGGATATCCGTCGAGCCGGCGCCAACACACCCATCGCGGTTTCTCGCCGAATATCGAATCAGCGCTAGACGACTGGATAAAGTCCGAGGAATGGACCCGGTCCGCAACCCCTTCGCCCCTGGCGCCGGACAGCGGCCGCCCGAACTGGCCGGCCGGGATCGCGAGGTCGACGCCTTCGACGTCGTGCTCGAACGAGTCGCGCGCGGTCGCCCGGAGCGCAGCCTCGTGCTCACCGGCCTGCGCGGCGTCGGCAAGACGGTGCTGCTCGGCGAGCTGCGTTCGATGGCGGTCAAGCGCGGTTGGGGCGCGGGCAAGGTGGAAGCCCGCCCGGAGGCCGGGCTGCGGCGCCCGCTGTCCGCCGCGCTGCACCGCGCGATCCGCGATCTCGCCGTCCGGCACCGCGCCCCGGACCGCGTCGAGGAAGTGCTCGCCGTCCTGAAGGCGTTCGCGCTGAAGGCGAATCCGGAAGGCGCGAAGCTGCGGGACCGCTGGCAGCCGGGCATCGACGTGCCCGCCGCCCAGGGCCGGGCCGACTCCGGGGACATCGAGATCGACCTCGTCGAGCTGTTCACCGAGGTCGCCGAGCTGGCCGCGGACGTCGGCACCGGCATCGCGCTGCTGATCGACGAGATGCAGGACGTGCAGCCCGCCGACGTCTCGGCGCTGTGCGCCGCCTGCCACGAGCTGTCCCAATCCGGTGCGCCGCTGGTGGTCGTCGGCGCGGGGCTGCCGCACCTGCCCGCCGTGCTGTCGGCCAGCAAGTCCTACTCCGAGCGGCTGTTCCGCTACGTGCGGATCGACCGGCTGGACCGCTCGGACGCCGACCGCGCCGTCGTCGCCCCCATCGAGCGCGAGGACGCCGAGATCACCCCGGCCGCCCTGGACGCCCTGTTCACGATCTCCGGTGGCTACCCGTACTTCGTGCAGTCCTACGGCAAGGCGACCTGGGACGCGGCGGTGCGCGCGGAGATCAGCGACGAGGACGTGCGGCTGGCGGCGCCGGAAGCGGAGACCGAGCTCGCGGTCGGCTTCTTCGGCTCCCGCTACGAGCGGGCCACGCCCGCCGAGCGCGAGTACCTGCGGGCGATGGCGGAGCTCGTCGAGGGCCGTGACGAGCCGGCGCCGACGGCGTCCATCGCGGAGTACCTGGAGCGCCGCCCGTCCTCGCTGTCCCCGGCGCGCGACAGCCTGATCAAGAAGGGCCTGGTGTACTCGGGCGAACGCGGCCTGATCGCGTTCACCGTCCCGCACTTCGGCCGCTACCTGCTCACGCAGGAATAGCCCGGAAGAACCGGTTGGCGCTCGGCCGGAACATCGCCACCAGCGCGCCGGCCACGGCGATCACGTGCAGCGCGCGGACCAGGAGGAAGGCGAGCTGCCAGGCGTCCGCGGGTGCGGCGATCCCGCCGCCGGTCAGCGCCGAGACGAGCGGCGGCCCGACCATGCTCAGCATCCCGATGCCGCCGAGCAGCACGGCCAGCACGAAGCGCACCCAGTTCTGGCCGCTGCGGAGCCGGAGCACCAGGGCGGCGTAGATGAGCATCCGGACTGCGGCCTGCAGCAGCAGCGGGCCGGTCGGCGCCTGGACGACGTGGATCAGCGTTTCGACGACGCCGGCGCCCACGGCGATCAGCCAGAGCAGGGATCGAGTTCCGCACGGCGGCGGGTTGTTCGCGCACGGTCGGCCCCTTCCGAGAGGTGATCACCTCGGAGTGTGCTGCGCGGATCGCCGCAGCTCATCGGGCGTTCTCCCGGAGATGTCCCCTAGCGGGCCGGGCTGTCGCTACATCTTTCTAGGCTTATCTAGATCAGCTGCTAGAGAGCTGTATAAAGACCGATGACTTCGCTGGTCCGGGTCGAATCATGGGTGACCTGAGACACATGTCGACATGTGTGTAACGGGAAGCCGTCGGGCGTCGATATGCAGGATGACCCCGCGGTGCTGTCGGACCCCCGACCTGGCAGCATCGCGGGGCTTTCCAATTCCGGCACTCCGCCGGTATCGGGCATCTCGCCCACGTATCACCTGAAACCAGCCGAACCCGGCGTTATTCCCGGGTCCCCCGGTGAACCGTCGTGTGCGAAGGGAGTCGCGAATGGAAGCCGTCATCGTCCTGGTCGGCGCCCTGGTCCCCACCTTGGCGGCCACCGCCTTCTACGTCCGCGATCGCAACCGCCTCTGACCCGCGGCCGGGCGGGTCGGCCCAATCCGCCGACTCCGCGCGACCGCGTGCGGTTGACTGCGGGCGTGAGTGTTGAGCAGCAGCGCGCTCCCGAGCGCAGGTCCGGGAAAGGCGTGGGCGCAGGCCTGCTCGCGGCCGCGGTGATCACGCCGCTCCTGACGGCGGTCGAGTACTTCGTCGTCAGTGCGGCGTGGGTCGCCTGCCTCACCGACACCGAGCGCTACGGGTTCGCGCTGATGCTGTCGGTGCCGGTGCTGTTCGTGCTCAACGTCATCGTGTTCGGGGTGACCTTCCCGCTGATCTGCTCCGCCGCGCGCCGGCTCCGGCACCCGCGGACGGCGGCCGTCGCCGGCATCGCGCTGGTCGTCGCGGTGGCGTTCTACGCGGAGGTCGGGGCGGTGTACGCCTACTGGGCCGAGCCGGCCCAGCTCGGCGAGTGCGCCGACCACGTCCCGCCGTGGTGGCCCTCCTGGACCCGGGGCTGACCGGTCCGAGGAGTGAGACGCGACTAGGCACGCCGCACCCCGTCGGAACACCGCGCGGCGGCGTGTTGTTGACTGCGGGCGTGAGTGCTGAGCAGCAGAAACGCCGTGCCCGTGTCCGCGCCCCCGAGCTGATCGGCCGCCAGTGGCTGAACACCGGCGGCGAGGACCTCAAGCTTGCCGACTTCCGCGGCAAGGTCCTCGTCCTGGACTTCTGGACGTTCTGCTGCATCAACTGCTTGCACGTGCTCGACGAGCTGCGGCCCTTGGAGGCCGAGTTCGCCGAGGAGGTCGTCACCGTCGGCGTGCACTCGCCGAAGTTCGAGCACGAGGCCGATCCGGATGCGCTGGTCGCCGCCGTCGAGCGCTACGCCGTGCACCACCCGGTGCTCGACGACCCGGAGCTGACCACCTGGCAGAACTACGCGGTCAAGGCCTGGCCGACGCTGGTCGTCGTCGACCCCGAGGGCTACGTCGTGCACGTCGCCGCTGGTGAGGGGCACGTCGAGGCCCTGCGCAGCGTGATCACCGAGATCATCGCCGAGCACGAGGCCAAGGGCACGCTGCACCGGGGGAACGGCCCTTACGTGCCGCCGGAGGCGCCCGAGACCGCGCTCCGCTTCCCCGGCAAGGTCATCGCCCTGCCGAGCGGGAACCTGCTGGTGTCGGACTCCGCGAACCACTCGCTGGTCGAGTTCGCCGCCGACGGCGAGACCGTGGTGCGCCGCATCGGCGCCGGTCGGCGCGGTCGCGCGGACGGCGCTGCCGCTGAGTTCTCCGAGCCCGCCGGTCTCGCGCTGCTGCCGCAGCACGTCGCCGAGCAGGTCGGCTACGACGTCGTGGTCGCCGACACCGTCAACCACCTGCTGCGCGGCGTCCGGCTCGCGGACGGCGAGGTCACCACCCTGGCCGGGACCGGCGAGCAGTGGCGCGACGGCGCCGACGGCGGACCCGCGCTGGAGACGCCGCTGACCAGTCCCTGGGACGTCGCCTGGTGGGAACCGGCCGGCGGCGTCGTGATCGCGATGGCGGGCAACCACACGCTCGGCCTGTTCGACCCGGTCGCGGGCGAGGTCCGGCGGTACGCCGGGACGACGGTCGAGGGCCTGCGCGACGGCGCCGCCGACGAGGCGTTCTTCGCACAGCCGTCCGGACTGGCCGACGGCGGCGACCGGCTCTGGCTGGCCGACTCCGAGACCTCCGCGCTGCGCTGGATCGAGGCCGCGGGCGATGGCTTCGAGGTCCGCACGGCCGTCGGCACCGGGCTGTTCGACTTCGGCCACGCCGACGGCCCCGCCGAGAAAGCGCTGTTCCAGCACCCGCTCGGCGTCGCGGTCCTGCCCGATGGTTCGGTCGCGGTCTGCGACACCTACAACGGCGCCGTCCGGCGCTACGAGCCGGCGACCGGCGAGGTGTCGACGCTGGCCACGGATGTCGCGGAGCCCTCCGGCGCGGCCGTGGTGGACGGGGAACTCGTCGTGGTCGCCTCCGCCGCGCACCGGCTTGAGCGGCCGGTCCCGCCCGGCGTCGCGGCGCGCCTCGTCGAGGGGGCGTCGCAGCAGGTCAAGCGGCCGGCCACGGAGATCGGCAGCGGCGCGGTCGAGCTCGCCGTGGTGTTCACGCCGCCGCCGGGCACCAAGCTGGACGAGCGCTACGGGCCGTCGACCCGGCTGGAGATCACCTCGTCGCCGGCGGAACTGCTGGTCGAAGGCGCCGGCGTGGGCACCGATCTGACGCGGCGCCTGGTGCTGGCCGAGGGCATCGAGCAGGGCGTGCTGCACGTCGTGGCGCAGGCCGCCAGCTGCGACGACGACCCGTCGGTCGAGCACCCGGCCTGCCGCCTGACCAGGCAGGACTGGGGCGTGCCGATCAAGATCGCGGCCGCCGGGCCGAGGCGGTTGCCGCTGGTGATGGGCGGCCTTGACGCCGAGGCGTGATCTCACGGCCCCGGTGGACCACCGCACCGGGTGTTGACAGGGGCCGCCGGGCACGCCGCGTGCTCGCGTTTTCGCAGGTAGATGCTCGTGCGCGGTTGGGAGCGCTATGGCACTCCAAACCGCTCACGAGTACTTGACCAGCGGAAACCGTTGGTGGCACCGGTGGATCCGCGTGGCGGGCCCGGAAAGCCCTGCCCTGGCCGGTTGGTCGCCCGACGGCGGCAAGTAAACTTTTCGGGTGACCGATGCCAAGCTCGAAATCCAGATGCTGCACGACCGGGTCATGGTGCGCATCTCCCCGGAGTCCGGCGAACGCCGCAGCAGCGGCGGCATCGTGATTCCGGCGACCGCCCAGGTGGCCAAGCGGCTGCTGTGGGGCGAGGTCTTCGGCGTGGGCAGTCACGTGCGCACGGTGAAGGTCGGCGACCAGGTGTTGTTCAACCCCGACGAGCAGTTCGAGGTCGAGGTCCAGGGCCAGGCCTACCTCGTGATGCGGGAGCGGGACCTGCACGCCGTTGCCAGCGAACGCACCGAACAAGGCACCGGGCTGTACCTGTAGTCGACGCGGCCTTCCCTCGCGGAGCCGGCCGCCGATATCGTCACGCGCCCCACCGCACGACCGACACGAGAAGGGGAAGCGGTGCCGGAAAACCACGATCATCGAAGCGGTGCCGAGCCGTCGACCGAACGGATGCGCACCGACCCGGAACGTTCCGGCGGGGCCCAGCCGGAGACCAGCGTCGAGCAGACCACCCGGATCCCACCGGTAAAGGCCGACTTCGACGAACGCACCCGCCCCAACCTGCCGGGCGCCGCGAAGCCGGGAGCCCAGCAGCCGGCACCGGAGTCCGACGCAGAGCGGACCGCCCAGATCGCCGCGGTGCCCGCCGACTTCTCCACGTTCCGCATCGAGACCCAGGCGATCCCGCAGGCCGGCGCCCAGCCCGGTGGCTGGACCGCCGCGACCCCGCCGCCGTCCGACGCCGACAAGAAGCGCCGCGGCCTGATCCGCGCCGGCATCGCCGCCGGCGCCGTGGTCGGGGTGCTGGCGCTGCTCTACGTCGGTGATCTGGTCTTCACCAGCGGCCAGGTGCCGCGCGGCACGGTGGTGGCCGGCGTCGACATCGGCGGCCTGGACGAGACCGCCGCCGAGACGGAGCTCCGCGAGAAGCTCGGCCCGGGCCTCAACGAGCCCGTCGAGCTGCGGGTCGGCGACCGCACCGCCACGATCAACCCGGAGCAGGCCGGGCTGCAGATGGACTGGACGGCGACCGTCCAGCAGGCGGGCAGCCAGCCGCTGAACCCGTTCACCCGGATCGCCTCGCTGTTCTCCACGACCGAGGTCGCCCCGGTCAGCCACGGCGACCGCGAGCAGCTGGTCCAGGCGCTGGAGCAGGTCCGGCCGCAGCTGGACCGGGCCCCGGCCGAGGGCGCCATCCGGTTCGAGGGCACCAAGCCGGTCGCCGTCGACCCGATCACCGGGCAGACCATCGACGTGCAGCGGGCCACCGACGAGGTGCTCACCCACTGGGCGGACGACGTCGCCGTGCAGGTGCCCTTCACCGAGCAGCCGGTCAGCACGACCAGCGAGGGCGTCCAGCGGGCGCTGCGCGAGGTGGCGCAGCCCGCGGTGTCCGCGCCGGTGACGGTGCTCGGCCAGGGCAAGGACGCGACCCTGGCGCCCGCGGCGATCGCCGCGGCGCTGCGGTTCGAGCCGGACGGCGCCGGCGGGCTGAAGTCCCACGTGGACCTGCCGGCCGCGATCGGCAGTGTCGAACCGCAGCTGGCCGACACGATCAAGCCCGGCAAGGACGCCGAGATCGTCCTGGAAGGCGGCGCGCCGGTGGTCCGGCCGTCCACCGACGGCATCGGCGTCGACTGGAACAAGAGCTTCGAGCGGATCGACGAGGTGCTCCGCAGGCCGCAGGACCGCGCCGTGCAGGCCATCTACGTGCACCAACCCGCCAAGTTCACCACCGAGCAGGCCAACCAGATGGGCATCCGCGAGGTGGTCGGCGAGTTCACCACCGGCGGGTTCGAGGCCGCGTCCGGGGTGAACATCCGGCGGACCGCCGAGCAGGTCAACGGCGCGATCATCAAGCCGGGCGAGGTCTTCAGCCTCAACGGGCACACCGGGCCGCGCGGGATCCCGCAGGGCTACGTCGAGTCCGGGATCATCGAGAACGGCCGCCCGGGCAGGGCCGTCGGCGGCGGCATCTCGCAGTTCGCCACGACGCTGTACAACGCCTCGTACTTCGCCGGCATGCAGAACGTCGAGCACAAGGCGCACAGCTACTACATCAGCCGCTACCCGGCGGGCCGCGAGGCCACCGTGTTCCAGAGCCCCAGCGGCGCGAGCATCATCGACGTCAAGTTCAAGAACGTCGCCAAGAGCGGGATCATGATCACCACCCGCTGGACGCCGTCGTCGATCACGGTGCAGCTCTGGGGCACCAAGCAGTTCGACGTGTCCTCGCAGACCGGCGAGCGGACCAACCCCACGCAGCCGCAGGAGAAGGTCGTGCCGCCGGGCGAGCCGTGCAGCCCGAGCAAGGGCTCGCCGGGCTTCTCGGTGAACGACACCCGGACCATCAAGGACGTGACCACCGGCCAGGTGCGGACCGAGACCCAGCACACCGTCTACAACCCGCAGCCGATCATCCACTGCGGCGCGCCGCCGGGCGGAGCGCCCGCCCCGCCGCGCTGACGGCGAGTCGCCGACGAGCGGTCGTCCCGGTTCCCCGGGGCGACCGCTCTCGCGTTTCAGCGGGTGGTCGCGACGAGCAGGCCGGGGTGGTCGGTGCCGTCGATCGGGATCGTCTCGGCGTGCTCCAACCGGAACACGTCCATCGCCAGCACGTGCTGCACGCTGCCGTCGTCCGTGCGGTACCAGCCGTCGGGCACGCAGCCCTGCACGTCGGGGTTGCCACCGGCGACCAGGTTCAGGTCTCCGCCGATCACCGAGTCGGCGCCGAGCGCGGTCGCGACGCCGGAGAGCTCCCGGCACTGCTCGGCCGCGACCTGGCCGTCGCTCGCGGACAGGTGCGTGGTGCACGCGGCGACCTTGGAGTACGGCACGCACAGCAGCACCCGCTGCTCGTTGCCGCCGTCCTGCGCCGCGTACTGCCGCTCGACGGCCTCGCCCGCGGCCCCGAGATCGGGGTGGGTCAGGATGGCGACGCCGTAGTCGCCGCGCCCGTCCTTGCAGGCGAACGGGCTGCCGGTCGCCTTGTCGCCGACCGGGGCGAACGCCCAGCGGTAGCCCGTTTCGTGCGTCATGCGGGTGATGTCCGGGGCGCAGACCTCGTTGATCGTCACCACGTCCGGCCGGCGCTGCTGGATCGCGGCGATCGCCGAGTCGACCGACTTGCCCTCCGAATAGCAGTCGGCGAAGCCGCTGTTGCAGATGTTGAGCTGGAGCACGGTGAAGGGCTGGGCCGCCGTGGTCTGCGCCTGGGCGACCGGGACGGCGACGGCGGCGAGCGCGGCCAATGCCGCTGCGATCCACAGCGCGGCCGATCGGCGCAGGCCGGCACGCTTCATCGGGACCTCCTCAGGGCTCTCGGCGCCGCGGGCTCGGCACCCGTCGAAAGTCTGCTCACCAGCGAATATCCGCTCGACCGCCGGATGGGGTAGTGGCGACTTCTCGTCAAGTGCACCCGTCCGGACACGTTGCGTGTACGAGCAGTGATCGTCCGCAGGGGTCTCGCGAGCGCGTCCCGGAGCCCGTCGAGCACTCCCTGTTGACCAGTGGCACACACCACATGAGACTGAGTGCCATTCGGCAGTCGCGGGCGACAACCCGCACGAACAGGGGAGGTTCGGCGGAATATCTTTCGTCTTCGCCCCGGTCCGCTGGCAGGTTTCCGATCACCGGCCGGCCCGCGACCGGGCGCGGACCGAAAACTTGATGGCTTCGCAACACTCAGCATTGGGATTACGCCCGAACGAGTGGCACCATTCGAACACTCGCGTTCTCACCTACTAGGAGTGACATCGTGGCGCGTCGCAGAACACTACGAGCGATGGCTCTGCTGCCCGCTCTGGCCCTGGCCACCGCCGTCGCGGCGGGCTGTGCCGAGTCCACCACCGGCGGTGGGGGCACGGCGGACGGCGGCGTGGAGGTGATCAAGCCGGGCATCCTCACGACCTGCACGCACATGGACTACAAGCCCTTCCAGTTCCACGACCAGGGGAAGATCGTCGGCTTCGACGTCGACCTCGTCGACGCGATCGCCGCGGACATGGGCCTGAAGCAGGAAATCCTGGACACCCCGTTCGAGGGCATCCAGTCCGGTGAGGACCTCAACACGCGGCGCTGCGACGTGGCCGCCGCGGCCATGAGCATCACGCCGGCCCGCGAGGAGAACTTCGACTTCTCCGACCCGTACTTCGACTCCACCCAGGCCCTGATGACGAAGAAGGGCTCGGGCATCCGCAGCCTGGCTGACCTGCGCGGCAAGAAGCTGGGTGTCCAGCTGGCCACCACCGGTGAGAAGTACGCGAACGAGAACAAGGACGCCAACGGCTACGAGGTCGTCCAGTTCGAGGACCTGCCGCTGTCGGTGACCGCGGTGGAGACCGGCCAGGTCGATGCGGCGATCAACGACAACAGCGTCTTCGGCGACTTCGTCAAGAACAACCCGAACGTCGAGATCACCAACGAGTTCAGCACCGGCGACCAGTACGGCATCGGCATGGCCACCGGCAACACGGCGCTGAAGGACCGGGTCAACGCCGCGCTGAAGAAGCTCAAGGAAAACGGCGAGTACGACAAGATCTACGAAAAGTGGTTCGGCAAGAAGCCGCAATGACGGTTGGTGGCTGGTTTGCGCAGGTGGTCACCTAGCGGAACCTCAGACGCCGTCTCGACTGCGGGATCCCCGACTTGTGTATGACCAATACGCGGCATCGGGGCTGTCCTCGCGAGACGACCTCTGAGAACCCGCGGGTGGTCGACCTGCGCAGGTGGTCGGAAGCGGCTTCGCCGCTGCCTGACGGCAACCACAGCCGAGTACGTCGAACTGCCGATCTGTGCGATCGGATGGCGAGCAACGCGCTCCAATGCCAACGGACGGGGTCGGCGGGTGCTCCACCGCCGGCCCCGAACACTGATCAGGAGACTTCATGACAACCGACACCGAGCGGCCCAAGTCGGGGCTGGGCCGACGGCAGAAGGCCCGGCTCAACCGCGGCATCCAGTACGCCGTGCTGATCGTGGTCATCATCGTGGTGGCCGTGGTCGCGGACTGGAACTCCATCGCGCGGGCGTTCTTCAACGTCGACGTGGCGATGGCGCAGTTCCCCGCCGTGATCACCACGGCGCTGGTCAACACCATCATCTACACCGCGCTCGGCTTCGGGTTCGGCCTCGGGCTGGGCATCGTGCTGGCGTTGATGAAGATGTCGCCGGTCGGCCCGTACCGGTGGATCGCCACCGGCTACATCGAGCTGTTCCGCGGCCTGCCCGCGCTGCTGGTGTTCATCGCGCTGGGCTTCGGCGTGCCGATCGCCTTCCAGCTGCGGTTCGACATCTACTCCACGGTGATGCTGGCGCTCGGCTTGGTCGGCGCGGCCTACATGGCCGAGACCATCCGCGCCGGCGTCCAGGCGGTGCCGAAGGGGCAGATCGAGGCGGCCCGATCGCTGGGCATGTCGCCGATGCGGACCATGATCACCGTGGTGATGCCGCAGGCGCTCCGGATCATCCTGCCGCCGCTGACCAACGAGCTGATCCTGCTGACCAAGGACTCGTCGCTGGTCTACCTGCTCGGCCTGGCCGCCAACGAGTACGAGCTGGCGAAGTTCGGCCGTGCCGCGCTGAACGAGTACGCATCGCTCACGCCGCTGCTGGTGGCCGGGCTGTGCTACCTGATCATCACCATTCCGCTGTCCCGGGTTTCGGACCTGCTGGAGCGCAAGTACGGCGGCGGGGCGCGGACCAAGGGGGCCAAGGCATGAGCGACGTGATGATCGAGATCAACGGGCTGAGCAAGTCGTTCGGCTCCCTGGAAGTGCTGCGCGGCATCGACCTGGAGGTGGCGCGCGGCGAGGTCGTCTGCGTCATCGGCCCGTCCGGCTCCGGCAAGTCCACCCTGCTGCGCTGCGTGAACCTCCTGGAGGAGCCGACCGCGGGCAAGGTCGTGGTGGACGGCACCGACCTTACCGACCCGGACACCGACCTGGACGGTGCCCGCCGGCACATCGGCATGGTGTTCCAGCAGTTCAACCTGTTCGCGCACCTGCACGTGCTGGACAACCTGACCGTGGCGCAGCGCAAGGTGCTGGGCCGGGACAAGGCGACGGCGGAGAAGGTCGCGCGGGAGAACCTGGAGCGGGTCGGGCTGTCGGACAAGGCCGACGCCATGCCCGCGCAGCTCTCCGGCGGCCAGCAGCAGCGGGTCGCGATCGCGCGGGCGCTGTCGATGAACCCGCAGGTCATGCTGTTCGACGAGCCGACATCGGCGCTGGACCCGGAGCTGGTCGGCGACGTGCTCGGCGTGATGCGGCAGCTCGCCGACGAGGGCATGACGATGCTCGTGGTCACCCACGAGATGCAGTTCGCCCGCGAGGTGGCCGACCGGGTGCTGTTCATGGACGGCGGCGGGATCATCGAGCAGGGACCGCCGGCCGAGGTGATCGGCGCGCCGAAGGAGGAGCGCACCCGCACCTTCCTCGCCCGCGTCCTCGACCCGACCCACACCCACCCCGCCCCGGAGTGATCTGACGGCAGGACCGCGCGAACGGCCCGTTCACCTCGTACCGCGAGGTGAACGGGCCGTTCGCTCGTTCCGGGCCGAGGTTTCACGTGGAACCAATACGCCATCCGGCTGCACTCAGCAGCGCATCGCAACCAAGCCTTGTGATCACACGTCGGAGTTCTATAGGTAGTTGATCGACTACCTTTCGGGTGATCAAGTTGATCAGCTGGTCGGGGACTAGGTCGGGGGCGAGGGTGCCGGTCGTCAAGCCGTGGGACAGCAACGGTCCGCTCACCGCTGCGGAGCAGCGGTTCGAGGAACTGCTCCGGCAGGGCAGAGCCGACCGCGTGACCCCGGGCGCCATCCCGCCGCTGGACGTGCACGCAGTGCGGCACTCCCAGGACCGCGAGATCCGCGGTGAGTACCTCGCCCGCCGCCTGGTCGAGTCGCTGGAGGAACCCGGCTGGCGGCCGTTCTCCCGGCGCAGCGGCGGCCAGCAGCAGGTCATCGCCATCGAGGACGCGGTGATCACCGGGCACCTGGACCTGCGCGCCACCGACCTGCCGTACCTGCTGGAATTCGTCCGCTGCCGGTTCGAGCACGCGCCCGACCTGCGGCAGGCGAACATCGCCGGTCTGGTGCTCTGGCACTGCCGGTTCCCCGGCATCGACGCCCGAAACCTCAACACCAGCAACGACACCGTGCTGCGCAACTGCACGAGCATCGGCGGCATCGTCGACCTCGCCGACGCCCAGCTGGGCGGTTCGCTGCTGCTCAACGACAGCGAGCTGCGCAATCCCGGCGGCCGCGCCATCTACGGCGACCGGCTGTCCGTCTCCGGTGCGCTGCTCGGGTTGCGGCTGCAGGTGGCGGGCGAGATCCGCATCCCCGGCGCGAAGGTCGGCGGCAACCTCACGCTCTCCGGCGGGGCGCTGCGCAACCGGGGCCGGTACGCGTTGAACGCCAACGGGATCCAGATCGGCGGCAGCCTGCGCTGCGACGTCGACCCGCTCACGCGCCGGCCGTTCACCGTCGCCGGGCTGATGTTCCTGCCCAGCGCGCACATCTTCGGCGACCTGCGGCTGCGCGACGCGGTGCTGGAACCGGGCGTCGCGCCCTCGCAGCGCGGCGAATCCCAGTACGACGACCCGACCAGCACGCTCGTCATCGACCGCGGCGACATCCGCGGCGACGTGCAGATCGACCAGGGCTTTCGCAGCGGCGGCACCATCCGGATGGTGAGCGCGAAGGTCGGCGGCGACCTGCGGATGTCCGGCGCGCACATCGACCTGAGCTGGTCGCGCTCCAAGAAGGCGTCGGTCGAGCAGCCGCTGCGCTCGGTGCACATCGACGGCACCGAGATCCTCGGCAACCTGGAGGCGTCGCGGGTCGAGCTGCACGGCCAGGTGCGGATGATCGACGTCCGGGTGCACGGCAGCTTCCAGCTGAACAAGGCCTGCCTGCACGGCCCGCGCACCGACGTGCTGCAGGCCAGCCGGCTCGTGGTCGGCAGCAACCTGGACTGCCGGGAGACCGACGTCGTCGGCTCGATCCAGCTGCAGGGCGCCCAGATCGGCGCCAACGTCGACCTGCGCTCGGCGCACCTGACCAAACCCGCGTGGCACCGCCACCGGATGTCCTACAAGTCCTCCCTGGACCTTCGGGCTGCCCGCATCGCGCGCGACCTGGTGTGCGCGGCGGGCAGCCGGCCGTTCCTCGCCGAGGGCGAGGTGCAGCTGCGGCGCGCCGAGATCGGGCGGCAGGCGAACTTCTGGGGCTGCCGGCTCGGCGACGGCACCAGCCGCAACGCGATCAACGCCTTCGGCCTGGTGGCGCAGGAGCTCACGCTGGTTCCGGAGACCGCGCCGCAGGGCCGGATCATGCTGCGGCAGGCGCAGTGCGAGCTGCTCGCGGACAGCGCGTCGCTGTGGGCGGCGTCCGGCGGCGTCGACGTCGAGGACTTCGGGTACGACAACTTCACCACCACCATCGAGCCGACGGATCAGGCCGCGGTGCGGGAGCGGCTCGGCTGGCTGCGCGACAACTCGGGCGGCCGCTACCAGCCCGGGCCGTACGACCAGCTGGCGCGCGTTTTCCGCGGCAACGGCAACGAAGAGCACGCGGTGCTGGTGCTGATCGAGAAGCAGCGTCGCCGCTACCAGGCGATCGCGGCCGCGACCCGGCCCGCGTTCCGGTGGCCGGTGCGGTTGTGGAGCATGCTGCAGCTGATCACGGTCAGCTACGGCTACCGCCCGCTGCGCGCCCTGATCTGGCTGGTGCTGCTGACCGCGGCGGGCACCACCTGGTTCGACCACCACCCGCTGGTCCCGATCAACGAGGAAGACCACCCGGTGTGGAACCCGTTCCTGTACACAGTGGACCAATTGGTGCCGATCATCAACCTCGGTCACGACGTGATGTGGCAGGCGCACGGCAATTCGCAGTGGATCACGGTGGTGCTGATCGCCTCGGGCTGGATCCTGGCGACCACGGTCGCGGCGGGCATCACCAGAGCCCTCCACCGAGAGCTCTAGCTGCCGTTTCAGCGCCGCTTTCGCGCGAAGCCGACGCCAGATCCTCACGCGGAGTGCGTTTTCGCGCGAAACCGACGCCAGATCCTCACGCGGAGCGCGCTTTCGCGCGAAACCGACGCTCAGCGATCCGGACGCCCACGCCTCACGCGTGCCCGCACCCCCTCCCGAAACGACCTCTCAGGCAGTTCCAGGACCGCCCCTGGGTGGCCGTGCCCCCAGTGGTCCGCAATTTCAATGGAAATTGGGCCTTCGATTTCCATTGAAATTGCGGCAGGACACGTTGGGGCGCTCGACGATCGGGTGAATTCTCGCGCCGTGACGATCTTGCCGTGCTAGATCAAGCTGGCCAGTGCCCAGCTCTCGCAGGAGGCCCGCGTGGGATCCCAGCTCGGTCGTCTCGCCCAACTAGGTTCTGCCCTCGCCGTGGCGGGGGCGCTGCTCGCGCCCACCGCGCACGCGGCCGACGAGTTCGAATACGTGGCGATGGGCGATTCGGCGGCCGCCGGGCCGCTCACGCCGAACCCCGACCCGAACCTGCTCTGCTTCCGCTCCCGGGAGAACTACCCGCGGGTGGCGGCCCGGCTCATCGGCGCCAAGCTGACCGACGTCTCCTGCTCGGGCGCGAAGATCGAGGACTTCTCCGGCAGGCAGCACGGCATCATGGCCCCGCAGTACGCCGCGCTCAGCGACCGGACCGACCTGGTGACGGTCACCATCGGCGGCAACGACGTATCGCTGGTGCAGGCGGCGGTTTCGTGCGTGAACCTGCTCCCGGATCCGCTCGGATCGTCCTGCGCGGACGAGTTCACCGCGGGCGGCGGGGACGAGCTCGCGGCACGGATCGACGCGCTCGTGCCGCGCTTCGACGACGCGCTCGCGCAGATCAGGCACCGGGCGCCGAACGCCGAGATCGTGGTGGTCGGCTACGGCACCTACCTCCGGCCGGGCGGCTGCTACCCGAAGGAGCCGGTCTGGGCGCGCGACGCGGACTACATCCAGTCCAGTGTGGACAAGTTGAGCGCGATGCTCGGCGAGCGGGCGGCGGCGCACGGCGCGCAGTTCGTCGACCTCGGCCCGGTCAGCGAGGGCCACGACATCTGCGCGGCCCCGGCTGAGAAGTATTACGAGGGCGTGTTCCCGACGTCGGTCGCGGCGCCGCTGCACCCGAACGCCAAGGGCATGCAGGTCTTCGGCCGGACCGTCGCGGAAGCCGTGCAACACATCCGGTCCTGACCCGACGCCGAAGGCCCCCGCCCCGTTGCGGGGGCTTTCTGCTGCTACAAGACCGAGTTCCCGCAGATGTGCCCCGGGAAGAACGCCTGCGCCAGCGCTTCGCCCAGCTCGCGGGGCTCGGGCCCGCCGAGGTGGCGGCGGAAGCGGTCCAGGTACAGCCCGAGCTGGCACGCCCGGTCGTGCCGGCCGCGCGCGGTCGCCAGCACGAGCGCGTGCTGGATGTTGTCCTCTTCGGTCCGGAACCAGTTCAGCGCCGCCTGCGCCGTCGGCAGGTCGGGCAGCTCGGCGAGCGGGTGCGCGGCCTGCTGCCCGGGCCGTCGCGCCGGACCTTCGACCGCGCGCAGGCCGCTTTCGGCGGCGTGCAGGTAGTAGTCGAGCAGCCGGGTGATCGCGGCCTCCCGGTCGGCCGCGGGCTCCGCCGCGGCGAGGGTCGCCGAGTGGAGCCGGACCAGGTCGTGCCGCCCGTACCGGCCGGGGCCGGTCACGTGCAGCAGGTTGACCGCCACCAGGCTCTCCAGCCGGGCCTGGTTGTCCCGCAGCCTGGTGCCCGCGAGCGCGGCGGCCGCGAAGTAGTCGACCTCGGCGCCGGGGTGCTCGCCCAGCAGCCGGAACAGCCGCGCCGACGCGTCGTCGAGCCGCCGGTAGCTGGTGGTCAGGGCGGCGCGGATGCTCCCGCCGGAATCCGGCAGCGACAGCCTGGTCAGCCGGTGGCGCTCGTCGGAGTAGATGTCGGCCAGCGAGCGGATCGTGAAGTGCGGATGGCTGGCGCCGCGGGCGGCGGCGATCCGCAGCGCCAGCGGGAGCCGGTCGCACAGCTCCGCCAGCTCGGCAGCGGCGGCGGGTTCGGCGGCGATCCGCTCGGAGCCGAGCAGCAGCCGCAGAACGGCGACCGCCGCCTGCCGGTCCAACGCCGGCAGCGACAGCCGGACCGCTCCCTCGGTGGCCGCCAGGTCGTCCAGGCGGCTCCGGCTGGACACCAGCACCACGCAACCCGAGTTGCCGGGCAGCAGCGGGCGGACCTGCGCGGCCGAACGCGCGTTGTCGAGGACCACCAGCAGCCGCCGGTCCGCCAGCACCGAGCGGTACAGCGCGGCGCGTTCGTCGAGGTCGTCGGGGATCCGCGCGGCAGGCACCCCGAGCGCGCGGAGGAAACCGCTGAGCGCCTGCGCCGGCGCCACCGGATCCGCGTCGTCGAACCCGCGGAGGTCGACGAACAGGCAGCCGTCCTCGAAGTCCGCGGCCACCTGGTGCGCCCAGCGCAGCGCGAGCGCGGTCTTCCCGACGCCCGCCGGGCCGGTGAGGATCCGGATCGGGCCGTCGTCGTCCAGCGCCGCGTCCAGCTGCGCGAGTTCGGCGCCGCGGCCCACGAAACCCCGGTTCTCCCTGGGCAATTGCGAGGGAACGGGCGCCGGTGGCCGCCCGTCGTCGGCCCTGAGCACGGTGTGGAAGGCCTCCTGCAGGCCGGTTCCGGGGGCGACGCCGAGCTCGTCGGCGAGGCGGATCCGCGTGTCGTGGAAGACGTCGAGAGCCTCGGCCTGCCGACCGACCTGGTGCAGGCTCAGCACGAGCAGCTCCACCAGGGGTTCGCGCAGCGGCCGCAGCGCGACGGCCTCCCGGAGCTGGTCGATCGCCTCGGCGGTGCGACCGAGCCGGTTCAGCCGCCGGGCCAGCTCGTGCACCGCGGTGACCACCGACTCGTCCAACCGGTCCGAGACGTCGCGGCGCAGGCTTTCCGACTCGACGTCGGCCAGGGCCGGGCCGCGGCGCAGGGCGAGCGCGGCGCGCAGCAGGTCGACGGCCTCCTCGTCGGACGCGTTCTTGGCGTCCGCGATCAGGTCCTCGAACCGCGTCACGTCGAGCAGCGAGCGGGGCGCGAGCAGCAGGTAGCCGGGGGAACGGGTGACGAGTTCCACGCCGTCGCCGAGATCCTTGCGCAGCTGGGCGATGTGGCCCTGCAGCGAGGCCCTGGCCGTGGGCGGCGGATGGCCGTTCCAGGCGATGTCCATCAGCCGGTCGACGGAGACGACGCGGTTGAGGTCGATCGCCAGCGCCGCGAGGACATTGCGCCGTTTGGCGGCGCCGATGGCCGCCGTTCGGCCGTCCGATCGCAGCAATTCCACCGGGCCCAGCAAGCGAATCCGCGGTTGTGGTCGGGTTCTCGGAGAAGACATCCGCTCCCGATCGAGTCGTTCGTCGGCGAGTGCACCCGCCAACGCTCGCGTTGGTCCGGCGTTGGTCCGGCGTTGGCGGCGAGTGCGATCATAACCAGGTGATGTTCTGTCTGGGGGATTCATGAGCGAAGACGTGGAAGAACGGGCAAAAGTCGCGCTCGTTCGGTCCGTGTCCGGCGTCAAGCACTTGCGCAAGGCGGTGGAATCGGAAGGCTTGCGCCTGGACCCGGCAGCCGGTGCGGAGATCCGCTCCGCCCTGGAGGATCAGATGTCCACAGTGGACGACTGGTTGGCCAGGTCCGCTTCGCTCACCCAGCACGCGCCGTTGGGGCAGAACCCGGTCGGCGAGGCCATGGCGGCGAAGTTCGCGAACCGCGCCGAAGGCGACGAGAACTCCTTCACGGCAGTGCTCACGAGCTACCGGGAGGTCCTGGAAGAAGCCCGCGACGCCATCGTCGCCGCGATGCGCGAGTACCGGGACATCGAGGAGCACGTGTCGGACTCCTTCCGGAAGCTCGTTTGATGGGACCGGTTCCGGCCGGACGCACCGATCCGCAGTCGAGGGGAAAAGACCGGACATGACCCAGGAGACCGCTGGGCCGGACGTCGACATCGCGTTGACCGAGACGCAGAACTGGGCCTCGCGCAGCCACCGCGAGCTCTACGAGGCGGTGCACGCCGGCAACGATCCCGGCCGCGTCGGCCAGCTGGCCGACGAGTGGAACCGGTTGAGCAGCGAGCTGACCGAATCCGCGACGCGCATGGGCGAGCGGCTGCGGGCCACCGAAGCGGGCTGGCAGGGCGAGGCCGCCGAAGCGGCGAGGTCGGCGATCCAGCAGCTGGCCGACTGGAACCACGACGCGGGCACGACCGCGGGCGCGATGGCGGAGCGGGTCGCGGTGCAGGGGCGGATCATGGAGACCGCCAAGGCCGAGATGCCCGAGCCGGTCGGGGGCGGTGAGATGATCAACGCGGTGGCGGCCGTGACCTTCGCCACCGGCAACATGGAGGGCTTCCGGCAGGCCTGCGTCGACCTGAAGGCCCACCAGGACCGGTCCGCCTCCGCCCACGAGCAGGCGGTCCAGGTGATGACCTGGATGGAGGGCGAGTCCCGCAACATCGACGGCGACACCCCGAAGTTCACTCCCCCGCCGAACCCGGTCACGAACGACGAGCCGGTGCCGCTGCAGAAGCAGCACGTGGCCGAGCGCGCCGAGCTCAAGCCCCAGAACGTGGGCACGGATCCGGAAGCGCCGAGCTCGACCTCGCCGAACTCCGCGCCGGGCGACGTCATGGAAACGCAGCGGCTGACCGCGAAGGTCGAGCCGCTGCAGGGCAGCCAGCCCGGTGGCGCCCCGACGCCGTTCCAGGGGCCGGGCCCCGGCGGTACCGGGCCGATGGATGCGCCGACGAAGACGTTCTCGGCTCCGCCGCTCGGCAACACCCCGACGATGGATCCGCCGACGAAGTCCTTCTCCGCCCCGCCGTTGGGCAGCACCCCGCCGATGGATGGCCCGACGCGATCGTTCCGGCCACCGGAGATGCCGCCCCTCGGGGATTACCAGCCCAAGACCACGACTTCCCAGGGCACGAACGGTGTCCACCCGCCGGGCAACCTGCCGCCGCTCGGCGACGACCGGCAGCACCAGCCGCGGCCGTTCCAGGGGCCGGACGGCGGCCCCTACATGACCGGGCCGCGCGCGAACCGTCCCAACCAGCCCAACCGGCCCGGAAACCAGACCGGACCCGGCGGATGGCGCGGGCCGATCCCGCCGATCCCCGGCACCGGTGGCGGCCCGGGCGGACCCGTCGTGCCCGGTTCCGGCCCCGGCGGTGGCTCGGGCTTCCGCGGCGGACCGGTCGGCCTGTCCAGCGCGGGCGGCGGTTCCGGGGTGGGCCCGGGCGGGACGTCGGGCGTGGGCCCCGGCGGCGTGTCGGGCACTGGCCGCGGACCCGACGGCGGGTTCGCCGGTCGCGGGGGCGCCGGCATGCCCGGTCAGTCCGGCGCGGCGGGCGCTCCCGGGATGGGGCCGATGGGCGGCGCTCAGCGCGGCCAGGGCGAAGGCCAGGAGAAGGAACGCACCAGCAAGTACGTCGAGGGCGGCCCGGTGGTCGAGGTGCCTGGCGCCGACCTGCCGCCGCCGGTGATCGGCGAGGGCAAGCGGAAGAAGCAGCAGGGCCAGTGATGACCACGACAACAGCGCCGGATTTCGCGCTTTCCGCCGCCGAATTCGACCTCGTGCACGGCGCGCTCGGACTGGGCCGCGTCCCGTTCCCGCTGGAGGTGCCGAGCCTCGGCGCGACGATGGAGGAGCGCGCCGAGCTCGCCGCCGATGCGTTCCGGTCGTTGTCCGGCCGCGGGTACGCGACGGGCGACCAGCTCGACCCGCGGCTGGCGGACCTGCTGCGGTTGCTCCACGAGAACGACACCTCGGTCGACGTGGTGGGCCACATCGGGGGCCCGGTGCAGGCCCTGGCCGCCGTTACCGGCCGCGCCGGCGTGCTCGCGCAGCTGGTGGCCGGCGAGCTGCACCTGACGGAGATCCGCCCGACCGCGCTGGCGATGGCGGCCGTCGGCGTGCTGCCGCCCAACGAACCCGGGCCGCTGCGGTCGATCTCGGTTCGCCAGGACCAGCTGGCCAGCGCGCTCGACGAGGACGACGACGATCCCTTCGGCGGCGATCTCGACGAAGAGGTGGCGCTGGCCAGGGCGGGGGTGCCCGCCCAGGACGCCGCGGCGCTGGCCGAGCTGGCGAACACCCGCCGCGCGGGCGGGCAGTTCGGCGTCTCCCGCGGCTCCGAACGGGCGTCGACGCTGGTCACCTGGTTCGACACGCACCAGGGTCGGTACCTGATGGTCAGCCAGGGCGCCTGGCTCAGCATCTCCCCGGCCGACAACCGTCGCATCGAGCGCCGCCTCGCCGAAGTCGTGTCCGCAGCGGCCTGAACAACCGAGGGGAAGCACCATGACCTTTGAGGTCGTCGCCGAGGAGCTGACCGCGCACGCGAGTCACCTGGACGGGCTGACCGACCGGCTGGACACCGCGATCTCGGCCGCCGAGACCGTGAGCATGTCCGACGAGGCTTACGGGATCCTGTGCTCCTTCCTGCCACCGATCGTCAACCCGATGGAGGAGGAAGGAATCGACGCCCTGAAGGCCGCGAAGGAAGGCGTCAGCACCACCGCCGACAACGTGCGCACGACGGCCAAGCAGTACGAGGAAACCGACCAGGCGAGCGCGGACTCCTTCACCCCGTTGGAAGAAGGCGTCAAGGTGCGCGAGTCGGCGGTCGCGTTGCGCGGCACGGAAGCGCCGACCGGGTACAGCGCGTCCGAGCGCGGCACGGAAGCGCCGACGCGTTTCAGCGTGCCGGAGGGCGAGACGGTGGCTCGCCAGGCGCCGATGGGGTTTAGCGCGCCGGAGGGCGAGACGGTGGCTCGCCAGGCGCCGGCGCCTTTCAACGTGGCTGCGGGCAACCAGGCACCGACAGGGTTTAGCGCGCCGGAGGGCGAGACCGTGGCTCGGCAGGCGCCGACGCCTTTCAATGTGGCTGCGGGCGAGACGGTGGCTCGGCAGGCACCGACAGGGTTTAGCGCGCCGGAGGGCGAGACGGTGACTCGGCAGGCGCCGGCGCCTTTCAACGTGGCCGAGGGCGAGACCGTGGCTCGGCAGGTGCCGACGCGTTTTCAGCGTGATTGAGGGCGAAACGGTGGTCGCTCCGACGCAGTGGTCGGCGGCTCAGCGCAGCAGGCAGACCGCGGAGTAGCAATTCTTTGGAGGTAGTGCGATGCCGGGCGAAAGCCGAGGCGGGTTCGCCGCGATCGGGTCCGACCCCGACGAGGCCGAGCAGCGGATCCAGCAGTGGGCGCAGGGCTTCGCCGACAAGGCGCGGCGTTACCAGGAAGTGCAGCAGCAGACCGAGCAGCTGCGGCTGACCGCAGCCAGCCCGGACGGCCGCATCAAGGTGACGGTCCGCGCCGACGGAAGCGTGACGGACCTGGAGTTCACCGACAAGGTCCGCACGATGGCGCCGTCCGAGCTGGCCGCGCAGATCCTGTCCACGATGCACCGGGCGCAGTCCGACATCGCGAGCAAGGTCGGCGAGACGATGGCCGCCCACCTCGGCGACGAGGACCTGCAGACGCGCTCGATGATGCTGGACAACCTGCGCGAACGGTTCCCCGAACAGCCCGAGGACCCGGAACCCGAACCGTCGGAAGCCTCGTCGAAGTGGGCACTCCCGGACGACGAGGAAGCCCCGAAGCCGCCGCCCGCGCCGCCCGCACCGCCGGCGGCCGGGCCGACGCCGCCCGCCGCTCCGCCGAAGCGGCCCCGCTTCGAGGACGACGACGACGAGTTCGGCCCCGACTTCGATCCGCTGCGGGACTGACCTCCCGCCCTTTCCTTCCCGTTTCCTGTTACCTGGGGTGATGTCGTGACGAATCCGTTGGTTGCCCAGCGCGAGGACTCGACGCAGTCGTTCAGCGGTGTGCCGATCCTGGAGTCGGTCAACGACACGAAGAAGGCGATCGAGTCCGGGGACTGGGCGTCGGGCGTCATGGGGGCGGTGGGCACCGGCCTGGACGCGCTGGGCATGGCGATGGATCCGTTCGGCTCGATCCTCGCCGCCGGCGTGGGCTGGCTGATGGAGCACGTCGGCCCGGTCTCGGACGCGCTGGACGCCCTGACCGGCGATCCGGACGAGATCAAGGCGCACTCGGAGACGTGGAAGAACATCTCGGCGGAGCTGGGCGAGATCGGCACCGAGATGACCAACCTGGTCAACAACGACACGGGGAGCTGGATCGGCGAGGCCGGTGATGCCTACCGGAAGCGCAGCGAGGACACCGCCAACCTGATCGCGGCCGCGCAGGCGGCGGCCGACGGCGCGTCGAGCGGCATCGGCACGGCGGGCGAGGTCGTCGCGGCGGTGCGGACGCTGGTGCGCGACATCATCGCCGAGCTCGTCGGCCACCTGGTGAGCTGGGCGTTGCAGGTGCTGGCCACGCTGGGCATCGCGATGGCCTGGGTGGTGCCGCAGGTGGTCGCGGAGGTCGCCAAGGTCGCCGCCCGCATCGCCGACATCACCACGAAGCTGGTCAAGGCGATCAAGGCCCTGGCCCCGATGCTGAAGAAGCTCGGCTCCTCCTTCGGCGACGCCAAGGACGCCCTGAAGAAGATCAAGTCCGGCGACGGGTCGGCCCCGACCCCGAAGGGCCCGGCGTCGACCAAGTCGACGTCCAGCGACGGCCCCCCGACGAAGAGCAGCCCCGACGGCCCGCCCCCCAAGTCGTCGCCGAACGACGGCCCGGCCTCGACGTCATCGACGTCCAGCGACGGCCCGCCGACGAAGAGCAGCCCCGACGGCCCGCCGCCGAAGTCGTCGCCGAACGACGGCCCGCCGACGAGGTCGGGGCCGGAAACGGGCCCGACGCCTAGCAACAACTCCCCGGCTTCGACGCGGTCGAACAACAAGCCGGACGGTTCCAGCAACAAGCCGGACAACCCCAGGGACCGGTCGGTCAAGGGCGAGGACATCTGCACCGGGGGCTCCGAGCCGGTCGACCTCGCCACCGGTCACATGGTGATGACCGAGAAGGACCTGGAGATCCAGGGCCCGCTGAGCCTGGTGCTGCAGCGGATGTACGTCTCGTCGTACCGGGCGGGGCGGTGGTTCGGCCAGTCGTGGGCCTCGACGCTGGACCAGCGGCTGGAGGTCGACGCGGAGAACGTCTGCTACTTCTCCCCGGACGGGATGATCCTGGTCTACCCGCTGCCGTCGGCGGAAGCTCCGGTGCTGCCGGTCGAAGGCCCGCGGTGGCCGTTGCACCTGGACGAGGACGGCGGCTACAGCCTGGAGAACACGCAGCTGAACCAGATCCTCCGATTCGGCCCGCCGGCCGGGCGCGACCTGGTGCTGCCGTTGCTGTCGGTCGAGGACGAGGACGGTCGCCGGCTCGACGTCGAGCACCGCCGGTTCGGTCCGCCCAAGGCGATCCAGCATTCCGACGGGTACCGGGTGGAGATCGACAGCGAGCAGGAGCGGGTCACCGCGCTCCGCGTGGTCGACCCGGAACGCGACCTCGACGTGCTGGTGATGCGGTACGGCTACGACGCGAAGGGCCGCCTGGCCGAGGTGGTCAACTCCTCGGGCAAGGCGCTGCTGTTCCAGTACGACAGCGCGGGCAGGCTGACGGAGTGGCAGGACCGCAACGGGTTCTGGTTCCGCTACATCTACGACGAGCACGGCCGCTGCGTCCGGACGGTGGGCGACAAGGGCTTCTTCGACTCCACCTTCACCTACGACGGGTCGATCACCCGGTACACCGATTCCCTCGGCGGCGTCAAGGAATTCGAGTTCAACGACGCGAAGCAGCTCGTGCGGGAGTCCGACGCGCTCGGCAACACCACGCTGTCGACGTGGGATCGCTACGACCGGTTGCTCGACCGGACCGATCCGCTGGGCCGGACCACGTACTACCAGTACGACAGCCTGGGCAAGCCGCGGTGGATCACGCGCCCGGACGGAAGCACCGTCCGGCTGAACCTCGCCGACGACGGCACCGTCGAATCGATCGAGGTGAAGGACGGCGAACGCGCCTGGGCCCGGGTCTACGACGACGAGGCGTTGGACCCGTTCGGCGGAAAGGTCGGCGTAGCACCGCGACTCAGCGTCGAGAGCATCCGATCCGGCCGCGCCGAGACCACCGAACCGGAACTCACCGAGCCCGACCCCCGGCTGCTGGACCTGTTCGGACGCCCCCGGGAGACGACGACGCCGGGTGGCGGGCGGATCCAACTCGGCTGGACCGTGGAAGGCCGTCGTTCCTGGCGCGTCGACTCGCTGGGCAACAGGGTGCAGTGGCGCTACGACCCCGAGGGCAACCAGATCGCGCAGGTCGACGAGATCGGCGGGGTGACCGCCACCGAGTACGGCCCGTTCGAGGTCGAGCTGGCCAGCGTCGACCAGACCGGGGCGCGCACCACCCGCACGTTCGACACCGAGCGGAGGCTGACCTCCGTCACGAATCCGCAGGGCCAGACCTGGCGCTACGTCTACGACCTCGCGGGCAGGGTGGTCGAGGAGCACGATTTCGACGGCCGGGTGCTGCGCTACGCCTACGACCCGGCGGGACAGCTCGTGCGCTCGGTCAACGGCGCGGGCGAGGAGACCGAATACGTCTACGACGCGCTCGGCAACCTGGTCGAGTGGCGGGCTCCCTCGGGCGTCACCAAGTACGCCTATTCACCCGTCGGCCACCTGAACCGGGCGACCAACGACGACGCCGTCCTCGAGTTCGAGCGGGACGACCAGGGACGCATCACCGCGGAGACCATCAACGGCCGGTCGGTCACGTTCGCCTACGACAGCGAGAACGGCGTGATCCGGCGGCAGACGCCGTCCGGGGTGGCCAGCGCCTGGAACTACGACGCCGCCGGCCGGGCGACCGGCCTGTCCTTCGCCGGGCATTCGCTGAACTTCGGCTACGACGCCGCCGGTCAGCAGATCAACCGCTCGATCGACGGCGCGGTGACCCTGGTGCAGTCGTACGACGGCGAGCAGCGGCTCACCTCGCAGGCGGTCACGGGACGCTCGGGTCAGCCCGTGCTGCGGCGACGGTTCGTCTACCGGCCCGACGGCAAGCTGATCGGCACCGAGGACGGGCTCTCCGGGAGCATTCGCTACCAGATCGACCCGTCCGGCCGGGTGGTCGAGGTCATCGCGCCGGACCGGCGGGAGAGCTACCGGTACGACGGGTCGGGGAACGTCGTCGCGTCCAACGGCCTCAACGATGCCGAGACCGGTCCGCGGCGCTATGCGGGCAACAGCCTGATCGCCGCGGGGGCGGTCACCTTCCAGCACGACGCGCAGGGCAGGCTGGTCCTCCGCGCCGACAACACCGGCCGGAATTGGCGCTATGCGTGGGATTCCTACGACCGGCTGGTCGCGGTGACGACCCCGGAGGGCGTCGTCTGGCGGTACCGGTACGACCCGGTCGGCCGGCGGATCGCCAAGCAGCGACTCGCTCCCGACCTGTCCACGGTGGCCGAGCAGACCGACTTCGCCTGGGACGGCGGGACGCTGATCGAGCAGGTGCACACCGACGCAGGCGGCCGCCGCACGGTGACGACCTGGGCGCATCATCCGGACGACGACGCGCCCGTCGCCCAGCTCGAACGCGGCGCGGGTGCGCCGGAGCGGTTCCACTCGGTCATCACCGACCAGGTGGGGACGGCGACCGATCTGGTCGACCCCAGCGGAATGCTCACCTGGCACGGCCGGAACAGCCTGTGGGGCAGGGAATTGCCCGCCCCACAGGCCGCCGCCGGCACGCCGCTGCGGTTCCCCGGCCAGTACGCCGACCTCGAAACCGGCCTGAACTACAACGTCTACCGCTACTACAACCCGGCCACCGGTCGTTACCTCAGCCAGGACCCGCTGGGACTCGCCCCGGCCCCGAACCCCGTCGCCTACGTCGGCAATCCGCACAGCGCCAAGGACCCGCTGGGGCTGATGCCGAAGAAGGGCGGCGGCGGGCAGGGCCAGGGGTCCACCGCGGGGTCGAAGGACAAGACCGGGCGCAAGCACGGGGCCCCGAACACGCCGGAGACCGGGAACAACGGGCAAGGCCCTTCGAACCAGGGCGGCAGCAACACGAACCGGCCGGAGCCCAAGGCGCTCGAACAGAAGCCCGTGGGGACCTACGACGTGAACGGCAAGAAGTACAACGTCGAGGTCGAGGCCCACCAGAACAAGCACCAGACCACCCACATCACCGGGATGGACAACAAGAACGTCAGCAATTCCGGCGCCAACAAGTTCCCGGAGAACGTCGGCGATCAGGCGCACAAGGACTACTTCGGCAAGAACGCCGCGGAGATCGCGGACCTCAAGCGCCAGGAGAAGTTGGAGGCCTACAAGGACGGGGGCACCGCCGACGCTCGTTTCGAGGCGAAGCGGGAGCGGGAGCAGGCCTGGCAGGACTACCAGCGGGGCGAGAAGTCCTACGACGACTACAAGGCTGCGAACGACCGCTACCAGGATGCCGCGAAGGCGGACGACAAGGCGAGCAAGGATCTCGACAAGATCAGCCACGACGGCTTCAGGCGCCCGGACGGATCGATCTACGACGGTGCCAATCCCGCGCAGAGCGTCGACGGTGTCCGCTACCAGGTGTCGGGCGACTTCAGCGGCGGTTCCAACGACGTGAGCTACCACTGCTACCCGGGCACCAAGAAGCAGTCGACCTGGGACAACCAGTACGGCGACATGTTCAAGAAGTTCTAGTTGGAAACCAGACCTCCGATTTCCATTGAAGTTGCGGGAGTTGTCCACAGGCGTCGGCGTGTCGGGGTGCGACACGCCGACGGTCCGCAAGTTCCATTGAAATCGAAGGTCCGATTTCCATTGAAATTGCGGGCGTCAAGCGGTCCGACGCTGGGTCCGGGGGTCTGTCAGGAGCCGAGGAGGGTGGTCAGGCGCGGCGAGTAGGCGTGGTCGAGCACCAGCGACGCCGCGCCCACCGCTCCGGCGTCGTCGCCGATCAGCGCCGTCTCGACGCGCACCGGCCGCACCTTCGGCGCCCACACCTGCGCGTCGACCACCTTCGCCACGCGAGCCCGCACCAGCTCCGCCACATGCCGGAGCGCGGGCCCGCCGAGCACCACGCGGTCGACGTCCAGCACGCTCACCACCGATGCCAACGCCTGGCCCAACCGGGTTGCCGCCACGCGCAGCACCCGGGTCGCAGTGGCGTCGCCGTCGGCCGCCGAGCGGCACAGGCGCTCGTAGGCCGCCGCGACCGGTTCCCCGTTCGGCTCCTCCCGGGTCGCCGCCCGCCAGTCGGCGACGATCGCGCGCATCGAGCAGTACGCCTCCAGGCATCCCTTTCTGCCGCAATGGCATTCGCGCCCGCCGCCGCTGTGCACGTGACCGATCTCGCCGGCGTTGTTGCTGACCCCGCGATGCACCTGATCGCCCAGCACCACGCCGATGCCGACCCCGGAACCCAGGTAGACGTAGACGAACGAGCCCGCGCGGTCCGCACGACCGGCCCACCGCTCGCCGATCGCCGCGGCCGTAGCGTCGTTGTCCATCACCACCGGCAGCCCGGCGCGGTCCTCGACGATGTCGGCAAGCGGAACATCCGCCCACCCGGCCAGATTCGGCGGCCCGAGCACCCGGCGGTTCGCCGAGTCCAGCGGACCGGGCACCGCCAGCCCGACGCCGAGCACCCGGCCGTCTGCGATGCCGGAACGCCGCACCAACTGGTGGAAGGTGCGGGCCAGCGCCGCCCCGACCGCCTCGGGCGAGGCGTCGTCGGGCACGCGGCGGCGGCTGCGCATCCGCACGCCGCCCGCCAGGTCCAGCAGGACGCCGGTGATCCGCTCCGGATCGAGGTGCAGGCCGACCGCCGAGTAAGCGTCCGGCACGACCTTCAGCAGCACCCGGCGCTTTCCCCCGGTGGACGGCGCGTGGCCGTTCTCGGTGACCAGTCCGTCGTCGATCAGCGCGCGCACGATGTTGGACATCGTCTGCGCGGTCAGCCCGGTGCGCCGCGCCAGCTCCACGCGGCTGACCTCACCGTGCTGCCGGATCGCGTCGAGCACGACCGCCCGGTTGAACCCGCCCACCCGCGGCAGATTCGTGCCCTGCCAGGACGCTTTCGCCATCGACGCTCCTCGTCTGGGGCAGCAAGATCGTTGACTTGTTCCATCGAATGGAATTATCTTGCCCAAGAGTGTGATCCGGATCTCAGGTCAGGCGCAACCACTGCCGGCGGGAGGCCGCGATGCGTCGGAACAAGGCGATGTCCGCGTTCATCACCACCACCCTGGTCGTCGTGCTGGCCGCGTGCGGCGGCGGCGCGGCCGACGACCCGAACACGATCAGCGTGGCCTACCACCGGTACGGCAACACGTTGCAGGTCGACCAGTGGATGCAGCGGGTCAAGCAGCAGTACGAGCAGGCGCATCCGGGCAAGGTCGTGAAGCTGGATCCGGTGGTCGCGCCGGAGAGCGAGTACCTGTCGAAGCTGCAGCTGCGGATGCGTTCGCCGTCCACCGCGCCGGACGTGCTCTACGAGGACAGCTTCAACGTGAACTCCGACGTCGCGGCCGGATACCTGGCGCCGCTGGACGACCGGCTCGCGCAGTGGCCCGACTGGGACAACTACATCGACACCACCAAGCAGGCGGGCCGGGCGCAGGACGGCAAGACCTACGGCGTTCCGCTGGACACCGACACCCGCGGCCTCTGGTACAACCGCGAGCTGTTCGCCGCGGTCGGCCTGCCCGCCGACTGGCGGCCCCGGACCTGGGACGACGTGCTCGCCGCCGCCCGGCAGGTCAAGCAGCACCGCCCGGACGTCATCGCCCTGGACCTCGCGCTGGGCAAGGCCGAGGGCGAGTCGGTGAGCATGCAGACCGTCGAAATGCTGTTGTACGGCACCGAAACCGGCACCCTCTACGACGAACGGCAGCAGAAGTGGATCGCGCCGAGCAGCGGTTTCGCCGACGCGATGGGCTTCCTGTCCACCGCGTTGGCCGAGGGCCTGACGCAGAGCGGGGCGCAGATCGCCGATGCCCAGTACGACAAGGTGTTCCGCGACGACCTGACCCGCGAGGGCAAGATCGCGATCCGGCTTGACGGCAGCTTCGCCTCCGGGAACTGGGCGGATTCCGGCTGGCAGGACTGGAGCCGGACGATGGCGGCGACGCCGATGCCCACCCGGCACGGGCAGCCGCCGGGCACGGTCACCCTCTCCGGCGGCTGGACGCTGGCGATCAGCTCGTCCAGCGGCAAGCAGGACGACGCGTTCGAGTTCATCAAGCAGGCGATGACCAAGGACAACGTCGTGGCCTACGCGGCGGCCAGCGGCAACCTGCCGGCCCGCGCGGACGCCGCCGCCGATCCACGGGTGGTCGGTGCCAACCCGCTCAACCCGTTCTGGATCGGCCTGCTGGACAACACGCACTACCGGCCCGCGCTGCCGGAGTACCCGAAGGTCTCCGAGGCGATCCAGCAGTCGGTGCTCGACGTGGTGGCGGGCAAGCCGCCCGCCGAGGTCGCCGATCGCTGGTCGGAGCAGGTGTCGCGGATCGTGCAGCCGGCGAACACCCGACCGGGCTGATGGGGGCGCGGGTGGGGCGCTGGCTGGTGCCGATGGCACCCGCGTTGCTGCTGCTCGGCCTGTTCGTCGCCGGTCCGATCCTGTGGAGCGGCTACGTCTCGCTCACCAACGCGGCGCTGACCGGGGCCGCGGCGACCGCGCCGGAGTTCGTCGGGCTGGAGAACTTCCGGCGGCTGCTCACCGATCCGGCGCTGTGGCATTCGTCCTGGCTGACGGTGGTCTTCACGGTGGGCTCGGCGGTCATCGGGCAGAACTGCCTGGGCATGCTCATCGCCGTGCTTACGCAGCACCGGCGCCGCTGGGTGCGCAGCGCGGTCGGCACCGTCGTGGTGTCGGCGTGGGTGCTGCCGGAGCTCGTCGCGGCCTTCGCCGTGTACGCGTTCCTGAACGCCGACGGCACGCTGAACCGGCTGCTCACCGGTCTCGGGCTCGGTGCGCAGGACTGGCTCTACAGCGCGCCGATGGTGGCGGTAATCCTGGGCAACGTCTGGCGGGGCACCGCGTTTTCGATGCTGGTGTACCAGGCGTCGCTGTCGGAGGTGCCGACCGACCTGGTGGAGGCCGCGGAGGTCGACGGCGCCGGGGTGTTCCGCCGGTTCTGGCACGTCACGCTGCCGATCATCCGGCGTTCGGTGCTGACCAACCTGATGCTCATCACGCTGCAGACGATCGGGCTGTTCACGATGATCTACGTGCTGACCGCCGGCGGCCCGGGCGCCGCGACGCAGACGCTGCCGCTGCTGATGTACGACTCGGCGTTCGAGTTCGACGAGATCGGTTACGGCGCCGCGATCTCCCTGGTGCTGCTGCTGATCGGCGGCATTTTCGCGGTCGTGTACGCCAAGAGCCTCCGGGAAGGTGCCTGATGGCCTCGGTGACCTCCGCCCGGCGGCGCTCGGTGTCCACTGTGGTCAACCTGGTGCTCGCGGCCATCGCCCTGGCGTTCCTGGCCCCGCTGCTTTGGCTGGTCACGGCCGCGTTCGACGCCGACGCGCCGCTGGCGGCGCAGCTGCCCGCCGCGCTCACTCTCGACAACTTCGGCCAGGTGCTCGACTGGGAGACCAGCGTTCGTCCATTGTGGAACGGGCTGCTGATGAGCGGCGGCGCGGCGCTGATCTCGGTGGTCGCCGCGGTGCTGTGCGCCTATCCGCTGTCGCGCTACCAGCTGCGGTTCCGGCGGCCCTTCCTGTACGTCGTGCTGTTCGCCTCCGGCCTGCCGATGACCGCGGTGATGGTCCCGGTGTACAGCATGTTCGTGCGGCTGGAGCTGATCGACTCGATGTTCGGCACCACCCTGTTCCTGGCGGCGACGTCGCTGCCGGTCGCGATCTGGATGACGAAGAACTTCATGGACGGCGTCCCGATCGCGCTGGAGGAGGCGGCGTGGGTGGACGGCGCGTCGGCGATGCAGGCGCTGCGCGCGGTGGTGCTGCCGCTGATCGTGCCCGGCCTGGCGGTGGTTGCGATCTTCACGTTCATCACCGCGTGGGGCAACTTCTTCGTGCCGTTCGTCCTGCTGCTGGACCCGGCGAAGCAGCCGGCGTCGGTGGGCGTGTTCACCTTCTTCGGCCAGGGCGGGCTGATCGCCTACGGCCAGCTGGCGGCCTACTCGATCCTCTACACGGCCCCGGTGATCGCCCTGTACCTGATCGTCGGCCGCACCCTCGGTGGCGCCTTCAACCTCGCCGGCGCCATCAAGCACTGATCCGCCGCAATTTCCATTGAAATCGAAGGTTCAATTTCAATGGAAATTGCGGGAAGGGGCCGGCGCCGATGCCTGGCAGGGGCCCATCAAGCACTGATCCGCCGCATGGCGGCGGCGACCGCGGAGGGGTGGGTGAGCTGCGGGTTGTGCCCGGCGCCGGGGATGGTGGTGACGGTGGCCGATCCCGGGGCGTCGAGCAGCGGATCCTGTTGTCCGGCAACGATGTGGACCGAGGCGTCGCCGAGGAGCGTGCGGAGGGCGGCGCGTTCGGCAGGTTGGCTCGCGGCTCTGAGCCAGCGGGCGGTGCGGCTGGCGACGGCGGGCCGACGCAGCTGGGCCGCGGCGCTCGCGACGGCCTGGCGGGCTTCGGCGGGCGGAGCGTCGCCGAGGAGCGCAGCCGTGAGGCGCGGGACTGAGATGCGCTTGAGCAGCGGCGCGGCGAGCGCGCGGAGCAGCTTCGAGGCTTCGGCCTGGAGGAAGTAGGGCGAAACCAGGAGCACGCCCGCGATGCGGTCGGGATGCGCGGCGGCGAAGCGCAGCGCCGGCGCGGTGGCCGCCGAGTGGGCGACGATCACGGGCCGGGTTCGCACGGGTGCCAGCAGGTCCGCGAGCCAGTCCAGCGGCGTGGCCCTGGTCGGGGCCGAGCGGCCGAGGCCCGGCAGGTCGGCGACCAGGGCGCGCGAGTCCCCCAGTTCGCCGAGCACGCCCCGCCAGGACTCGCCGTCGAGTGGAAGCCCGTGCAGGAGCACGAAATCGGGCGAGGTCCGGTCGCCGGCGAGGTAGGTCCGGGAGCCTGCGACGTCGTGGAAGCCGCCGGAGAGCGCGGCGGAAGTCGCGCCGAACCGGTCCGCCACGAGCCGATCCGCCCAACGGCGCAGCGCGGTCTCGGCGGGCGGCTGCCGGAGTCCGGCGGCGTCGGCGACCCGCTCCGCCGAAGCGGTGTCGTAGCGGTCCTCGATCAGGAAGTCCAAGGTTTCCGGGTCGGCGCCGGTCAGCGCGGCCGGGAGGCGGCGGACCAGGGACACCGGCACACGGGTCCGCGGCGCGCGCACGCCCAGGTGGTCGGCGAGCATCCGGACCACGTCGGGCAGGTCCGGGGTGTCCGCGTCGAGCACCCAGTGCCGGCCGCCGGGCTCCGGGTCGTGCTCGGGGACGGCGGCCATGAACTTCGCGAAGTGGTCCACGGTCACGACGGGGACGAACGTGCGCGCGGTTCCGGGCAGCGCGGCCAGCCGTCCGGTCCACAACTGGCGGACCAGTTCGGCCAGGCCGATGTACTGGCCGGCCTCGCCGGTGGCCGAGTGCCCGATCACGCTGCTGGGGTTCACCACCGTCAGCGGGACCGCCAGCCGGGCGGCGACGACCCGCACGGCCGCATCCGCCTCGAACTTGGATCCTTCGTACGCGCCCTTGTCCCGATAGAGCGCCGCGAGTTCGGCCTCGGGGAGGGGATACCGCGCCTGTCGGTCCAGCCCAACCCGGTAGCCCGACACGTGGACCAGCCTGCGCAGGCCGCGGCGGGTGGCGGCCCAGCGCAGCACGTTGAGGGCGCCGTCGACGTTGACCGCCCTCGCCTCCTCGCGCTGCAGCCCGAACCGGTAGAGGGCGGCGGTGTTGAAGACATCCCGCACGTCGGCGAGTTGCTCGTCGTCGGCCGGGCTGAGCCCCAGTCCGGAACCACCGGTGAGGTCACCGGCGACGACCACGAGCCGGTCGTCGGCCGCGCCGCGATCGCGCAGCCACCCGCGCAACTCCGCCTCCCGGCCCGTCCCGCCGCGCTCCCGGAGGACTGCCGCGACCGCGCGGCCCTGGTCCAGCAGGTGCAGCACTGTCCACCGACCGATGAATCCGGTCGCGCCGAACACCACCGCGTCCGGTGCCCCGATAGGCCTGCCGCTCTCGATCACCATGGGGAGAAAAATAGACCGGTCTACATATTTTGTCCAGCGTCCGACGCCGAGCCCCCTTGCTGTCGGAAGCGGCACCGCGACGTTTTCGCGCGAAACCGGCGAATCTCGTGAGGGGTGGCGGGGGGGGGGGGGGGGGCCCCCCCCCCCCCGGGGGGGGGCCCCCCCCCCCGCCCCCCGGCCCCCCCCGGCCCCCACAAAAAAGCCCCCCCCAAACAAAAAGC